>JAVHOH010000117.1:1934-5482 GCA_036169935.1 Minisyncoccota bacterium | reverse complement strand
GTATTTTTTGGGATTTTCATTTTTAGGCTAATTTCTCCCATCGACCAACCTTTATACCTTAAATCACGCGCCTTTTGTTTGATCTTTCCTGAGTATATAGTTGACATTTTTATCCTCCTACTATAATAGACGTAAACTTATCATTTTTCTAACGCAGATTTTTAATAGATTTTTGAATATATTTATAGTATAATCTAGAATGTAAGGAATGGATATACCTATACATATATACTAATACAATTATACAATAAGTCAATTAAAATGTTAGCGCAGAATATAAGAAAACTTAGGTTAAAGAAGGGGTTAACGCAAGAAAAGCTCAGCCGTTTAGCCGATATTGCAACAGCAACCCTTGTGAAGATTGAGGCCGGTATAGCAAAAGAGCCCACGATTACTACTGTTGCTAAAATTGCTGATGCCTTAGAAGTTAGTATTGACGAATTAGTTAAATAAAAAATGACGCAAGTAGTTAATCCGCTTTTTCAAAAAATAGCAGAAAATGTAAGACAATGGAAGTTTAAAAATTATAACTCTTCTGATTTTCCTGCCATAGCTGAAATTTTAAAATTCGCCTCTTTAGATGATGGTAGCCTTAGATATCTTCGTTCTGCTCAACTTATGGCGCTTGAGACATATTGGTATATAAGGTTAGTCGAAAACACTCCCCATATATTTGAACTTTACAAAAAATATTATCCTGACAATCAGGAATTATCAGCTATTCTTGGTATACCGCAAAAGGCCAAGAAAGCAGAAAAAATTATTCTCGATAAAGGGTTGAAGGGATTATTGCATGAGGTCAAAACTAATCAGAAATTAGTCAGGGAATTAAAGCTCGAGGCGTTATATGAAACACTAAATCTTGACTATCCCAGCTATATCCTTGCCCTTGCAATGGGGGCAGGGAAAACCATTCTCATAGGTTCTATTATAGCTACGGAATTTGCACTTGCTTTAGAATATCCAAATGGGAATTTTATCAGAAATGCTCTAGTATTTGCTCCTGGGAAAACTATAATTGAGTCTCTAAAGCAATTATCAGGAATTCCTTTTGAGAAAATATTACCACCGAGATTGTATAAGCCATTTTCCGCCAACCTTAAAATTACATTCACCAGAGATGGCGAAAAAGATATACCTATAGCCAAAGGCAGTCATTTTAACCTTATAGTTACCAATACTGAGAAAATAAGAATCCAAAAACCTACGTCCCGAAGAAAATCTTATCTTCAACTTAAATTAAAGGAAAAAGAAGAAGAGGCTGAAGCCGTAGCCAACCGGCGCCTGCAAACCATAGCTTCCTTGCCACATCTTGGCGTATTTTCAGATGAAGCTCATCATACCTATGGCGAAGAAATGGGGAAGGAGCTGAAAAAAGTACGACAAACAGTTGATTATTTACATCAAGGCACCAATCTTATCTGCGTTGTGAATACCACTGGTACCCCATATTATAAGCGCCAACCACTTAAAGATGTCGTGGTGTGGTACGGTTTGTCACAGGGCATAAAAGATAATATTCTAAAGGAAGTATCGGGGAACATTTTTTCCTATGATTTTTCAGATGAAAAAACAAGAGATTTCGTGCGTGAGGTAATCGAAAATTTCTTTACGGAATATAAAGACCACACTTTACCGGATGGTACACCGGCAAAAATAGCCCTTTATTTTCCTCAAGAAGAAGATTTGGTGAAGATAAGGCCTACGGTAGAAACGGTTTTAGGAAAAATGGGGTTATCCTCAACAATTGTATTAAAAAATACCTCGAAATCAGTTCAGGCCGAGATAGATGCTTTTAACAGGCTTAATCATAAAGATTCCCACCATCGCGTTATTCTTTTAGTCAATAAAGGAACAGAAGGATGGGATTGCCCGAGCCTTTTTTCCTGCGCTTTAATCAGAAAACTAAAGACCAGCAATAATTTCGTCTTGCAAGCAGCTACTCGTTGCTTGAGGCAGATACCGGGAAATAATAAAAAAGCGCGTATATATCTTTCTGAAGATAACCGCGCAATTTTAGAGAAGCAGATTAGTGAAACCTACGGAGAAACTCTAGCGCAACTCAATAATAGTTTTAAAGATTATTCTACGGCCAGGCTTTATGTAAGAAAAATAAATATTTCACCGGTAGAGATAATAAGAGAGATACGCAAGATAATTGCAAAACAAAAAGCAAAAGGCGAACTTGAATTCTCAATGCCTAAGAATCTGAAAAAGGAAGAACTGATTAGAAAGGTCTTAAAAATAGAAGATTTTGGTGTAAAAACTAAGCTTGTTGAGACTGAGGAAGAAAGAATAGCAGCATTAGAAGAAATTATAGATATTTACAGCGCCGCTACTGAGTTATCCTCTAATTATAGAATTGAATCGGGATACATGCTCGAGGCTCTAAAGAAGATTTATCCCGATAAAGAGTTGCCAAAATATCACCTCATTGATCTTTCGGTTCAAATTGAAAAACAGTTTTTTGTTTATGAAGAGAAAAAAGAATATATAAGAAAAACTTTAGCATTGATAAGGCCTGAGGGTTTTGTAAAAGAAGGCGATAAATACGTTACTGAGATTCGCTTCTTGACCGAGAGCGCAAAAGGGGGCTTGCTAACTAATTTTGAGGATTACAGAAGGCAGGATAAAAGCGATTTAAGTTTCCATTACACGCCTTATGATTTCGATTCTTCTCCGGAGCAGGATTTCTTCAGGCAAATATTGTTATCCATAAATGAAGAGGGGAAAAATATCGAAGGTTTTTATTTTACCGGGGCAATTACCGATCCTGAAAAAACAGATTTTTACGTGGAATATAAAAAACCGGATGGTACTTGGCACCGCTACAGCCCTGATTTCTTAATTCGGAGAAAAGACGGAAAATGTTATATTGTGGAAATTAAGTCCGAGCGCGATAAAGATAGCGCTATTGATGGAGAAAAAGGCGTTAAGGCCGAGGCGGTCAAAGATTTGCTTAAATATAATCCAGATAAAATAAAATATGAGATGATTTTTGTCAGGGATACTGTGCCAGCAAATAAATTAGATGATATTAAAGCGTTTATTAAGGAGAAATAAATGATAAAGATAAAGAAGGAATTAAAGGTAAAAACAGTTTCTGTCAGTGCTGCTAAAGGAAGGCCGATGCTTTCTTGGGTAGGTAAAAAAGCACTTACTAGGATAATTGCTTTCCCGGCCCAGAGGGTTGAGGTATTTCAACCAAAAACAGCCCCCAAATCGGACTGGGATAATTTACTATTTCACGGAGATAATAAAGAAGTCCTTGCGTATTTACTGGAAAATGGATACAGGGGGAAAATAAACCTGATTTATATTGATCCGCCGTTTGATTCTAAGGCTGATTATGTTCGTAAGGTAGAGTTGCGCGGCTTAAAAGAGAAGGCAGGGCTTACAGGCGAAGGACAAACTTTAATCGAGCAGATACAGTATGAAGACATGTGGGCAAATGATAATTATTTGCAGTTTATGTATGAGAGATTGCTATTATTGAGAGAATTATTAGCAGAGGAAGGTAGTATATATTTACATTGTGATTGGCATAA
>JAVHOH010000117.1:0-1834 GCA_036169935.1 Minisyncoccota bacterium | reverse complement strand
ATACAGCGCAACGAAGCCGTAAACTTAGCAATAGAGCATATTGGTATTCAGCGTAAATATAGCGATACGTTTTTTGACGGTACGCTAGGTGATAAATTAGTAAAAATTATCCCATTTGAGCACCCCTTAACACTTCTTGATTTACAATTTATCGAAAATGAGCTAAAAGCAAGGCCGAACGAAGAAAGAGATATTGTTGTAGTTTGTTTGGGAAAAGAAACCCGCGTTGATCCTTTTGTCGCTGAAATAAATAAAAAGCGCCCAGTCAATCGCTACAAAATAATTGAGCTTAGGACCGATGAGCGTTATGGTAAATTCTTTATTCATAACCCAGCCAAGGCCAGCATGGATATAAAAAAGAAAGATGGCAAGGTATTTATCGAAATTAAAGATTTTATTTCACCCACTATAATAGAGCGATTTAAATCAGACGAAAATCTCTTTTCAGTAAAAATCAAAGATTTTCGTTCAATGATCGACACAATTTTAATTGACACCGATTATGATGGGAAAGCATTTAATATCTGTTATTCTGATGTCCCGGAGAAGAAGAAAGACTTGATTAAAGGTGTCTATGGACTCACTGTTCCTAATAAAAAGTCTTTTGTTGTTGTAGTTAAGATTATTGATATGTTAGGTGAAGAAGTAATCATTAGAAAAGACTTGTAATCCAATTTAAGAAAATCCTAAAATCCTAGACGCTTTCCGAAACAATCAGGAAAGTGTTTTTGGGTCGGCACAAGCTAGGTACACGATCAAGATTAGCACGGAAGGCGTCTGAGTATTTGAGTGAGTATTTGAGTATTAAGTATTCCTAAAATGAAGATAATTACTAAACAACTCAACCTTAAGACAAAAGGCGCAGGGGATTTAATTGATATCACTGCCCAAATTCAGAAGAATTTAGGGGATAGCGGTTTTCAGGAAGGCAATGTTACAGTTTTTGTAATTGGCTCAACCGCAGCTATAACTACCTTTGAATACGAGCCCGGTTTAATCTCCGATTTAAAAGAGTTATACGAGCAACTTGTTCCTTCCAACAAAACCTATGCCCATGATGAGACTTGGGGCGATGCCAATGGTTTTAGCCATTTACGCGCGGCATTACAGGGCCCATCTTTGGTAGTTCCTTTTATTTCGAGCAGGCTTATATTAGGAACCTGGCAGCAGGTAGTTTTAGCGGAGTTTGACCATAAGCCCCGGCAGAGAAGAATAGTCTTACAATTCGTAGGTAGCATTCATCCCAACGCAAAATAATCTTTACCTAAAATACAAATGAGCAGCAAAATATAAAAGCTTTTTGCTTATAATTTATTGGGAGGATAGACGATGCCATTTTTTCATGAAATTGGTAAGTTGTTTTTGATTTTTGGTGGGGTTTTAATCCTGCTGGGATTGTTTTTCACTTTTGGAGGAAAGATTCCTTTTGTGGGAAAGCTCCCGGGCGATATCATTATTCAGCGGGAAAATTTTCATTTTTATTTTCCTTTAACAACTTGTATTTTAATTAGCCTGATTTTGACAATCATTTTCTGGATAATAAAAGCGTTAAGTTAAAGTGTTGGAGGAGCTATGGAATTTAGAAATGAAAATTAAAGAAATTCAGGCAAAAAATATTCTTTCAAAATCGAAAGTTTATGATTGGACGATCAATCCTTATGTGGGCTGTCAGCACGGGTGTACTTATTGCTACGCTCGGTTTATGAAAAGATTTAGCGGCCACCAAGAGAACTGGGGTGAGTTTGTTGATGTAAAAATTAATGCGCCAGAACTGCTTATTCAAGAAATAAAGAAAAAGAAAAAAGGAAGGGTTTGGGTAAGTGGAGTATGCGAC
>JAVHOH010000116.1:0-1162 GCA_036169935.1 Minisyncoccota bacterium | reverse complement strand
CCATCAAGAGAAAATGTAGTATCAATAATTTCCAAAAAGAAAAGTTTACTCAAGTCAGATTGAGCTCCTCCTATTAATTTTTTTTCTTGTAATTCTGCATTCTGTTTAAAACCATGCATGATAAAAAATAAAGTAGAACCGACTACTGCTCCAAATCCCATCAAATTACTTTCTTGTAATGCAAACCATGCAATTATTGAAAGTAAAATTGAAACAATAGCATAAAACCAAATACCTTTAGACATAAAAAATTTCTCTGTCCTTGGTAATCCAAGCTTTTTATCTTCCAAAAATAACCAATGTAAAAATAAAAATACCAAAAAGACACCTCCAGCCACAAGCAAAATAGGTGCTGATTTTTCTATTGATTCTTGTACTAATGGATCACTAGACCAAGCTGCAGACAAAACTTGTCCAATAGAAAGTGAGCTATTAAAAGCCCAAACAATTATAAAAGGAAGAAGCCCTCGAACCACAAATACAGCAAATAACATACCCCAAGTTAAAAACCATTTTTGAGCACGTTTGCTCATAGTAGAAAGAACCTCAGCATTAATTATTGCATTATCAACAGAAGAAACAGTCTCAAATAAAGAAAGACCAATAACTACAAAAATAGCTGTTAATATCATATATACATTATACTATAGAAAATACCAAAAATAAAAATTGGTGCTTTCTGCAACATACGCTGCTTAAAGAAAGTTTATTGTTTCCAGGTTGATATGCGAGTTGCAAGAAAGCAGCTAATTTTTATTTTTGGTATTTATTCAGTAGTTACACCATCAAATTCTGGACCATTTTCTGCCTCAATTTTTGTAACTTTCACTATCTGATCTTTATGATGTGCTGGAGAATAAATAGTATAGAGTTTCAAATCTTCTGTACTAGAAGTATTTATAATATTATGTTCTGCACTTGCTGGAACGATAATCACAGAGCCATCAATAAGATCATAAGTATTACCATCAATAATACATTTACCATGACCACTTTCAAAACGAAAAAACTGATCATTGTCTTCGTGAACCTCCATTCCTATATCTTCATTTGGTCTCAAACTCATCAAAACCAATTGACTATGTTTCCCTGTATATAAAACTTTACGAAAATTTGTATTCTCTAGTGCCTCTTTTTCTATATTTGTGTTAAATCCTTTCAT
>JAVHOH010000115.1:0-23035 GCA_036169935.1 Minisyncoccota bacterium | reverse complement strand
TTTTCTTCGTATTCGAGTGCAGACCAAATTAATTTTTCATTTGAGTTTTCAATGACTTCCATAATTTAATTATATCACATATTATAGTATTTATTTTAAAAGCCCCATTATTTTAGTAAGCAAAGGCAGACAAGCCTCGAGAGATCTTCTAGGCAGTTTGTTAACTCCAGCAAGATCAATATAAAAATGTTTAGAAAGTAATTCATTAAGTTCTTCTTCCCCTTGTATTTTTTTACCTTCAGGCATTTTGTAATTTAGTTACGAATTTATAAATAAGTAACAATAATATCCCAAATACTTTATAAATTTTTTGATTCATAAGTAAATTGTATCATAATTAATTTGCGGAGGGCAGAGGAGTCGAACCTCTAAGGGATTTCTCCCGATAGTTTTCAAGACTATTGCCATACCATTAGGCGAGCCCTCCATCTTGTAACCTTACCTTATTTTTTTTTATTGATTAACCGGTTTGTTAACAGTGAAAATTTCTTTTATATCGCTCCACTTCTTTTTGGCAATTTTAAAAACATAAAAAATTTCTAAAATTCCAATCGTATTCAATACGAGGAGTGCGAGGAACCATCCCTTCTGATTATTTTTTGAAGATATCCACAAAGCGCAACCTTTCCAAAACAAAGCCCATAGTATTATTGGTAATAATATCCATAAATTACCTCCAAACAATGAATTATATTGATTCATCCCGTTAGAAACTATGTTAAAATAATAATTTGACCATCCCAACGTTAGAAACTTTTTTAGAAAGGTTTTTAACGGGATTTATATGAAATATTATATCAGAAATAAAATTTTATGCTAGTATTAAATTATGAGATTTTTAGGTATTGATTATGGGACAAAACGAATAGGAGTCGCCATTTCAGATGAAAATGGCACCTTGGCTTTTCCAAAAGGAATAATTCTTAATGATTTAGATACTTTTAAAAAATTCTCTACAATTATAAAAAACGAAAATATAAAAGAGATTGTGGTGGGAGAATCAGTAGATTTTTCAGGTAAGTTGAATGTATTGTCTGGTCGAATTGAAGTTTTTATTTTAGAATTGAAAGAGAAATTTAATTTGCCAGTGCATAAACAGAAAGAATTTTTAACATCTGTTGAAGCACGAAAATCCGGAAATACTAAAAGTAATATAAATTCTTCGCAAGCACATACTAAAATAAAACAAATAAAATCAGGGAGAGTTGACGCATCTGCTGCAGCTTTAATATTACAAAGATATTTGGACCGAAGAAATAAAGAAAAATAAATTTATGATTAGTATAGAGGATTTCAAAAAAATTGATATTGTAGTGGGAGAAATTTTGTCTGCAGAAAAAGTTCCTGAGACAGATAAGTTGTTGAAGTTATCTGTAGATTTAGGACCCGCCGTCGCAAGCTCTGGCGAGGCAAAGGAAGAAAAAAGGGATATAAGACAGATTATCTCAGGGATTTCTCTGTATTTTCCAGACTGCTCTATTTTGGTCGGTAAAAAATGCATGTTTGTCGCTAACCTGGAACCCAGAATAATTCGTGGGCTAAAAAGTGAGGGGATGATCCTAGCTGTTTCTATCGACTTGCCTGCCGGAGAGGAGGGGGTCGGTAAATTTTCTCTTTTGGAACTAAATAATGAAATTCCTGCTGGTACAAGGGCTAGATAAATAGTATAATCTAACCATGTTTAAGAATTCATTTAATAGAATTTTTCTAAAATTTTTTCCTCCACCTAATTTTTTAGCAATGCCTTCTTACGGTTTGGATATTTCAGACGAATCAATAAAATTTGTAAAACTTATTACGACCAAAAATGGCATAAGAATCGGGCAATATGGAGAGCGGGTTATTCCGCCCGGAGTTATCGAATCTGGCAAGATAAAAGATTCTAAACGGATGGAGGAAATTTTGTTATTGCTTAAAAAAGAAGAAGGGATAAAATCTGTGCGTGTTTCCTTGCCAGAAGAGCAAGTATATCTTTTTCAGCTTCGATTAGAAAAAGCAGGTTTGAAAAATGTTCGAGAGGGAATTGAGCTTGCTTTGGAAGAACACGTTCCGATAACAGCCGAAGATGCAATTTTTGATTATGATTTAGTTAAAGAAGATGCGCAGAGTATCGAAGTTCAAGTCGCGACTATACCAAAAAATATAATCGAAAATTACTTATTGATTTTTAAACACTCTCAAATAAGAGTTCAATCATCTGAACTTGAGGCTCAAGCAATTTCTCGAGCGGTTATTAAAAAAGGCGACATGGAAACATATATGATTGTAGATTTTGGTAAAAAACGCACGGGTGTTTTTATCATATCTCAAGGGATTGTAATGTTTACTTTTACCCTTGATTTAGGCGGAATAATGTTGGTCAATATGATTCAAAAAAATTTTAATATAAGTTTTGAAGAGGCGGATAAAATGAAACAACAATTTGGTTTGGAGCGAAATACCCCCAATAAAGAAATTTTTCCCGTGCTTTTAAATAGTGTTTCTGTTTTACGCGACGAGATTGAAAAACATTTTTTATATTGGCAAACACATAAAGACGAAGAAGGTAAAAATAATCCGCCCATAAAAAAAATAATTCTTTGCGGTGGCGATTCAAACTTGATAGGACTTGCCGACTATATTTCCGTTAGTATGAAATGTACAGTCGAAATGGCGAATGTTTGGGGTAATATAATAAACACAGAAAATCACATCCCAGAGATGAATTTTAAACAAGCACTTGCGTTTGCGACTGCGATAGGGCTCGCCTTGGGAGATTTTAGTAATAATTAATAAATCAATCAATGATTAATTTAATTCCAAAAGAAGAAAAGAAAAAGATGGCTGTAGATTTTCATTACAAACTAGCAGTTTTATTTTTGGTGATGTTCGATTTTTGTATTTTAATTGCTTTTGTTTGCATCTTGCCTTCTTATTTTATTTCTTCTGTAAAAGTCGCTCTGGTTAATGTAAAGTTGGAAACTCAAAAAAACGAGCCCTTGCCAATCCTTGATCAGCAATCTCTTGTTATGATTAAAGATATAAATAACAAACTTAATATAGTTGAAAATTCTGAAAAAAATAAATTTCTTCCTTCCCTTAAAGTTATCAATGCCATTCTTTTAAAGAAAAGATCTGATATTAAAATTACTCAAATTTTATATGAGAATAATCCAATCAAAGGTAAAAAAATAAGCATTACTGGCACCGCACCGTCTCGCGAGGTTTTACTTCTATTTCGTCAAACGTTGGAAGATGGTTCAATCTTTAAAAATATTGATTTGCCAATTTCAAATTTTGTGAAAGGATCTAATATTCAATTTTATTTAAGTTTAATTCCTTCATAAATTTAGCGGGCAATTTATTAAATCATATGAAAAATAATCTTCAAAAAATACCCCTTCTTCTCTCCGCAACACTTTTTATATTTTTCTGTTTTGCTTTTTTTCTTTTATATCAAAAAATAAATAATAATAATAAAAAAACAGAACAGGAGAATCTGACTTGGCAAACAGAAGCGCGTCGACGGGATGATATAAAATTTTTAAACCATTCTCTCCAAAAAATTACTGAAAATAAAGTTTTATTTGAAACCCATTTTGCTGAGAGTTCTGACATTGTTCCATTCTTGAATATGATTGAAAAATTAGGACCAAAAGTTGGAGCAAAGACTGAAGTTAACTCAGTTGATATTTTGACAAATAAAACCGGTTTAGTGGTTGGGTTAAAAGCTTCTGGTAGTTTTGAAGCAATTTATAAATTTATAATGCTTTTAGAAAATTCTCCTTATGAACTCGATTTTCTCTTAATGGATGTACATAAATTAACGATAGAAGTTGTGCCTGGTAAAAATATTAAAAGTTCAGATTGGGAGGCCGTTTTTAAAATACAACTTTTGAGTTTTATCCCATGAAAATAAAACTTTTTAAAAAAGAAAATAATTTTAAGAAAAAAGATTTTATTTTGAATTTCAATTTTTATTGGAAGATTGCTGTTTTTGGGGCATTTGTCCTGATTTTACTGTCATTCTTTTTTGGTTATCGCCTTTTTAATCAAATAAATGAAGAATCTATTTTATCGTCTATTAATCTAGATGAACAAATTCCAACAGTTAATCAAGATCGTATTTTAAAAGCGCTAAATTATTTTTCTGAAAGAGAACAAAAATCAGTTGAGATATTAAATTCTTCTATTTCAATCGTTGACCCATCGTTATAGATTTATTGGTGCCCTTGGTAGGAATCGAACCTACATCAAAGCCTTAGAAGAGCTTCGTTCTATCCATTGAACTACAAGGGCAAAGAACATATGTGCGCGCTGAGGGATTCGGACCCCCGACCTTCGCTGTGTAAAAGCGTTGCTCTACCAACTGAGCTAAGCGCGCATACCTTATTTATATAATAATAAAAACAATATTTCAAGGTGTGTACATATCTGTAAGTGACACAAAACTGTTTTTAACCATCTTGGGTTGGATTGAGAAAATTAAGGAACTAACTGTTGGTGACAAAATATGATATTGTTCAAGTATTTATGAAAATAAAAATTTTATACGAAGATTCTAATATTTTAGCCATAGACAAACCATCGGGTATTTCAGTACATGCTGATGGTAGAAGTAAGGAAAAAACAATCGCAGATTGGATTCTTAAAAACTATCCGAGAATGAAAAATGTCGGAGAGAACGAAATTTACAAAAATAAAAATATAAAAACAGAAATAAAAAAGCCGGGCATCGTGCATCGGCTGGATAAAGAAACTTCCGGAGTTTTGCTTCTGGCAAAAAATGAGAAGGCATATCAGTTTTTAAAAAGCCAATTTCAGAATAGGGAAATAAAGAAAACTTATGTGGCTATCGTTTCGGGTAATGTAAAAAATGATCGCGGGGTGATAAATAAACCGATCGGCCGAAGTCCGAAAGATTTTCGCCGGTATCTCGCCGGACGGGGAGCCCGAGGGGAGATGAGGGATGCTGTTACGCAGTACAGAGTACTCAAGAGATTTGAAGCGGAGCATTGTGAAATTTCTTCCCGTTCATCCCTTCCTCGAGTACGAGGTGGGTCCCATACAGATAAGAAATTTCACAATGCTCCGCTAAGTAAATTTACTTATTTAGAAATTCATCCGAAAACCGGTCGCACGCACCAGATACGTGTGCATATGAAATATTTAAATCACCCGGTTGTCTGTGATTCTCTTTATAATCCTGACAACCCAACCCCCAAAGGCATTACTCGTATGGCGCTTCATGCGAAATCCATAGAATTTCAGAATCTGAAAGGAGAGATCGTAAAAATAGAATCATCCGTTCCGGCAGAATTTAAAAAACTAACAAAATAATTATTTAGCAATAATAAGCGACCGCACACTAATGCTAAATTTTTAAAAATTGCAAAAAAATGATGCTTATGTTAAATTAAACTTACTATGGTAGGAAATAAAATAAATAAAATTAAATTCAGTCCGGTGGATATTGAAGAGCGCAAAAAGCTTGATTTCAAGGCTGGGGACACCGTGAATGTATCTTCTAAGATTTTGGATGAAAAAGGTAAATCCCGCTTCCAGTCTTTTGAGGGTATTGTGCTTGCTAGAAAGCATGGTAAGGAAGCAGGAGCTACCTTTACTGTCCGCAAAGTCGCTTCTGGGGTTGGAGTAGAAAGAATCTTTCCACTCTATTCTCCAATGATAGGCAAAATTGAAATTACCAAGAGATCTCGCGCCCGCCGATCCAAGCTTTATTATATTCGTACCAAAGCCGTCAAAGACGTTCGCAAAAAAATGCGTTCGGTTACTAATCAAGAAGAGGCGATAGAGGCAACAGAAAAAGCTGAATAAAATAATTAAAAAAATTCATTTCACAAAAATGAATTTTTTTGTTAGAGTTTATAAATGCCCAGGTGGAGAAACTGGTAGACTTACTACCTTGAGGTGGTAGCGCCGTGAGGCATGGGGGTTCGAGTCCCCCCCTGGGCACAAAATAAATTTTAAGTAGCATTTCTCTACTTTTTTTGCTATAAATAGTGGGTTCGTATTACATGGTGCCTATGGTGTAATGGTTAGCACTAGAGCTTGTGGAGCTCTTAGTCAGGGTTCGAATCCCTGTAGGCACCCAATGATTAGAATAAAAAAGGAAAAAATTTATAAATTTGAAATAGTGTAATAATTCTCCTTTTCACACGTCTAATATATTATAGTAGGGATTTTATGTTATAATTTATTATTAGTAGTTAAGTTTTGGTCGTTTTTTATTAATTAAGTAAATATAGTATATATGAAGAAAGTAACAAAATTGTTTGGTTTGTTGATGATAGGTGTTCTTATTGGTTTTCCGTTAAAAGTATCGCTTGTGCGAGCTGAAGACGGAAGAGGGGGTGACAATCAAGAAATTAACAATAAGGATAGTAATGATCAGGGTGACAATAATAATAATGATGGAGAAAATGAAGATGGTCAAAGTAATGACGAGCAAGGTGTTTTTTCTTTTGTTTCTGCAGATGTTCAAAAGGCTCCAGCAGTTAATCTTCCCGCATTGGATGAAAAAACTATTCTAACTTATGCTGATGTTGTAAATGTTTTAAAGAGTTATGAAACTGCGGTTTCTCAAATTAGTGCTAATGCAGGAGTTGATACAGGCACATCAAATCTTTCAGCTGTTGAAAAAGCTTTGCTAAATGGTTTGTTAAATAAACATCACAATCAGTTTGATCGCTTGAACAATCGCGTCGCTGAGGTAAATGCTCAATTAAAACAACTAGAAGATTTACTTACTCCACTCGGAACACAGCCGATATCATCTTTATTTGGTATTAAAGATTTACTGATTGGTGAATTGAATAACTTCAGAGATATAATTAGTGGCATTTCAGAATTTGATAATTTGAATTTAGAATTATTACAAGATGAAACAGATTAATAGAATTAAAATATAAATATTATGAAAAAAATTATATCAACATTATTCTTGCTCACACTCATGGCTTCTCCTGTCGCATCTTTCGCACGGACTACTGCGACTTCTAATACCACTGCCCCAACTCTCACAGAATCTCAACTAAAAGCAAAGTTACTTTCTCTAAAAAAGAAACAAAATAGAACTAAGGTTAATTTAAAGACTAATAAAGCTCAAGTAAAAGTAACTATCAAAAAAGTTAAAAAAGCTAGAAAAATCAAAAAAGCTAAAATAATCAAGGCAAAAACTGGGACTATGGTAGCACCAGTAACAGGAAAAACTAATTAATAAATAAACCCCCGAAAGGGGGTTTATTTATTTGGTATTTTTCCTTCCACTTCTTGATCTATATGGTCTAGCTTTTTTTCTAATCTATTGAGAGTGCCTTGTAGATTTTTGAGTCTCATCTCTTCTGTTTGGAGTTCCCCTTCCTCTTTTTCAGTAATTTTTTTTTCACCGACGAGGCCAGAAATAATGAGCTTGCTTCCAACGAAAGCGGAAACAAAGATGCCTGTTATGAGAAGCATAATAGATCCGATAATGAGTGAAATAATAGAACCGACATTCATATCATCTGCCGTATGCCAAACACCGCGCCAAAACAATACGACTCCAATTCCTCCTATAAATGCATAAAGGATAGGATAATGGCTTAATTTTCCCCTTATTTTGTCTTCCAATTTATCAAAAAATTTAACTATATTTTTTATCATAGTATTGCTTAATATAATACACTAATAGTACTATTATTTCCATGGACTGGAATGATACAAATTTAATAAATACTTTAAAAGAGGGAGGCGTCGCGGTAATGCCGACAGACACTATTTATGGCATTGTGGGTCAAGCTTTAAACAAAGACACTGTTTTGCGTATTTATAATCTTAAAAAAAGAGCGCCAGAGAAACCTTGCATAATTTTAATTGGCGATATTGAACAGCTAAAACTTTTTTCTATAAATCTCTCTGGTGGTGAATTTTTGCATATGCAAAAATTCACCGCATCTCCCGAGCCGACCAGTATTATTTTAGACTGCCCAGATGAGAAATTTTCATATTTGCATAGAGGTATAAAATCTCTGGCATTTCGCTTGCCTGCGCAAAAAGAACTTCGTGACTTGCTTTTAAAAACTGGTCCGCTTATCGCACCATCAGCAAATCCTGAAGGGATGATGCCAGCAGAAGATATTAAAGAAGCAAAAAAGTACTTCGGAAACCTCGTTGATTATTATATGGATATAGGCAGACTCGCCGGCAAAGCGTCAAAAGTTATCAAATTGCATAAAGATGGGAGTATTACTATACTTAGAGAATGAAGAAAACTATTTTGGAGAAAATTTTTAGCGCGCCGGCAGAGGTGCTGGAGAAAGGCGTGGAAGTCGGGAGAGAACTAGAACATGATATAGGAGAGGAGAAGCCAGTAAAAACGGCAAAAGAATATTGGAAAATATTGGGTCCTGGACTCATCACTGGCGCGGCAGACGATGATCCTTCGGGAATTGCGACATATTCTCAAACTGGCGCTTCACAAGGCTTTGGTCTTATCTGGTTATCACTTTTTACTTTTCCCTTGATGGGAGTTGTACAGGAAATGTGCGCCCGCATCGGTCTTTCTACGGGTGTCGGCTTGGCGGCAAATATCAAAAAACATTATTCAAAAAAAATTCTATATTTATGCACGGCACTTTTGCTTTTTGCGAATGTTTTTAATATCGGGGCGGATTTGGGAGCAATGGCAAAAGGTACGCAGTTGATATTTCCGGCGATAAACTTTACATTTTTAATTTTTCTTTTTGCTGTTTTTTCTTTGTTCTTGCAAGTTTTCATTCCTTATAAAAAATATGCGAAATATTTGAAGTATCTCACTTTTATCTTATTTGCTTATGTGATTTCGGCTTTTTCTGTAAAAATAAATTGGGTAGAAGTGTTGCAAAATACAATAATCCCTAGTTTTCATTTTTCTAAAGATACAATAATCTTGGTCTGCGCGATACTTGGTACGACCATATCTCCCTATTTGTTTTTTTGGCAATCTTCGCAGGAAGTCGAAGAAGAAATTTTAAAGGGAGAGAAAACTGAAGAAATGCGCCGAGTAAATAATAGCCAAGAAGATATTCGTAAAATGCGCATTGATGTTTGGTCCGGTATGTTTGTTTCAAATCTTGTGATGTTTTTTATTATCGCCGCTTGCGCCGCGACGCTCTTTGCAAATGGAATCACCAATATTGCTACCGCTTCAGATGCGGCCATCGCCTTGAGTCCTTTTGCCGGAGATTTTGCCTTCATTCTTTTTGCTTTTGGAATTTTGGGCACGGGGCTTCTCGCGATACCAGTCTTGGCGGGATCGGCCTCTTACGCTATTTCGGAATCATTCGGCTGGAAAACGGGACTTTACCGGAAACTAAAACAAGCTACGGCCTTTTATGGAATTATTATTATTGCGCTGATTCTAGGTATAATTTTGAATTTTGTCGGATTGGATCCCATTAAAGCATTGATTTATTCTGCTGTGTTGAATGGTATTATTTCACCATTTATGATTTTTTTTATTGTTCATCTTTCTGGGAATTCTGAAGTGATGGGTAATTTTAAAAATAAAAAAATTACTAATATTTTTGGCTGGGTGACTTTTATTTTAATTTCCTTGATTGGAATCGGAGCGATTATCTCTATTTTTATCTAAAAAATGCAAATAAAACAAAATTATAACTTATCTAAATTAAATACCTTCGGTATAAATGTAAATGCAAAATTTTTTGTTGAAATAGAAGCTGAGAAAGATCTAAAAGAGCTTTTTTTTAATTCAGTTTTTACAGAAAACAAAAAGTTCTTTCTCGGCGGGGGGAGTAACACGCTTTTTACCAAAGATTTTGATGGTATTGTTGTTTTAAATAAATTAAAGGGGATAGAAATCGAAGAAGAAAATTCTGAAACTGTCTTGGTTAGAGCGATGGGTGGGGAAATTTGGCATGATTTAGTAATGTTTACGGTTAATCGAAGATATTGGGGTATTGAAAATTTGTCTCTTATCCCGGGGACTGTCGGGGCGGCTCCAATGCAAAATATTGGGGCTTATGGCGCGGAGCTCAAGGATGTTTTTGAAAACGTTGAAGCTTTTGAAATTGAAACAGGTTTGAAAAAAGTTTTCCGTAAAGAAGAATGTAAATTGGGGTACAGAGACAGTGTTTTTAAAAATGAATTAAAGGGAAAATATTTTATTTCAGCTGTGACTTTAAAATTAAATAAAAAAGAAAAGAAAAACATTGATTACAAAATTTTAAAAGAGTATTTTGAAAAAAATAAAGTTGAAATTAATAGTCCAAAGGATATCAGTGAGGCTGTAATTTCTATCCGTAAAAGTAAATTGCCAGACCCAAAGATTTTAGGCAATGCTGGAAGTTTTTTTAAAAATGTTTTTGTAAATAAAGATCAGTTGGAAAAATTACGTGAAAAATATCCGGAAGCACCGTTTTTTGAGGAAAAAAAAACCTCATCCCAACCCTCTCCTGAAAGGAGAGGAGGCGTAATCAAAATTCCAGCTGGCTGGCTCATTGAGCAGTGTGAGTGGAAAGGGAAAAAAATAGGCAATGTTGGTGTTCACGAAAAGCAGGCGTTAATTTTGGTAAATTATGGCGGAGCGACTGGTTCAGAGATTATTGAGTTGTCCAACAAAATTATCGCATCCGTAAAAGAAAAATTTGGCCTTGAGTTATTGTCTGAGGTAAATATTTTTTAGTCGTGTTATTATAGATACATGAAAAAATCGCTTATTATTAGCGGAGGGATAGTTTTCCTTCTTATTATTCTCGGGATATATTTTTTTATGCGCGGGAATAATGGAGACGATTTAATCACTCAAAAAAATAAATTAGAAAATAATTTAATTGTAGCTAGGGGAAAATTAGAAAAAGAAAAACAAAAACTAGAAAATATAAAAAGTGAACTGGCAGATTCTTTTCCATTTGCGATGGCTGTTCAGGATCAAATGAAAAAAGCTTCCAATATTGTTAAGCAAACAGATTTTTTATTTACTGATGCTTCTGGATTAAATCCAGAATTAATAATTAAAAATCTTTTAAATGGTATTCGTATAAATAATGAAAGAAAAGATATAAATATCCTCCTTATCGAATGGCAAAAGAAAATTGATATTTTAGCAATTAATAAAATAGATATTGTTGAAACAGAGAAGATAAAAAAGGAGATAGAAACAATAAAAATATTTGTAGAAGAACTTTCTCAGTTGGTAGGAAGCTTGACAGAGACGAATTCAGGACTCTCTCAATTTCAAATAGATATTTATTCATTGCAACTTCCATCCATAGAATCCATAAACGAAGTTTTGGCTTCCATTGAAACTGTGATTCAAAATGCTAATAATACTTCTGTGAGTTCTTTGACAAATACTCCTTTGGTCACACCAAATGATGTTGTCATAGAGCAAGCGGTGGTCACTCAAATACAAAATGAGGTTACGACGTTACAAGAACAACTGACGCAAGTAGAGGAGCAAGCGGGACAAGCTTCTACACCCTTCGTACCCCCAGTAGAGATTTTTCAAGATGCAAATTCTACCTTAAATGATACTAATTCTGAAAATTTACCTAACCAAAATAATAATAATAATTTTCCAAGTATTATAATTACACCTGGTTTACCGAGACTAATTCAAGGTTCTGGAAGAAATTAAAAAATGATATAAAATAGCTTTTATTTCAAGTTTTACTTTTTTGTAATAGGCATGTTATAATGAACTAATTAAAAGTGATTAAGTGATATAAAAATTATGGAAGATAAAAAAGATATGAATATGATTTTAGCAATTGTAATTTGTCTAGCTTTAATAGGGGTTTTCGCTTTTATCAGCATAAAGAATAAAACAAATATGGCAACAGATGATAATAATGTGAATGTAGTAAAAGAAGAAGTTAATAACACAGTTCCTCCCGTAGAAGTAGCAAAAACAGGAGATACTGTGGCAATGAATTATATTGGACGTTTAGAAAATGGCACAGTTTTTGATTCCAATGTTGACCCAAAATTTAAACATGTTGAGCCTTTTGTGTTTACTTTGGGGGCCGGACAAGTAATTCCCGGTTGGGACAAAGGTATCGTCGGAATGAAAGTTGGTGAAAAGAAGACTTTGACTATACCGCCTGCAGATGCTTATGGGGCAAGTGGGGCGGGGGGTGTGATTCCTCCGAATGCTACTTTAATTTTTGAGGTTGAGCTTGTTGGGATTAAAAAATAAAAAATAAAAAATGGAAATATTAAATAATGAAAAATCTAAATTAACAAAAGTAATTTTTGTGTTTATGATTGTTGTGTCTTTATATTTTGCAGTAAAGACAATTACAGAAATTAAGAATTATAATAATATTTCTGAAGGGGCGATAGCCTTAAATACAATAATTTTTGATGGCAAAGGAGAAGTTTCTGCCATCCCTGATTTAGCGACAGTTAGTTTCACGATCCAGGAAAATGCCATAGCAATGAAAGATGCGCAAAATAAAGTGACAACTCAAGAAACAGCGGTACTTAGTTTTCTTGATAAAAATGGAATAGCAAAAAAGGATATAAAAACAGAAAGTTATAATTCTTATCCAAAGTATGACTATGGAGTGCCTTGTTACAGCGGGATGGGAATGCCTTGCCGGCAAGATGCACCAAAAATAATTGGTTATGAAGTTTCAGAATATGTTTCAGTAAAAATTCACGATCTGGCAAAGGTGGGTGAAATTATAAAGGGAATTGGAGCAGTAGGAATTTCTGAGATAAATGGTCCAAATTTTTCAATTGAAAATGAAGATGCGTTAAAAGAACAAGCGCGCAAACTGGCGATAGATGAAGCGAAAGCTAAAGCGAAGGTTCTTTCTAAAGATCTCGGCGTGCATCTTGTTCGTATTGTAAATTTCTCGGAAAATGGAAATTATCCTATGCCTATGTATGCAAAAGGCATAATGGCTACTGATAGTATTTCAAGTGCTCCAGCTACTCCACTACCAACACTTCCAACAGGGGAGAACAAAATTACCTCCAATGTTACTATTACTTACGAAATAAGGTAATTGACAAAAATCTTATAAAGTAGTATAATATATAATATATGATAAATAATTTTGAAAGAACAAAATATGCAGCTGAAGGAGCAAATGGGGGAGCAAATGGGGGAGCTAATCCTAGTGTTACGGGGCAAGCTGACCCTAAAAGAAAGCTTGAACTTGAAAGGATAAGGAGTTTTCAGGCACGACTGAAGACTGAAAAAGCTAAAGGGTTGGTTGAAAAAATTTTTTCTACTTCTGAATCACTTAAATCAAAAATTGAAATGAGTAGTGTCTTATGTGGATATCCATCTTCAGTTGCGGATCTTATAAGGCAGCCATTTGATCCTAATTTTCCAGTTGGGAATGTAGGTGATGCTGAGATAAAAGATTTTTTTAATGCTAAGCGAATTATTATTCAAAGAATAACAAAGATCATTTATCCTTCTGAACTGAGTACTATTATGCTTGAGGAAGCGATAGCTTATATTGAAAGTAGACCAGATTTGTATAAAAAACCTCAATTAAAAAAAGATATAATTTTAGCACTAAAAAATAATAAACAAAAATATTTTCCTGGAGCTATTACAGAAGTTGTTGAAGAGGAAAGAGCTAGGGTTAAAGAACATAATCCATATGAGGCAATTGATATTAGTTTTCATAAATGGGTGAATAAAATTTTATCTGGAGGTTCTTATTCAAGTGTTGGGTTAATAGCTATGTCTCGTGTTCCTGGGGCTATAACTGATGCATCTATATCTGGGTTAGCAAAAGAAGCAGTTTCAGATTTAAGACATTTATTTACGGAATATGGTCTTGATAGAAACATAGTTCAACCAGAACGTGTTTTTAATGAAACCTTGCATCGTTGGGAGAAATTAATTGATGATGGCGTGGCTGATTTAGTTAAAAGTTCCGTTGAACATGATCATTTAAATGATAGCCCAGAAATAATTGAGGGTAGAATTGCAAAAATTAAGGTCATCTTAACACAAATTATTAGGGAAGCTACTCAACCTGCAGAAAATTTTTAGTTTGACTATTTGGATAAAAAGAGTATTCTTAAAAGAGCCCTTGAAAGGGGGCTTTTTTAAAAGGTATGCTTGTCCCGTTAGAAAATCAACGGATGGCAAATTATTACTAACACTAATTATTTAAATTTTCTTATGGGATCAAAAATTACAGAATATTTTCAAGAGATAAAGACAGAATTAAAACACGTCATCTGGCCATCCAGAAGCCAGACTTTGTACTATACATTGATAGTTATTGTTTTGTCTGTTGTAATCTCTTACTATTTAGGTATTTTTGATTTTATTTTTTCACAAGTCTTACAGAAAATAATCACTCCCTAATCTTATGTCAAAACAAGAAACCCAAGCAGTTAGAAATTGGTATGCTATTCACACTTATGCCGGATATGAGAACGTTGTTCTTCGCAATTTGCATCAACGTATTGATTCGCTCGGCATGAGTGATAAAATTTTTAATGTTATTGTTCCAGTTGAAAAAAAAATAAAAATTAAAGCCGGCAGGCGCGTGGAAGTGGAAGAGAAAATTTATCCCGGTTATGTGTTGGTGGATATGATTGTCACTGATGATTCTTGGTATGTCGTGCGTAACACTCCGCGAGTGACTGGTTTCGTCGGCGCGGGTGTGAATCCGGTTCCTTTGAAAAAAGAAGAAGTGGATTATTTATTCAAAAAGATGGATGCAGGCAATATTAAGCATAATATCGACATGGTGGTGGGAGAAACGGTTCTTATTACAGATGGTCCATTTAAGGATCTTGAAGGCAAGGTAAGTTCTGTCGACCAAGATAGAGGAAAAGTAAAAGTGCTGGTTTCAATGTTCGGTCGGGAAACCCCGGTTGAATTGGACTTCTTGCAAATTAAGAAGATTTAATATAAATTAAAATTACGAATTATCAATTACGAATCACGAATTAAAAAAATGGCAAAAAAAATAATTAAAAAAATAAAATTACAAATCCAAGCGGCGAAAGCAACTCCCGCGCCCCCACTTGGGCCTGCGCTCGGACAAGCTGGAATAAATATTGGAGACTTCGTCACCAAGTTTAACGCGGCTACTGCAAAGATGGCGGGAGACAAGGTGGGAGTTTCAATCACTGTCTATGAAGACCGAAGTTATGATTTTGTTATTAAGACCCCTCCAGTCACAGGTCTTATCTTGAAAGCTGCTGGAGTAGAAAAAGGTTCAGGCAAGAATGCTTCAACTAAGGTCGGGAAAATCACTCGCGCTCAAGCCCTTGAGATTGCCAACAAGAAACGTACAGATCTAAATGCAAAAGATGATGAAGGCGCAATCAATATCATTGCTGGTTCTGCTCGAAGTATGGGGATTGAGGTTAAATAAAAGTTATTAAGTAAAAAGCTTATAAAGTCATGCAGCCACTTTTAGAGAAAGACTATAAAAAGATTCTCATTTGTTTGACTCTTTATATAAGTTCTCTTTTTGCTGCGAATACCTTGGGGATTAAATTGATGCCTTTTCTTTTTGGTACTCATCTTTCGGTGGCGGTTTTTTCTTTTCCATTGGTTTTTATAATGACCGATATAATTGGGGAAGTTTATGGTAAAAAAATGGCGAAGAATTTTGTCTGGGCTGGGATTTTAAGTATTTTTGTATTTTTATTCTATTCTTTTTTCTCCATGATTACGCCTTGGGCAGAGAAAGGTTTGTGGGCGAAGGACGGATATAATCTAATTTTTAGCATTTCTGTCCGTTTTTCCATTGCTTCTCTGGTAGCTTATGCGATAGGTGAATATCAAGATGTTCTTTCTTTTTTCTTTTTTAAAAAATATACTGGAGAAAAATTATTTTGGTTACGCTCAAATCTTTCCAACCTCTGGTCTCAACTGCTTGATTCCACTATTTTTATGTTTATTGCTTATCTCGGCATAATGTCTGTGAAAACTATTTTATTGATTATAATTCCGTGGTGGATTTATAAAGTGTTTATGGGATTTTTATACACCCCGCTTTCATATTTAGGAATTCGTTTATTGAAAGGAAAGGATCATGCAAATTACACCAACCAAAACTAAAATTTTTAAAGAGAATGAAGATTTAATTTCATTTATTTTAAAATACGTCAAAAAAATTCCGGAAAAATCTATTTTAGTTGTCACTTCTAAAATAGTTGCTTTGTCTGAAGGCAGGACAATGGAATATAAAACTGAACAAGAAAAAATAAAACTTATAAAACAAGAAAGTGATTTCGCTCTCAAGACCAAATATGTGTGGCTGACTATTAAAGACGGCATGGTGATGGCCAATGCCGGCATTGATGAATCTAATGCCGACGGTAAGATAATTCTTTTACCAAAAGATAGCTTTCGATCCGCGGATTTAATCAGAAAAAAATTTAAAAAAATATTTAAAGTTAAAAAACTGGGTGTGCTTATCACCGATAGCAGAGTTTTTCCTTTGCGGGCTGGAATTGTCGGGGTGGCGTTAGGCTATGCGGGGTTTAAAGGTATTAGAAATTACATAGGAAAAAAAGATATTTTCGGCAGAATTTTAAAAATGTCGAGAACAGACATCGCGGACAGTTTGGCGACTTCCGCGGTGCTTTGTCTGGGGGAAGGAAAGGAACAACAACCTCTAGCCTTAATAACTGATGCCCCCGTTGAGTTTAAGGATAAAATAGACAAAAAAGAGCTTTTGATAGATCCAAAAGAAGATTTGTATTTGCCTATTTTTAGAAACTTAAAGAGATAAAATTTAAGAAATAATTACTTAAAGTTTTTCCACATCATGGATTCCCTGGGACGTTTTTCTTGATGACTATATTTTGCGCTAGATTTTTTATTGTAAAGTCTATCTACTTTTCCAAATACAACATAATATATGAGTTGAGCAATAGGCATTCCAGCATAAATACGTACTGGCTTAGATGAAGATAATTCTAATGTCCAATATCCGCAAAAACCTACATCTCCCTTGCCGGCTGTTGCGTGAATATCTATACCTAATCGTCCAGTAGAAGATTTTCCTTCTAAGAATGGAACATGTTTGTGAGTTTCGGTGTATTCTTCTGTTGCCCCTAAGTATAATTGGTCAGGTTTTAAAATAAAACCTTCTTTTGGAATTTCAAAATGTTTAATTTTGTTGTGTTTTTTAGCATCAAGAGTTTTATCTACATACTGTGCTAAATATTTACTTAAGTGTACATCATAAGAATTGCCACCCATATTTTTGATATCAAATGGGGTGATGATAATACTTTTCTTTTTTATTTCTTCTAAAATTTTTTTATCAGATAAAATCATGTTATAAGTTTCGCATAATTAATCATTTTGTCAATTAAAATCTTTTGTACACCGAAAAAGTGTAGTCAAAAGGATTCTCGGAATCCTTTTTATGTTCTTCGCGCGATATTTCATTCCAGACCACAGGGATAATTTCTGGAAAAAATGTATCAGCGTCAGAGAATTCAGCGTCTACATGAGTAATATAAAGTCTGTCTGCCTTGTCTATAAATAATTTGTAAATCATTCCTCCGCCAATGACAAAATTTTCCATATCTTTGTCTAATAAATTTTCTGCTTCTTTTACAGAGTAAACTATTTCAATTCCATCTGTTTTGAAATTTTTATCTTGTGTTAGAACGATATTTCTGCGGTTAGGTAGGGGGCACCCAATGGATTCAAATGTCTTTTGACCCATAATGACGGTATGACCTTTTGTTGTTTCTCTAAAATGTTTCATATCGGCAGGCAAAGACCAAAGAAGAGCATTCTTTTTTCCTAGTTCGCTATTTTTTCCGATGGCGGCGATGATTGAAATCATAATTTTATATTGCTATCTTAAACGGAATTTTATCGTAACTCTGATAATTAATTATTTTTGTGTCTTCAGCTTTCCATTCAAAAATAGATTTCCAATTTTCTGTCTCAATTTTTGGTAATGGGTATTTATTCGGGTTTCTTCCAATTTGTTCTTTGGCACCTTCAACATGATTTTCAAAGAGATGGACATCAGCCAAGAATCCGACAAGTTTGCCTTCTTTGAAACCTGTTTCTTTTGCTATGAGATGAAGCAATAAAGCATAACTTGCAATGTTAAAAGGCAGACCGAGCATTGTATCGACTGAACGTTGGTTCCACATTAAATTTAGTTTGTCACCGATGGTGGTAATTTGAAAGGCATAATGACAAGGGGGGAGGGCCATTTCATTAAACTGCAAGGGGTTCCAGGCACTAACTATCATTCTGCGGTCGCGCGGGTTTGTCTTTAAAGTCTCAATCACTTTTTTTAATTGATCAATCCCTTTTTCAGAATAATTTGTATCGTAGTTTTCATATTTTGCATTGAAATGTCTCCACTGGAAACCATAAATTGGCCCAAGGTCTCTTTCTTCCAGCATTTTTTTCTTTGAAGTCTCATCGTGTCCATATGGAGCCTTTTGTGGTTTTGCCCACTCGTCCCAAATATGATTATTTTTATCTTGAAGCCATTTTTTGTCGGTTATTCCATTTATAAAAAATTCTAACTCTGTTGCAATTAAACGTAGAGGCACCTTCTTTGTTGTGAGTAACGGAAAACCTTTTGACATGTCATGTTTAAAGATAGTTCCAGCGATTGTGAAGGCGGGGGTGCCTTGGCGGGTCTCAACTTTCTCACCATTTTCCAAAACATTTTTTACTATGTCCAAGTAGGCTTTCATATTTTTATTATAGCTTTTATAAAAAATTTAAGAAAACATTGACAAATTTATACAGAAATGCTACTCTTCTAACATCATTCTCGACTACTAAATAAAGAGAGTGACCCTTTATGTACACACGTCACTCGGCAACCCCCAAGAAACTTGGGAGCCATACTTCTGTGTTTAGAGCGAAGCCTCGTTTTGGCGCAGTAAGAAAATTTAATAATTCCAGACCTTCTTTTAAAAGAGGAGGTGGGGGTAGTAGCAAAAGATCTCGCGGTGAGCGAATAGATTTTTCTCGTTTCATTAAAAAGGGTACTCAAGTGGAAGAAAAACCTTATGTTTCAAAACATACTTTTGCTGATTTTCCTTTTAACCCGCAACTTTATAAAAACATTGAAAGAGCCGGGTACACCAGCCCTAGGCCTATTCAGGACCAAGCCATTTTGTCCGTCATGGAAGGGAAGGATGTTTTCGGTATGGCTAATACCGGCACAGGCAAGACCGCAGCTTTTCTCCTTCCGCTTATAGAAAAAATTGCCAAAACTAAAGGACAAAATAAAAGAGAGACAGTTTTGATCATGGCGCCGACTCGCGAGCTCGCTTTGCAAATAGAATCTGATTTCAAAAATCTCGCTTTTGGGTTCGGAATGTTTTCTGTCGCTTGTGTGGGAGGGCTTCCAATAATGAAGCAAATTAGAGAAATAAAAATGGGAGTTTCTTTTATCATTGGCACTCCGGGACGAATACGCGATCTTTTAGATAAAAAAGTTTTGGATTTATCAACTTGCTATTCTGTTGTTTTAGACGAGGCAGATAGGATGCTCGATATGGGTTTCCGAGATGAAATGGTTTATATCATTAGTAAAACTCCAAAAGAACACCAAACTCTTTTCTTTTCCGCGACGCTTTCCCCAGATATTAAAAAATTAACAGAACAATACTTGAAAGATCCAGTTTTTATTTCTGTAATCTCCGGCGAGACCTTAAAAAACATTGATCAAGATATTATTCGTGCCAGAACCAAAGAGGAAAAATTAGAAAAATTACATGAAATTTTGAAAAAAGAAGGTTCTGATAAAGTATTAATTTTTCGTGAAATGAAACATAGTGTAGATTCTCTCGTTAAAGAACTTGCTCATATGGGATTCAAAGTCGGCGGAATTCATGGCGACAAAAGAAGCCGTGAACGTATTCGCATTCTCGATTCATTTAAAAAAGATCAGATCAATGTGCTTATTGCGACCGATGTCGCAGCCAGGGGACTGGATATTCCAGACGTAACGCATGTCATCAACTATGACGTACCACAAACTTATGATACCTATGTACACCGCATCGGCCGAACAGGTCGAAGTGGCAAAAAAGGCACAGCCTTAACCTTCGTATCTGCGTAAACCCTTTCGTAAATATTTTTTGTACACTATATTTAAACGGCCGTTCGATTATGGTATACTACATAAATGCAAAAAAATTGGGAAGACGAGGCATCTTTTGGCGACTTTATTATTAGTCATTTGTTGTCTTGTCGTTCTATAAAAATTCAGAAAAAGATTCTTTATAAACTTGTACAAGAAAAACGAATGCTGAATAGACAAACGTTTAATAATAATTTGTATAGGTTCCAGAAAAAAGGGATATTAGATTTTGATTCTGACAATGATATTGTTATCAATAAAAGTGCTTTAAAATCTCATATTCTTTTTTCAAAAATAAAGGAAAAACCAGCGGGGAACACCAAGGTTATGGTCTTATTTGATATTCCGGAAAAGAAAAGAAAGATCAGGGGTTGGCTCCGCTTGCAGTTGAAATTATGGGATTTTAGAATGTTGCAGCAGAGTGTTTGGCTTGGGAAAGGTCCCTTGCCAAAAGAATTTACCACTCGGCTTCAATCACTCGGTATTAATGATTGTGTGAAAATATTTAAAATTTAAAATACAAAAGTGTAAAAATATGCACCATTTTCTGACGGTCGTCAAAAATTGGTGCTACAAAGTATTATATAATCTAAACTGGTAACAACAGCAAAAAGGGAAATACAATTACTTTCATACAGGTGTAGTAATTTTTTAAGAGATAAGTAAGTCTGCTATTTTTTGTGCCACAGCAGTAGCTTCTTTATCTGATTTTCCTAAAAAATCCTTCAAAAGAAAAATCGCTTTTTCTATTTGTTCAGGTTTTAAATTTAAGAAAAGATCCAAGTTTGCACCCTTAAAAGAAAGTTTATCAGCTAATACTTCCATTTTAGACTTATCCTGTTCTATTGTTCTTAACAAAGAAGCAATTTCTCCGTTTCCTCTTTTTTCAAGTTCGTCAATTGTGACTTCTAAACGATGTTCTATAAAACTTTGTCTTGGTTTTGGTTTTGGTTCCTCATGATGAGAGTTCATAATATTTATTTAAATTTGCTAATAATTTTTTACAAAACTTTACAAAAATATTATTTTATTAATCCAGCTTTGAGGAGGGTGGCGTAGGTGCCTCTTTTTTTCATGGTGCGCATGCCACGAGCGGAGATTTCAATATTTACAGTTTTATTTAGTTCGGGAACAAAAAGCCTCTTTTTTTGAAGATTTGGATACTTTCTTTTTTTCCCGGTTGGGTTAAATTTAGTGGCACGGGTGCGGTTTGAATATCCGCCTCCGACGATTGAACCTTTTTTAGTTATTGCGCATATTTTTTTCATCTCATTAAAAAATTAAAATAATAAACCTTATCTTATCCACAAGCCCGCAGATTTTTTAACGGTACAAGTAACTTTTTTATGTTATCATTAGAAACATCATTATGCAAGGAATTGATTCAATTTTTTATATAGCCATACTTATCATGTCTATTGTGGTTCACGAAGTTTCGCATGGTTTCATGGCGGAATATTTTGGAGATGATACCGCTCGAAATGCTGGGCGTTTAACTTTAAATCCCCTCAAACACATAGATTTATTTGGTTCAATCCTTTTACCGGCAGTTCTGATTTTATCTCATGCTGGTTTTTTATTTGGCTGGGCAAAACCCGTACCCTATAACCCAAATAATTTAAGTAATAAAAAATGGGGGACAATAGCTGTTGCCGGAGCTGGAGTTTTAGCTAATTTTTTGATAGCAATTGTCTTTGGAATAATTATTCGCTTGACATCTGGGATGGCATTGCAATCAAATTTTTATTTTATAACTTCAGCAATTGTAATCGTAAATTTAGCCTTGGCTATTTTTAATTTAGTTCCAATCCCGCCCCTTGATGGCTCTAAAATCCTTTTTTCCTTTTTACCCGAGAGAACTTTTTCCTTCATAATTGCCTATGAACAATATTCACTAATTTTACTTCTTATTTTTATCGTTTTCTTTTCGGATTATTTATATCCTATTTTAGCCTTTCTCTTTCATCTGATTACGGGACTTGCACTTTAATTATTTTAATAGTATATTGTTTGCATAGTCCTTATGGGGCTATTTTGTTTACTTATGCCAACAATCAATCAATTAATTAAGAAAAATAGAGTGAAAGTCCATGCAAAGACAAAGACTGTTGCTTTGGCGCGTGGATTTAATGTTTTAAAAAATAGACCAGTATTTTTCCCAGCACCTTTTAAAAGAGGCGTTTGCACAAAAGTTTCAACTACTACTCCAAAGAAGCCAAACTCCGCTCTCCGAAAAATTGCTCGTGTTCGTTTGACCAATGGTATGGAAGTTACCGCTTATATTCCAGGAGAAGGACACAATTTACAAGAACACTCTGTCGTCATGTTACGCGGAGGACGTGTGAAAGATTTGATTGGAGTAAGATATCACATCGTGCGTGGAGTACTCGATACGCAGGGAGTCGAAAAGCGTCGACAAAGCAGATCGCTTTATGGAAATAAAAAGCCGAGAAAAGAAGCAAAAAAGTAAATTACGAATTATTAATTACGAATTACGAATAACAAATGAGAAGAAAAGTAAAAAATAGAAATATAGTAGCCCCAGATTTTGTTTATAACTCTCAAAAATTAGAGAAGTTTATTAACTATATTATGTGGTCCGGCAAGAAAGAAACTGCCCGAAAGGTGATGTATTCTACTTTTGACATTATTAAGGAAAAAACCGGTAATCCAAATCCATTAGAAATTTTTGATTTAGCACTTAGAAACGCCGGTCCTTTAACCGAAGTCCGTTCCAAGCGTATCGGAGGCGCAAACTACCAAGTGCCAATTGAAGTTCGTCCAGAACGCCGTTTAGCCTTGGCGATGCGCTGGATTCGAGATGCCGCTCGCGGGGGAAAAGGAAAACCAATGCATATAAAACTTGCTGACGAGTTAATCGCCGCTTCAAAAAACGAAGGGGCAGCTATTAAAAAGAAAGAAGATACACACAAAATGGCCGAAGCCAACAAAGCTTTTGCGCATTTTGCTTGGTA
>JAVHOH010000114.1:0-1209 GCA_036169935.1 Minisyncoccota bacterium | reverse complement strand
TTTTTCTCTATATACTTTAATTACGAAACTAGTATCTGTGTCATACCAGGCTTGATCTGGTATCCAGGTTTCTATTGAAATAGATCTAGAGTCCATGTTGAGCTGTGTACAAGACATAACCTTGCTAAGGTAAGGGTAATAATACACCATGAGGGAGTTTACTCATCTTGAATCTGCTCAAAGAATGCGGGAAGCTAAACAAATTATGGCATATAGCTCCCAATAGGACCTATTTCCTCTTTTCTTTCTTTTCATCCAAGGTTACAGACGAGTTCAGAAGTATGGCAGTAATCAGCTTCTGCTTCCTTTGAAGGGAAAGACCGTGGTGCACCATTACTCTCGTTTTAATATGACAGAAGTGCCCCTCAATTGAATTAGAAGTCTTTGAAATACGAGAATCTGATTCATAGGTAAACAAATAAGGAAACAGACTGTAAAGAGATTTAAATGATCTTAATAATTCTCTGTGAATAATCCATGGTTCACCTGTAATAGAACTAAAAGCTTTTTCATTAAGAAATTCCCAGTACATTTCTTTGTACTTGATAACTCTAGTCCGTAGCTCATCTTTGTTAGTTGTGTGTAATGTAGAAGATATAGCAAGCAATACTTTACCGGCTTCAAGTATTGGATATTTAGTAGTCCCACGAATGATAATTCGCTCCATGTGTACCAAACACATTTGAAATCGAATATCTCTAAACACATTACGTATTAAGGGTAATCCGTCTGCTGTTACACCTTTGATGATATAACCAAGAGAAGTTAGATAATCCCTACCTTCTTTGTAGACTTCATACGTTTCTACCTCACAGAACTTCCACCATATATTCTCTTTGTTTTCTTCATCTCTAAATACTACAAGACAAAAAGCATTAGGTGTTCCTGTTGTTCCAAAATATGTTCCGTCTACTACGAGATAGATAATTCTTGGGTTGTATATCTTCTTTTCTAATACATGGTCATCAAATATTTTCTGTAATGTATTAATCTTTATGTGATATGATTTACTTAATTCCGTAAATGTCTGTTTATGGAAGACAAAAGAACAAAAAATCTCTTCTTCCGGAAGAGATTTTTTGTTTGCTTGAAACTTCTTGTTACAGTCTTTGCATTTCCATCGCTGATTACCTTGCTGAACACCTTTCTTAATAACATTAACAGATGCACAAAATATACACTTTTTACTATTCATACGTTTGAACACCG
>JAVHOH010000113.1:0-1233 GCA_036169935.1 Minisyncoccota bacterium | reverse complement strand
GGTACATTCAATAAGTAATTGCAACACCTGTCTTCTCTAATAATACCTCAAGTGGAGTCTTTCCACCAAATCTTTTTCTAGGTCTTGTATTTAAAAGATATTCAACTTTTTGTATATCTTCATCAGTAACTTTAGTAAAATCAGTTTTCTTTGGGAAAAATCTTCTGACTAATCCATTAAGGTTTTCATTAGAACCTCTTTCATACGAAGAATATGGATGAGCAAAATATACATCTATACCAGTAATTGATTCAATTATTTTGTAATCAAGATTTTCTCTTCCTCTATCACGAGTTAATGTCTTTAAAAATAATGATGGTATATTTTTTAATTTCTCACAAACAACTCTACTTGATTCAAAGGCTGTCCCATCTTTCATTTTACCTAAAAGAACTACACCACTGACTCTTTCATTAATTGATTTTATTCGGGGTAAACTTTGCCTAGATACAATACAATCATCTTCCCAATGACCAATGACTTTTCTCTTTTTCACTTCCCTTGGTCTATCTTCAATAGATGGCAAACTACGAACTCTCTCTAATTTCTGAGCCTTTCTAAAGCCCTTTTTAGCTCTTTTGTGATGTCTTCTAATCAAATATTTTCTTAAATCTTCACAATCTTTTTTAATATATCCATTACCACCTCTATATACTTGTGCATATACATATTGATAGATAGCTTCATATGAAATATTTTTTCCTTTATGATCTATTGGCAATCTTAATGATATCTGTTCTGGAGACCAACCTAATTTCATCTTATCAACTACATATTTTCGTATTAAATCATTCTTAAGTCTGAATGTTTTCTTCCCCTTCCTTTTTTCAAGGGCTCTTTCGTGTGCTATGTGTGCTTGATACTTACCGAAACCTTTTCTTGGTTTTCCATTTATCTCTCTACACACAGAGCTAGCTTCTCGACCATTACCAAGCTCTTTTGCTATCTCTCGTAGGCTAAAACCATCTCTATATCTTATCTCTATTTTAATCCTATCATTCAAGGTGAATTGAATAAATTTACGTCTTTTATTAACTTTTATATTTTTGGCCTTTATATTCATGACACTTATATTGTAATACAAGTGTTGCAATTGATTGTTGAACTAGGGTTGTTTTTTTTGGAATTTTGAGATATTGAGTACTATACCCATAAGTCCAATATCAAGAAGTAGAGCAGTACCACCATGAGACATAAAGACAAGTGGGACGCCAGTCAATGGGAAGACGCCAA
>JAVHOH010000112.1:0-1265 GCA_036169935.1 Minisyncoccota bacterium | reverse complement strand
GTTTCCGAAAAAATACAAGTCTGATTTTGCTTTGCAAGTAACTTCACAAATTACAAACGCACAACAGTTCTCTATAAATTTTGCAAACAATAACCTTAGCGGGAACAGAAACTTTTTAACGGAATATAAAACCAGCAAGACAAGGGTTTGTGTTACCGTGGGAATGATGACCACGGGTTATGACTGCCCCGATATTCTTAATCTTTGTTTGATGCGACCGATCTTCTCTCCTACCGATTTTATACAGATAAAAGGAAGAGGGACAAGAAAGCATAATTTTAACGAAGAGTTGTTTGATGAAGAAATGAAGCAGTTAGTGCAAGCTCCAGAGAAAAAGAAATTTAAGCTTTTTGATTTCTTTGCTAACTGTGAATACTTTGAAGAGAAGTTTAATTACGATGAAATTATTGAACTTCCAAGATATACTGGCACGAAAGGCGGACCAACGCCACCACCTCCACCACCAAGTGGATACGAAAACCCAGATGAAGATAAATTAGTGGTGATGGAAGAAACCATTATTGGTCTAAACGGTATGAAGATCGACCGCATGTTCTTCGATCAGTTTGAAGACAAAGTTAAGAAAGACGATTTTATAAGAGAAAATATTGCAATTGGGCAATGGGAAAAAGTTATTGAGTATATGAATGAAAACATTCTTAACAAACCAGAAGAGTTTTATACTATTGAAAAACTTAGAAGAGCCGCTGGAGTTGATAGAAGAATCTCCATGCGGGAAATATTAGAAAAAATCTACGGGATGATCCCTTACTTCAAAACAAAAGACAAAATGTTGGATGAAGAATTTGAAAAGTTTATTCTTGACCGAAAACCAGACGATCCTTCTCATATCGTTGCTATGAAATACTTTTTTAAGGCATACACTACTGACAGCAAAGTAAGAGATATTATTGACAATAAACGCTACACAGAATTAAATGTGAACCCGAACTTCACAATGAAAGATTATAAAGCCATACCGAAGAACTGGAGAGAAATAATTCCAGAATATATTAAGGACTACATTTCGCTTAACCAGTTCATGTAAAAAAGGAAACGATGTTAGATAACGAAACTAAACGACGCATTGATACTGCAAGGGATATTCTTGTTGGTAAAGTGCCAGACCCAAAATCTCAAGTAGAACAAATTACCATTGCACTTATCTATAAATTTATGGATGATATGGATGCCGAAGCCGAAGAACTTGGAGGAAAAAGAAAATTTTTCTCTGATAAGTTTGCAGAGTTTAGCTGGAAGAAACT
>JAVHOH010000111.1:0-24303 GCA_036169935.1 Minisyncoccota bacterium | reverse complement strand
GCTTTACTCCAGCCTTCGGTTGGAACCTTCCGCCAGCAGAATTTTTCTTTATCTCCGCGCAAGAAAAAATATACTTTTTATGGTCATGAAGTTGTCAGCGCACGAATTGCGAAAAAAATAATGGAGAGATTAAAATTTCCGAAAAAAGAAATTGAGTTGGTGGAAAAACTTGTACGCAATCATATGTTTTTTTCGGATACGGAATTAATTACGCTCTCTGCGGTGCGTAGAATTATTGTGAAGGTTGGGAAAGAAAATATTTGGTCTCTGATGGATGTCCGTGAGAGTGATAGGGTGGGGATGAAGAAAAAAGAAGCACCTTATCGCTTACGAAAATATTTTGCAATGATAGAGGAGTCCTTGAGAGATCCTATTTCTGTCGGACAGCTGAAAATTAATGGGGAATTTATGATAAAAGAGCTCGGAATTACTCCTGGACCGCGAATGGGGTGGATTTTGAATGCTTTGCTTGAGGAAGTCCTTGATGCTCCGGAGAAAAATACTGTGGAACATCTATCGAACTTGGTGAAATCTTTAAATATGCTGGGAGATGCGGAATTAAGGACATTAGGAGAAAGGGGAAAAGAAAAAAAAGAAGAACTGGAGGAAGAAGAAGTAAAAAAATTACATCTCCGCCATGGCGTAGATTAGAAATTTAGCAATAAGTAGCGGTCGCGCACTAATGCTAAAGTAAATTTTACTATCGGGTGTTCGACACCCGCAGATTAGAGTTTTAATTCGCAAAGTGGCCTTTTGTGTCTTCGCCAAACATGGTGTGGTGGATTGTTTTTATGATATTTTCAAAAAGGCGAGTGCTGTATGAGGAAAGATTAAAGATTACTGCTAGAGAAAATAGAAGAAGAGAAAGATTTATACTTAAAAAAGAAAGAGGAATGGCAATTAGCGCAAAAACGACAGGTACCAAGGTGCGAATAGTGCTGCCACGAATTTCTCTTTTGGTAATTTCAGGATTTTTTATGTGTTCAGAATATAAAACATATCTTCGCATCCAATATAGGGTGAGGCCAATTAAAGTTATATGTATGCCAAAAATTATTACAGATAGTTCGTTTTTACTAAATTCTCCCAAAATGCTTGCTGAAAATGGCACCAAACTTATGAGCATAAAAAATAAAGCGTTAATATTTGTCAGCCTTGAATCTATGTTTTTTGCATAAATAGAAACGAAAAAGTGATGTGCTCGCCAATAAGTGAATAATAATGCAAAACTTAAAATATAAGAAAGAAATAATGGAATTAATGTTTTAATTTCCTGCCAGAGTCCAAAATTATTTATTGGTCCCCAAATAGTTGGTAATTTAATTTGGAAAACTAAAATTGTCATAACTATCGCAAAAATTCCATCTGATAATTGTTCTAATCTCGTGTGGTTCATGGTTAGAGTATAACATGATAGAATACAAAAATGAAAATCAACACGAAAATTGGAATTTTTGATTCAGGGTTGGGGGGACTTATTATTGCCAAAGCGATAAGGAAAACCATGCCGGAATATGACTATGTGTATTTAGGCGATACTAAAAGAGTGCCTTATGGCAACCGTTCCCACGAGGCTGTTTTTGAATTTACTCGGGAATGTGTGGATTATCTTTTTCGAAAAGAAAATTGTGCAATTGTAGTTGTGGCTTGTAATACTGCTTCTGCTCATGCTTTGCATCGAATTCAAAATGAAGAAATTTTTGATAGGAAAGTTTTAGGTGTTTTAATTCCTGCGGCTGAAGAAGCATCAAAATTTGAGAGAATCGGCGTGTTGGGAACTCGCGGAACTGTGGGTTCAAATACTTTTCCTGTTGAGATACGAAAGTTTAATAAACAAGCCAAAATTTTTCAAAACCCAGCGCCGATGCTCGTGCCACTCGCGGAAGAAGGGGAGACAAAAAATGCTCTGCCATTCATTAAAAAATATATACAATCGTTTGCGAACAAGAAATTAGACGCATTAGTCCTCGGCTGTACGCATTATCCTATTTTTAAAAATCAGATTAAAAAACTTTTATCAAAAAATATTAAAATAATCTCTCAAGATGAAATAGTCCCAAGAAAGTTGAAAAATTATCTTGCACGACATCCGGAAATTGCCAAAAAGCTTTCTCAGAAACACACAGCGAAAATTCTTGTTACCGATACGACAAAAAACGTAGAAAAATTAACTAAAAAGTGGTTTGGAAAAAATATTAAACCAAAGCTAATTAAGTTTTAGTCTCTAAATAAATGGGGCAGTGATCAGACCCGTAATAATCTCCAAGCATGCCAGTATTTTTTATTTTTGGAATGATTTTTGAATCAGCGAAGAAATAATCCAAACGCCAGCCTACATTTCTATCTCGAGCACGAGTTTTTATATCCCAGTAAGTATATGCATCTTTTTTTTCTGGATAAAATTGGCGGAAGACATCTATAAAATTATTTTTAATTACTTTAGAAATCCAAGCACGCTCTATCGGCAAGAAGCCAGTATTTTCTTCATTTGCTTTTGGTCTGGCTAGATCTATAGCTTCGTGGGCGGTATTTACATCTCCACAGAAAATAACATTCTCACCATTCTTGCGAAGTTTTAATATAAATTTTAGAAAAGCATCATAAAATTCTAGTTTATATTTTAATCTGTGAGGCCCAGCTCCACCGTTTGGAAAATAACCAGTTATTATTGTATAATTTTTTAGTTTTATACCCAAAAGTCTACCTTCATCATCAAGTCTTTTTATGCCCATTCCGTAAAAAACCTCCCTTGGCTTTTCTTTTGTATAGATAGCTACTCCGCTATAACCCTTTTTAATTTTTGGATGTGAAAAATATGAATAATAGCCTTTTACGTTTCGTACATCTTCGGGAAGTTGGTCTGGTTCAGCTTTTGTTTCTTGTAAACATAGAATATCAGGTTTGTAATTATCAAATAGGGGAGTGAAAAATCCCTGTTTCGCTGTTGCCCGCAATCCATTTGTGTTCCAAGAAATTATTTTCATTTTTTATTTTATTTTCTGAAAAAGTGTTTCAAGCAAGGCTACTCCTTTTTCTTTTTGTGCCGGTTTAACTTCTTCTGAAATTGTTTCTAGGGTGTCTTTAAAGATGTTTTTCATCTCTTCTTTTTCAAAAAAATGATAATGTATCCCATATTTTTCAAAATCTGCCCCGGTATTACCCTTTGGAGAAAACTCAAAAAAATGCTGTGTTTCGCGAGAAAGAGAAACGTTTAAATAAAATCCTTTAGGTTTTAAGACACGGTTTATTTCATTTGCGTATTTTCCCCAGTCTTCTTTATATAGAGTTTCGAAAAGTCCAAAATCGCAAACTGCGTCAAAGCCTGCATCGGGTAAAGGAATATTTAGGACATCTGCTTCTATAAATTTAAGTTTGCCTTTTAGTCCCCAATCCGCGATATTTTCATTTGCTTTTTTTACCACCTCGCTATCAAAATCAAGACCAATTACTTGAAAACCCATCTCGGCTAAATGTTTTGCAAAAAATCCGCGTCCAGAACCAACATCTAAAATAAAAGCGCCGGAAGAAAGTTTTTCTATAAGTTTAAGGCCTTCAGCTTCTGTCGGCAGATGGCTCCAAGCGTCTGTGCCTGTTTTGTATGCAATTCCGAAATGTTTTTTATGATCAAGATAACCCATATCTTTATTATACTAAATTTATTTTTTTGAGTGAAATTTCTTATGCACTTCTTTTAATTGTTTATCTGTAATGTGAGTATAAATCTGGGTAGTTCCAATATTTGCATGGCCGAGCATTATTTGGACTGAACGAATATCTGCTCCGTTGCCGAGCAAATCGGTCGCAAACATATGTCGCATGACGTGAGGGGTTACCTTTTTTGAAATACCAGCTTTAATTGCGTGAATTTTTACTATTCTTTCTATGGATCTGCGGGTGAGGGCAGAAGTATTTTTATTATTAACTTGTACAAAAAGTGCATCACTCATATTTTTACGTGCTAATAAATATTTTTTGACAGCATTTTTTGCGTCATCTGAGATAAAAACTACTCGCACTTTTCCACCCTTTCCACGAATTGATAATTCAGCTGAATGTAAATCAATATCAGAAGTTAAAGAACATAATTCTGATACACGGAGTCCTGTAGAAAATAAAAGTTCTAAAATTGCTTTATCTCGTAAATCTTTAACATCATTACCATTTGGAGATTCCAATAATCTAGAAAGTTCGAGGTGGGTGATGAGATCTAGGGATCTTTCAGAAACTTTTGCTAATTCTATGCGTTCCGGGGAAAGGGATTTTATTTCTTGTCGAGCGAGATACTTCAGAAATGCGCGCAAGGCTATCAAATAATAATTTTGGGTCTTTTTAGATAAAGTTTCTGCGTTGTTTTTTTTAGGACCAGTACTTTGTCTGTTTAACCAAAGACGAAATTCTCGTACCATGTCGTCAGTTATGTTTGAAGGGTTGTCATTTTTTGTAAAAGCTAAAAATCTAGAGAGGTAGTGATCGTAATTTCTGACAGTATTTAATGAACGTCCTTTTTCTATTTCCACATATTCCAAGAATTTGGTTTTAAGTTGTTTTAGAGAAGCCACTTAGATATTTTAGCACAATATTGTGCGACATACCCCCTACCCAGCCTTCTCCTACATAGAGGGTTGAATGTACCGAGGTTAGTTTGCAATTTTATGAGTTTTATGCTAATATAATAAATATGTTAGCAACTAAAAAAAAGCAAGCAGTTATCAAGAAAAACCAGATACATGACAAAGACACAGGCTCTCCGGAAGTGCAGGTGGCTGTTTTATCTAGTCAAATTGACGCCTTGGCCAAGCATTTAAAGAAACACAAAAAAGATAATCATTCTCGTCGAGGACTTATTAAAATGGTAGCCGACAGACGAACTCATTTGAAATATTTGGAACGAAAAAGCAAGCCTCGTTATATTGCTTTAATGAAGAAAATGGAGTTGGTGTAAATTCTCCTCTTGAGGAGTACCCTTTAGGGGGAGGTGGAGAATTTTTCCACCCCGTCTCGTAAACGAGCCACCCCTCAAGAGGGGAATGTGCTATAATATATCTATGACCGTTATAAAACATAAAGAACAAAGAGTTGGGGTTTTTATTGATACTCAAAATTTATATCATTCGGCTCGTAATTTATATCAAGCACGAGTGAATTTCGGCGCAGTTTTAAAAGATGCGGTAGCTGGCAGAAAGCTCGTGCGAGCAGTCGCTTATGTCATCACGACAGAAGCGGGGGATGAAAAGAATTTTTTTGAAGCGCTCTCCAAGCTCGGAATTGAAACCAAAACAAAAGATTTACAAATATTTGCAGGAGGCGCGAAGAAGGCGGATTGGGATGTCGGGCTTGCCGTGGATGCTATTAAAATGTCGGCTCGTCTTGATTCTGTCGTTATTGTTTCCGGAGATGGAGATTTTATTCCGCTGGTGGAATATTTACAGACCATTGGTGTGCAAGTGGAAGTAGTGTCCTTCGGTAAATCAACTTCCGGTAAACTGCGCGAAGCAGTGGATGACTTTGTGGATCTCTCCGAAAACCCAAGGAAATATCTAATGAATGCAAAATAGTTTTTGATTTTCTACCCAATCCATGCTAAGGTGTGATTAATTATCAGTTAATTGGTTCGCGTTCGGACATATAGTAGTGTTCTGTTAATCAAGAACAATACTCCAGTCTGGATACGAACCTAACCTGAACTTATTTGAAGCAATCCTTCGATTTTGCTCAGGGCAAGAAAATTATGCAAAAGAAAGAATATAGTGTAGAGATTGGAGGTAAAACTTTGACCGCCATTTTTACCGATTTGGCGGAACAAGCGCAAGGTTCAGTGATATTAAAATATGGGGAGACAATCGTTCTCGCCACTGCTTGCATGTCTCACGACAAACAACAAGGTCTCGGATTTTTTAATCTGACGGTTGATTATATGGAAAAGTTTTATGCGGCCGGAAAAATTTTGGGCTCGCGTTTTGTTAGAAGAGAAGGGAAACCTAGCGAGGAAGCAATCTTGGCCTGCCGAGTGATAGATCGCACCCTCCGACCGCTTTTTGACCAATCAATCCGCCACGCCGTGCAAGTAATAGTGACGGTTCTATCGGTAGACGACAACGATCCGACTATTTTGGCAGTCAACGCGGCTTCGCTTGCCCTAGCTGTTTCCAATATTCCCTGGGCGGGACCGGTCGGCTGTGTGCGTATTGGTAAATATAACTCTGAAGAATTAACAATAAATCCTTCGCAAAGCCTGCGTTTGGATGACACGCTCTATAAATTTGACCTGACTGTTTGCGGAAAGGATGGAAATATAAATATGATTGAAGCTTCGGCACATCAGAGTAAAGAAGATGAATTGGAAGAAGCTTTTCAAAAAGCGAGTGAAGAAATTACCAAGTTGGAAAGTTTTCAGAAAAATATTGTAAAAGAAATAGGTAAGAAAAAAAGAGTTATAGAAAAAGAAACGATTTTGAAAGAATCGGTAGATTTGTTCAATGAAAACATTTTACCCAAGATGGAAGAGGCTATTTTTGCGGGTGCGGGAAAAGCCAGAATAGATGAATTGCATACTATTTGGAATAATTTGGTAAAAGAATATTATGTTGAAAAAAATCCGAATAAAGAGGATTTTAGTTTGGAAGATGATTTGTTTGATAATACGGAAAACGATATGCTTCACGAGAAAGCCATTGAAGAAAATAAGCGTGCCGATGGCCGAAAAATGGATGAACTTCGAGATTTGTATGCGCAAGCGGGAGGGCTATCTAGTATCCTGCATGGTTCCGGAATTTTTTATCGCGGAGGCACGCACGTACTTTCGGTTTTGACTTTAGGCGGACCGGACGACAGAAATTTAGTTGATGGTTTGCAATTGAAAGTGGAAAAAAGATTTATGCATCATTACAACTTTCCACCATATTCTGCGGGGGAAGTCGGTAGAGCGGGATTTACCAATCGCCGAGAAATCGGACATGGTGCGCTCGCGGAAAAAGCGCTTTCCATGGTGTTGCCATCTGTGGCTGATTTTCCTTACACAATGCGTTTGGTTTCCGAATCAATGGCTTCGAATGGTTCTACTTCTCAAGCTTCAATCTGTGCAGGAGTGCTCGCGCTCATGGATGGTGGAGTTCCGATTTTAGCACCTGTTGCCGGAATTGCTATGGGATTGATGATGGAGGGAATGACAAATGACAAATTTCCAATGACAAAAGAACCCAGATATAAAATTTTAACTGATATTCAGGGACCGGAAGACCATCATGGCGATATGGATTTTAAAATTGCCGGAACGAGAGAGGGCGTCACTGCGATCCAGCTCGATGTGAAGGTGGAAGGCGTGCCAATAAAAATATTAGGAGAAGCAATGAGACAGTCCAAGGGAGCGCGAGTAGCCATAATAGACAGAATTGAAAAAGAAATTCCACAGCCTAGAGCAAATATTTCCGCTAACGCGCCAAAAATTTTAATTATTAAAATAGATCCGGATAAAATCGGTATGGTCATCGGTGGTGGCGGAAAAACAATCAAAGATATTCAAGAAAAAACCGGCGCAACGATTACAATCGAAGATGATGGAACAATATATTTTACCGGTAAAAATGGCTCGGCAGAAAAAGCAAAAGAAATAGTGGAAGAAATGACTCATGAATTTAAGGTTGGGGAAGTATTAAAAGGTGAGGTGGTAAAAATTGCTGATTTTGGAGTTTTTGTAGCCCTTAATCCTTTTACAGACGGAATGGTACATATTTCTGAAATGGCGCCATTTCGCGTAGAACGGGTTAGCGATATAATAAAGGAGGGGATGATTGTGCCAGTGAAGATTATAAACATTGATGCCGAAAAGGGCAGAATCGGACTTTCAATCAAAGGAGCAGATAAGGATTTCTTTAAACCAAAGTTGTAAAACATGGATAAAGAGAAAAATATAAAAAAAATAGTTGCAGAAACTTATGCCGAAGATATGGCGAAGGTGCTTGAAAATGACAAGGAAGGTTTAGTCAAAAAAATAATTCATGGGGAAGAAGAGCACGAGCAGGAGAAAAAAAATTTATCTCCCGAATCAAAGAAAAATAAATTTTTTATGTTTATTAGTTTTTTACTTATATTTTTAGCTTTAGCAACTTTATCCTTTTTCTTTTTTAAAAAAGATATTAATACAGTTCCGGTAGAGAAGCAGTTTGTTCCAATTATTTTCAATGACCAAAGCACCTTCTTGGAAGTTTTGGGACTTAAAAAAGATGAAATAACGCAAACCGTTTTTAATGAAGTTAATACTACAAAGGTACAAATTGGGGGAGTAGAAGGGATTTATCTTACCGAAAACAAACAAATCGTAGGACTCCGAAGATTCATTGCTTTAATAAAGAGTAATTTTGCTCCTGATAGTAATCCGCTTTTGGTCAGCGACAATTTCTTGATGGGTTCGGTATTGACTGGATTAAAGTCTGCGACACCTACTGCGGGAGATTTCTTTATTTTACTCAAAGTTCGCTCTACGGCTGATATTTTTGATAGCTTGCGCATTTGGGAAAATAATCTTCTAACAGATTTACATAAATTTTTTGGAATTAATATTTCTAGCGAGACAAATTATCTTTTCAAGAAAGATTTTACAGACGGCATTGTAGAAAATAAAAATGCGCGCATCCTTTACGATAAAGATGGGGAAATAGTTTTGATGTATATCTTTGCAGATGACAATTCTGTGATTATTGCTAATTCACAAAACGCTGTACACGAAATCATTCTCCGCTTAGCCTCGAGCCAAAAGACGCAATAATTTACATTGCCGTTGGCAATTCTACAAAGAAAGTAGAACCCTTGCCTGCGCCTTCGGATTCGGCGGAGACTGTGCCTTTGTGGGCTTCTACTATTAGCTTTACAGTGTAAAGACCATATCCTGTGCTGTCTACGTTTACTTTTACAGAATCTTTGCCTCGTCCACCCTCAGTAAATAAGTTCTGTTTATCTTCTTCGGTGATACCTATACCTGAGTCTTTGACAGAAAGTTTAATTTTTCCATTACCGTCTTCGAGCTTTACTAAGATGGTTCCTTCTTTTGTATATTTAATAGAGTTTTCAATTAAATTATTTACAACTTCTTTTAACCAGATAGCATCGCCAAGCAGAGTATAATTATTACCCATGCTTTCTTTCAGATCTAGTTCTATTTTGAGTTTTTTTGCGTCCAACGCAATCTGTTTGTCGGCTACAGTTTTTAGAACAATATCTTTGAAATTAACTGGTTTCATTTCATATTTAATTATTCCGTTTTGCATATTGGCGACATTTAAAACCAAGTCAACTGTATGTATTCCGCCATTATCAAATTCAAGACCTTGCTCCGCGCGCTTTTTAATCTCGGGGGATATCTCACCGAAAGTTCCGTCCAGCATCCCCGCAAAAAGATATTTAGTGCGGGTGAACGAGACCTTTACCTTGTGAGTGATAAGGTGCACCAAGCTTTCACGTTGTTTGATTAAAAATTCCAATTGCTCCCGCTGTTTGATCTCTTTCATGATGCTACGGATAAGAATAATACTACCCAAGAGAATAAGTGCAAAGAAAGAAGTATTTAACATAATTTGGCTAGAACCTGTCGCATAAATGACATTAAGAAGACTAAATATTGTAAGTATAAAAGCAACGAAAGCAATACTAGCAACTTTTATATTAAAAAGTTTGTGTTTATAAATGGTGTAAGAAATAAAACAGATAAATGGTAAAACAAAAAGTGCTGCAAAAGGAATATATCTCACGTTTTCAAAAACAACTGGAAGAATTAAATTAAAAACAAGTGTCAAGCAGGCGGTTAAAAACATTCCTGTAAAAATTAACCAGAGTTGTTTTCTTTCGATATTTTTTGCATGTATTGCTCTACGAAATAGCACGACAAGTCCCGCTGTGAGTAACCCAAAAGCTGTTAATCCAAAGAGAGCCATTCCTGGGCCGATTTTTGCAGTCGTAACTTGTCCTGTCGATGCGAATTCATTAAGTTTTATAAAAACAAGTGGAGTTAAGGTAATTAAAGAAGTAATAATTGTAAACGGAATAATTAAATACTTATACCATTTAGGAAATAATAATTCATTATTTGGAAATACGTACGAAAGACGAAAAAATGCTAAACTATACCAAACAGAAATAAACAAATGTGCTCGAAGTGCCCAAAGAGTAAGCCATGCTGTTTTAAATTGATATTCAAAAAAATTAGATATACCCCATAAAACAACAGCTAAACAGTAAAATAGAAATGATTTGTTGGTAATACTTTTTTTATCATTAAAATAAACTGTAAAACCTAAAAGTATAATCGACCCTAAGGCGATTCCTACTATTAGTATATTAAAATTTGTGCTATTTAAAAAAGATAAAGTTTCCATAATAATTATGGTGACTGAATAAAATCTTCGACGTTAAATCGTAATGATTTTGCTGTGGGTTCACCACCTCCGTGTCCAAATCTAAACATGAAAACAATATTTTCATTTGGTTCAGCTGAAAAAGTTTGTTTAATTATTTTATATCCTTTTTCTATTTGTTCTTTCTGGTTTTTTGAAAACTTTGCTGTTCCTTCCAATTTAATTGCATGTACTAAAAACAAAAGTCCTGAAACAGGTTGAAAGTTTAATCCAAGCTTGGTTGCTGTGAGCCAAACTTGTTCAAGTGCCATACCAGCATGAATAAAACCATCTGGTGAGGTATCTTTTATTGAAAGTATTCCAAAACCTGACGACGAAGCATATGTTTTTGCGTTTTGTATACCAACTATTTTATGAAATCCAAACTTATTTAAAAAATTTGCCACCTTCCAATTTTCAACTATTTTAAACATTTTTTTAGCAGGAAGAGGAAGCTCTAGTGTGTCTACGAAGAACCCAATTTTTTTCTGTTCGTCTTTTTCTTTAGTCCAAGTTACATGAGAGAAGAAAAAATCATGCATGAATTCATTATTCATCATAATACTTTCGTTTAGACTACCAATTTTTGCTAAAGTTTTTTTATCTGAATTTTTTTGTGTAATTAAAATTTTTACCGAACTATCAGAAATACTTTTTGTGAGTTCAGTCAACTCCGTAGAAGATAGTGGCGTATTTTTGTAAGGTTTTCTATTTGTCACTCGTTTTGTAATTGCTTGATAAAGCACTGGTTCATTAGGTACGGATATTTTTTTTAAAGCTATTGTAGCTATATGGTTTTTATTGCCGGGTTCAGGAAAAAGCTTGATGTTTGTTGAATATCCTGATTGAAGTGCTGAGATTTTGAGATTTTCAAGAAGAGCTCCGTGCGCAACATACGAACCATATTGTCCTCGGTTATATGGTGATTGATCTCTTTCTGGTAAATTAAAAAGATTAATTGTTGATCCTGAAATTTTAAAACTCCATGGTTGGCAATTTTCTCCAGATGGTGCACATATAGCATCTTGTAAAATGTGTCTCATGTCTTGTTCCATAGCTATAATCCAAAAATTTTCTTAAATGCGAGAGAAGCCTCATTTCGTTTATTTTTCTCTGTATCACCATTATACTCCGGAATCAGTTTTTCATCCAACGAAATAAGCGCGCGGTTATTTTCTATCGGCTGGCCATTTAAAATTTTTCGTACGCAGTAGGCGACAGCTGCTCCGTTTATAAGCGCGGCTCCACCCAATTGTGGCCATGAGACAATAGTTTTTCCCATTTCTAAAAGGGATTCTTGGGTGCGGATTGTTACATTTTCTGCTCCAATATGTTTGGTGATAGTTTTTCCTATGCCAAATTTATCAAGTTTCGAAAGTTCTTCGTATGAAGTTTCTCCTAAGCGTCCATGGAAAAAAGGTAAACTAGAATCAATATCATAACGTTCAACATCTACAACAGCGTTATCACCATTATCTGCAGCCATTACAAGTGGGATTTTTCTTTTTTTTGCTTCAGTACGGATAAGATATTTCATAGCTAAATTGTCAATTTCATCAATAACAAGATCTAAATTTTCAAAAAACAGTCCAATATTTTCTGGGTTTAATCCTTCAGGGAAGAGTTCAATTTTTGTATAAGGATTAATTTCATATATTCTTCGGGCGGCCATTTCAACTTTTAATGAACCAAGATGATCTACCCCCATCAATACTCTGTTGGTATTAGTGAGTGCTAGGCGGTCCATATCGGCGAGTTTTATATGTTTTGGGCCTCCCTGTAGAGTAAGAGCAAATGCTACACTTGAACCGACGGAAAGACCCCCGATGCCTATAGTAGCATTGTGGAATTTGTCTTGTTCTTCTTGGTTAATAAGATTTCTATTTCGTGCAGTTCTAACAATCTGAAAATCTTTTTCATATAAAATATGAGATAAAACACCACTCCAGGGGAAATAAACCCAAACTCCTTGTTCATGAAGTGGGCTTTCTTTTTCGATATTTTTATAATATTTTTCAAAGGATTCTTTAAATCCCGACTGGTAAACTTCGGTTGGGTGTTCTATGCCAAAAAGCTCAAGCAATTCCTCTCGGTAATCATCAGAGACACGAATTACTTTTTTTTCTTCAAAAAGTTTGCCAAGTGTTTCCTTGTCTTTACTTGTTTTAAGATCAAAAAAAATAGGTTCTGTTCCGATTTTTTGTATTGAAGACTCCTGAATATATTGTTCGGCTTCTTTCATAAAATTAAGGATATACAAGTATTATATCACAAGAAAAACTTTAAAAAATACTATTATTAAATCTATTGCTTAATCCACTTTTTTAATTTACTTAGGATATATTATCAACTGGTCTTGTTAAAAACATAAAAATGTGGTATAGTTTTTTGAACCCCAGTTCGAAATATAATGATTGCTTTTTGACAAAAGAAAGGAGGGCTCAATGATCATATCTCTTAGTGGCCCCTCCGGAATCGGGAAGGGCTTCGTCAAGGAACGACTGTTGCAACTTTACCCACATATTCAGGAACTAGCGTGGTTCACAACCCGTCCCCTGCGTCCAAATGAGCGGGGTGGCAATAGGGTTCACGTTTCACTTCAGGAGTTCAACCAGCTGGTCGAATTTGGTGAGCTTGTCTTGGTTCAGGACCTCTTCAGTCATCGTTATGGCCTGAGAAAAGAAGACTTGCTTTCGAATTCAGACATCAAGTTGACTGAGTTGCATCCAGACAACTTGATGGAAGCACTCAAAATCAACCCCACGATTTTCGCTATTGGTCTTGTGACCTTTGATCTATCACTGCTTCGCAAAAGACTCTCTGTTATACGGAAAACAGAAAGTCCAGCAGAGATAGAAAAAAGGATTGCAATGGCTACCGGTGAAATCGAGACAATCCTACGGCACAGGTCGCTGTTTGCTTCGGTGATTGAGATTACTGAAGTAAAAGAAAATCTGGTGCTGGAAGAAGTATGTACGGTTCTAGTCCCGTATCTGACAAAAAAAGGAGGATAAGTCATGTCTCTTGAGACGCAGGTGGGTGGTATCAGTCTGCATACGCCGTTGCTTCTGGCTTCAGGGTACATCACCGAGACGCCGGAGTTCTTTCTGAAAGCCCAACAGTACGGCTGTTCGGGTATGGTCACCCGGTCGCTCAGACAGCACGTCTCGCCAGATCGCACAAAGGTTACCGTTCCACGCTATGCAGTCTTCGATCAGGATAGCATGCTCAACTGCGAGTGGGGAAACGAAAAGCCGTGGACGGATTGGCGGGATTATGGAGTACACAAGGTCAAGGAGACTGGCTGTCCGATTATCATCTCGATTTCTGGACGTGACTCGGATAGCTGTTGCCATCTGATTCGGGTCTTTGACGAGATGGGTGTTGATGCCTACGAAATCAACATCTCCTGCTCGCACTCCGGTGCACTGCACGGAAACCTGAACGTTGACGCACTTCATCTAGAACAACTGATGAAAAAAGTGCGTGGCGTGACGACGACCCCGATTTGGATCAAGTTGTCATATTCAAACCTGCTGATCTCTATGGCCAAGCAGGCGGAAGGGCTTGGAGCCGACGTTATCGTTTGCACGAACAGCATTGGTCCTGGAATGTTGATTGATACCAAAACCGCCAGACCGAAACTTGGAATCAAGGGCGGTGGCGGTGGAGTGACGGGAAAAGCTATTTTCCCTATTGCTCTGTGGTGTGTACATCAGCTTTCAGAGACGCTCAGCATCCCAGTCGTCGGTTGCGGTGGAATCTTCACCGCTGATGACGTAATCCAGATGCTGATGGCGGGTGCAAGTGCGGTTCAGCTTTACACCGCGCCCGCCCTCAAGGGTCCGGGAGTCTTCAGACGAATTACGATTGGACTACAACGGTTTCTCGAAGAGAATCCGAAGTATGCTTCAGTCAAAGATCTCGTCGGACTTACACTCGGGAAGACAGAGAGCCACCAGTTCTCTTCACCCCGTCCGGTCGTGATTGAAGAGAAATGCACGGGCTGCGGAATTTGCATCCAATCCTGCGCCTTCAACGCTCTCTCAATGGTTCGTCGTGCGGATAAAAACGCACTGGCAGTCATTGCTAACAACTGCATCTCGTGCAATGCATGTGTCGGAGTATGTCCTCCGAAATTCGATGCTATCAGGGCGTCATTCTAGGAGGTTTTATGGGAAAAATATACACGATCGCAGTGCACTGTGCCAGGTGTCAAACTCTGCTCTACCGCTACAAAAAGGAAGGCGCCGGAATGCTTATCAAGTGCTATGCCGACATGATCGCGTTGAACTACACTAAGGGTGACCTCAAGTGTCCTGCCTGCGGGCAGGAGTTTGCTCGACACGCCACCATTCACAACCGCCCCGCGCACAAGATAATCCGAGGGAAAGTCTTCGTGAGGGGTCATCATGGTTAATTGCCACAACAACATTATCGCCAACAGGCGGCTGGGTCGAACCCGGCCACCTGTTTCTACTTTAAGTTAAATCTATTTTTAAAATAATTAGGAGTGTAATTTTTATAATCAAAAACTTCATTAGATTCCTTGTTTAGTTTGTCTATATATTCAAAAAATTGTTTTTTATCAAAAATATTAAGGTTAAGTTCTTTACAAACATTTTCAATTTCTTTAATTAATTCATCACCATTTTCTTTACCAGTTGCCATTTTTTCTGCTTCATAATAATAGCTGTGTCTTGGTACTTCTACTAATGCAAATTCAATATCCTTATATTCATAAACTTTACTTTTTCTCACACATAACATCCCCTTACCAAATCCAAGCTCACCAAAAATTTCAACCAGAGTATCAAATTCACCTGGTCTGGTGAAAGCAGAAAGCTCTTTTCTTTGCTCGGCACCCCCCCATTCTCCGACTTTAACAATTATTTCAGGTATGCCATTGGTCACTCGTAGTCGTATATCTTTCTTTCTCTTCTCAACCCCACCTTCTAGAAAAGTAGAATAGTCAATCAATATTCTATCTTTTTCTGATGTTTTCTTGCCATTATTTTCAAAAAAATTTACCAAATTATTAAATTCTTCTTTAGATAAAGGTCCGCGTAATTCAATTTCTATATTTTTGTCCATAAATTTATTTATTTTTTAAATTTAAAAAGAGTTGCTTGATGATCATTGTAGCATAACTTCCAGTTGGCAAGAAAAACGAAAGTGTGATTTTCTTTTTATTTTTGTGAAGTTCATCAGACTCTAGGTCATGAGCATACATATTAGTAGCAACTAATAGATTCCTTTTATTTGGTTTTGTTTTAACTGAAAAGTTTTCTGTAATGAATTCATATCCTCCTGCTTCGCATATGTGGGGGCATTGAAACAAATAGTCAGTAGGTAAATATAACTGCCCAACATTTTCAAATGAAGAATTTTTGCTTTTAGTGTTTTTTTTAATTACCGAAGAAGCTTCAGTGTTCCATAAAAAACTATTGTAGGCAGAAACAAAGAATGAACCCTTTTTTGGATTCATAGACTCAAATACTTTTTTAAAATCAGAAATATCTTTTGTTTTTGATGCAACTTTTTTAGTGATATTATTAGTGATTTTTAATTGTTCATACGCTTGTTTCCAATTATTTTTTACTATTGCCTTGCCGATCAAATGAGTATTGTATGGGCCGCCCGGCATTCCAAATCGTTGGTTGTCATAATAATTAATAAAGTGGAGTTGTTTATGACTATAGATGTAGTTTAAAAGATTATCAGCTAACGTAGAATTTAAATTTCTTATCACAATTTTAAAAGCGTTGCCGTGAAGCGCTCTTTCTTTTATAGGTTTCTCCCCATAACCCATTATATATTTTATTTTTGAGAATTTATTTTTAGAAACATATTTTCTATTGAACACCTTAATATCTTTTTCATTTAGAATTTTGTTTACAGAAAGAAGTTGCTCAGTGATTCCATCTTCGTCTTTTAATCCTTGACTACATACATCTTCAAAAGAAAGTTTAAAAAATACCTTAATTTGTTCTAGGGCTTCAAATGTTGTAAATCCAGATTTTTGAAGCCAGACATAAGTAAATCTGCGAGTTCCCCTAGACACAAAAGATGGCATTAATGAAACTTCCGTTACCTGAAAGTCTTCATTTATATATTTAAGTTTATAGTTTTCTGATTGGGTCATATTATTATCGCCTACACAACATTTTTAACTCATTCATGAGTTTTTAACAAATAATTCTAATATATTCTTTATAAAATTGTTGTCCACGCTTAACAACAATTAAAACAACAAACATTGTTTTGTCAAAAACTGTTAATGATAGAAGGCTGGTTAATGTCCAATCTTACTTGCTATTTTATCACTTTGTTGTTACTATATAACAACAAAACTGGTTATATATTAAAATAAAGATAATATGTCAATTTATGCAAACAAATACACTTATAAAAACCTTAATAGATTTCGGCCTTAGTGAAAAAGAGGCAAAAGTATATGTTTCTCTACTTGAGCTTGAAATTGCAACTGCGGGCGAGGTAGCAAAAAAAAGCGAAATCAATAGAAGCTCGGTGTATGTTGTGTTGGAATTACTTAAAAAAAGGGGATTTGTAAGTACTTCGGGAGATAAAGACGTGTTGCATTATATAGCGATTTCTCCAGAGATGATACTTAAAACTGCTGAAGATCTAGCAGTAAAACAAAATGAGATACGCAAAAAAATTGACGATATTATTCCAGAACTTAATGCATTACATAAAGATACAAAAATTAAACCAAAGGTAAGAGTTTTTGAAGGGAAGCAGGGATTAATAAATACTTTTGAGGATACTTTAAAAAGCAAAGAAAAACTTATGAGGATATCTTCGTCGGTTGGTAATTTATTTAAGATTATACCGGAATATTTTCCCGGATATGTTGAGAAGCGTAAAAAACTAGGAATCAGGATGCATGGGATACACCCTGACGATATGGCTGGACAACAATTATTGAAGTCTGACCCAACAAATTTTGACACTGAACTATTAATACCCCAAGACAAGTATCATTTTCCAGCGGATCTTGCAATTTACGACAATAAAATCGGATATATGTCTTCTGAAAAAGGTGGCACTGCAATCATTATTGAAAGTAAGGAAATCTCAGATGTTATGAAAAGTATTTTTGACATGGCGTGGGAAGAAGCAAAGAGACTAAATAAACAAATTAAAAAATAAATCCTTCAAGAACGTTTATTTTTTAACCCATTTCTGCTTAATACCATTTTTGAAATATTTAGGATTTCCGTTTTGCCAAAAAATAACTTTTGGTTTCATTTTGTCGCCTAAAAGTTGTGCGTTGTTTGCACACTCAGTACTCCGTTCAATAAGTTCTTGGAAAATAAGATCTCGCACTGTATTATTTAATTTACTATCGGCTTTTATCTCTTTTTTTAGCTCAACATTAATTTCTAGAAATTGATTATGTTTTTTGTCATTTCGGGTAAACATGGTGAATTTCCCCGTAACTAAATTTTCAATTTCTTTTCGCTCAAGAGCAGCTTTGATATATTCTGGAAAAACAATCGCGCCATATAATTTTGTTGAAAAATCGCTTCGTTCATAAATATATACAAAAGGTAATTCAGGGACAGAAGTAATTCCCACTTTTTTAGCGAGAGATTTTATATTATAGCCATGTTTGGTAAATTTCTTTTCTACTTCACTAAAACTCATCACTCCTCCCCGATCTCCAATAGCGTATCTAGTGAGCGGTAAAGCGTTTTCAGCCGAGAGCACAATACTTCCATTAACTGATTCGAAGATTATAAAATGTGGATTATACTGAGCTAGTGTTGGAACACGCGAACCCGAAGGAAAAAAATCTGCGTACATTTTTTTGTCTTTTGCAATTATCCTTTTAATAAGAATTGATACTCCTGTTTCCCATGCCATGGCGCCGATGTCGGCACTACCATATACATTGAGTGTGTCGCGATAAATGTTTTTAATATTCGCTTTTTTACCAAGATAATCTCTGAACTTTTCTGAGAATGATTCTGCCGCAAACATTAAACGTATATTTAATTTTTCAAGATTAATTTTTTTACTCAAGGCTTCATCTATTAAATCTTTAATAAATGGCGGATAGCCAATCAAAATAGTTTGAAAAAAATTCGGAGCAAGTTCTAAAAGGCATTTTAGGATTTCTTCTTTGTTTGTTCCCGGGGTAATGATAGATATTGGATGTCCGTTTTCTCGGCTGGCCGATTCAAAGGCTTGATATGTGATTAATCCACCAATCCAGACTCCCATGCCGAAACAAATAACAACTAGCGTCGGTCCTTTTAGTGAAATTTTATTTTGGGAAAGATAATACTCAACTAAAACTGAGTATTCTCTATCAATTTTTTCAAATCTAGGAAAATAATATGGCTCGCCAGTTGAACCTGATGTTGCAGTAAAAACCAAAGAATGTGCCAAGGTTCCTTTTTTACAAAGATCAGCAAGGGGATAAGCACGCAAGTAAGAATCTTTGGTCATAACTGGTACGCGAGCAAGATCGGATTCAGTATGGATTGATTTAGGATTGATTGAATGTTTTTTTAAAAATAAACGATAAGCTGGAACGGAAGCAACGGTGTCTTTAAATATTTTGAGTCTATTTTGATTTCTGATTTTTTCCCAGTAATCTGATTTACAAGTTTCAATTTCGTGAAGAATATGTGTATTCTTGATCTTATATCGTGCAGACATATTGTTTTAATTTTTTCTAGCGTTTTTAAAAATAAATTTTTCGGCCACGAGGTCGGTGATGGCATTGGTCGGCTGTTTATTTTTTCTGGAGAGGTTGATGACTTCGCGGACAGTGGCTTTTATTTTATGGACATTTTTTCGGATTGTTTCTTTTTTGTATCTTTTCTTGTCTAAATCGGCAATGACATTGATGAGCCCCCCGGCGTTTGCCAAATAATCCGGAATATACAAAATATTTCTTTTATATAATAATAGTCCATCCTTAAAATGAACCAATTGATTGTTGGCTGAACCGCACACAACACGGCAATTCAGTTCGCCGATAGTTTTTTTATTAAATTCTTTACCAAGGGCACAAGGAGCATAGACATCAACTTTTTGTAAGTGAATTTTGGAAGTAGGGACAACCTTGCTTCCAGGGAAACGACGTAAAAATTCTTTTGTGCACTTGGTATCAATATCAGCACCAATAAGTGAGACGCCATTTTTATAAAGGAGACGAGCGAGTTCCATCCCCACTTTTCCAAGGCCTTTAATTGCCACAGTATATTTTTTTAGATTTTTTTTCTTATCAAGTATTTCTAAACTTTCTTCAATTGCATAAAATACGCCGAGCGCTGCCCATGGGGAAGGGTCGCCCGCCTTTTTTGCTGTTCCAATAATGAAAGGAGATTCTTTTTGTAGGATATTTATATCATCAAAAGACATGCCGACATCTTCACCGGTAAAAAACATGCCATTTAGCCGGTTAATCTGTTTAGCGTATGCTTCTAGGTATTCTTTTGTCTTGCCTTTTTTGGGGTCTGCAATAATGACTGCTTTTCCTCCACCAAAATGTACTTTAGAAATAGCGCATTTGTAAGTCATTCCACGCGAAAGGCGAAGCACATCTTCCAAAGCTTCTTCTTCTGTACCATAGTGGAAATATCGTGTACCACCGACAGCGGGCCCAAGGGTGGTTGAGTGTATGGCGATGATGCCTCGGAGTCCCGTTTTTTTATCAAAAAAGAATGAAACGAGTTCGTGATTGTCGTATTCAGGATGTTTGGTTATATTAATCATATAATCTTGTAACGGAGTGATTATATCACGTTTTTAATGAGGGGACAATTTACCCAAATACTGGTATTATATAAATACGATTTATGAAACTAATAACCAAAAGATTAATTTTACGAAAACCAAAAAAGAGCGATTGGAAAGATCTGGTAGAGGGAGTGGGGGAATATGATGTAGCAAAAATGCTTTTAGTGGTACCACATCCGTACAAGAAGAAAAAATGATAGAAGTAAAGTCTCAGGAAAAATTCACGATGTTAATATTTACGGTTTATTAAAAGAGGATTGGAGGAGGGCTAGAACTAAATTTATCTAAAAATTTTTTTTCTTATTTTATCTTCTCAATTTTTTCCCAAGGGAGACCAGTTTTACCAAAGTGGCCGTAGGTGGAAGTTTGGCTGTAGATTGGATTACGAAGGCCGAGCTTTTCGATGATCGCGAGTGGTTTAAAATCAAAATTTTTTCTCACAATTTCTGCCAAGTTTTCTCCTTTTTCGTTAATCGCTTCTATCATGAGTGGTTCAGCCATGCCGATAGCATAAGCGACAGAGACGAGCACTTCTTTACCATAACCAGAAGCTACTAAATTTTTCGCGACATAGCGTGCCATATATGCACCCGAGCGATCAACTTTTGTGGCATCTTTTCCCGAGAAACATCCACCACCGTGGGGGATGAGCCCGCCATAAGTATCTACCATTATTTTTCTTCCTGTTAATCCTGTATCTGCTTCGAAACCACCTTGAACAAATTTTCCTGTAGGGTTTACCAAAATTTTTACCACACTTTTTTCTTTGTCTGAAAGCAACGGCAATATAATTTTTTCAGTAATTTCTTTTTTTATTTCTTCTAGTGTGACTTCTGGAGAGTGTTGGGTGCTCACAAGCACGGTATTCAGTTCACCATTTGTATAAGTGACTTGTGTTTTGCCATCAGGCCGTAACCATTTTATTCTTTTGGTCTCATCTGCACTGTTCCTCAATTCTTCTAAACGTTTCGCGAGCTTGTGTGCGAGGACGACACCTTTAGGTAAAAATTCTGGGGTTTCATCTGTCGCGAAGCCATACATGATGCCTTGGTCTCCAGCTCCGCCTGTGTCTACACCGACAGCGATATCAGGGGATTGGGTGACGATGTGTGCAGAGATTTCTAGCTCATCACTGTAGCCAATTTTTTTATAAACATCACGGGCAATTTTTTCGTAATCTACTTTTCCTGTCGAGGTGACTTCTCCACCGATTACAAGCCTTCCATGACCACCAAAGGTTTCTACAGCTACTCGGCTCTTGGGGTCCAAGGTTAAATACGCGTCTAAAATAGCATCTGATATTTGGTCACAAATTTTGTCCGGATGACCAGAGGTAACGCTCTCTACGGTGTAGTTATTGTTGTGTTTGTAAAACATAGATTGAGTATACCTTGTAATAAAAATTTTTCAAAATTTATTGATAATTTATATTAAAAAAGTTTAATATTAACAATATAACAATATGGACTCTACCTTTGGTGTATGATATATTCTACGAGTGAACGATAAAATAATTCAAATTGAAGTTGCTTTAAATTTTTTAAATACACTTTTTGCAAAAGCAATTTATTTTAGCGATAAAAAAATGATTAAAGAAATTGAATTACTCCGACGTAATATTTATTATGGTGATTTTGAATATGATTCATTTTTAAAAAAACTTCAGGAAGTGGAAAAGAAATTAAATCAGTATGAATGATTTTGATATTACAAAAGAAGAAGCGTTGATTATTCTAAGGGAAATTATAATCCCACAAATTATCGATGGTATTGTGCCTATGGAAACAAAGGAAGCTTATATTTTAGGGGGTCAACCTGGGAGTGGCAAAAGTGCTTTGGCTAGAGAAATTATAAAAAAAAATAGTAATATTGTTTTTGTTAATGGAGATGATTTGAGATCTTTTCATCCAAAATATTATTTTTATTTAAAAAATAATGACCACGAGGCGGCTGATATGACACAGGCTGTATGTAATTTTTGGGTTGATTTATTGGTGCAGGAATGTATTACACAAAAATTAAACTTTATTATTGAAGGGACGATGAGAAGAAAGGAAGTATCTTTAAATACAGCTCTTCTTTTAAAAGAGGCAGGATATGTTTTAAATCTAGTTGTTGTTTCTACGCCATACGAACTTTCTCTTCTTAGTCTACAATCTCGTTATGAAGAATTAAAAAAACTTGGACAACCAGCAAGATTCACTAAAAAGACGAGTCACGATGAGGCATTTCAAAATATTGAAGAAACTTTAATGGGTCTTATTGATTCTGGTTTGTTTAAAAAGTTTTTTATTTATAAAAGACATTTAGGGGGTTTTGTTAAGGGTGTTTTTGAATCAGGGCAGAAAGAAAGAATTTTAGAAGATTTTAGAGAAGGTAGAATACATCCATTGGAAGATCAAGAAAAAGAAAAACCAATTTCTATTATGGATGATGGGTTTTGGATATAACGTAAATAACTTGCTATCAAATTACGGCATGCTATTATATTCAAATGCTAGATAAAAAATTAATTAAAGAAAAATTAGAGAAAGAGAGAGACGAATTGTTTGAACAAATGAAAGATATGGGTAAGTTAAACAGTGAAACGGGTGAATGGGAAACGATTCCGGAAGAATTGGGATTTCCTGAGTCGGATGAAAATGATAAAGCTGACAGGTTTGAAGATTTTGAAGCGAGAACTTCCACAATGAGAACCTTAGAGCCAAGACTCAATAATATTTTGAGAGCCTTAAAGGGAATAAACAGAGAATCTTTCGGCAAGTGTGAAGTTTGTAAAAAAGATATTGAGATGACACGCTTGGAAGCAAATCCTGCCGCAAAAACTTGCAAGAAACATTTAAAAGATTAATTTTTATAATTTAAACTAATTATGAGTTTTGCCAAAGTTTACTCTGCACAAGTTAATTTACTTTCAGGGGCTATTGTGACGATTGAGGTGGATTTGTCGCGCGGGCTTCATTCTTTTAATGTGGTTGGATTACCCGATAAGGCGGTAGATGAATCGAAAGACAGAGTAAGCGGGGCCATAAAAAATTCTGGTTTTAAATCTCCCAAAGCTAAAAATCAAAAAATAATCGTTTCGCTTTCACCGGCGGATCTAAAAAAAGAGGGACCATTTTTTGATTTAGCAATTGCGCTTTCGTATATGCTCGCTGCGGGTGATATTAAATTTAATTCGGAGAAAAAGATTTTCTTGGGAGAACTCGGGCTTGATGGGACGCTTCGCCGGATTCGAGGCGCATTACCGCTCGTGCAAGAAGCGAAAAGGCTTGGTTTTGAAGAAATATATTTACCAAAAGAAAATGCGGTGGAAGCGGCTCTCATTGAAGGTATTAACATTTTCGGAGCGAGTAGTTTGAAAGAAGTAGTAGGGCATATCGATGAAACTAAAGCTCCCCGCCTTGATAAGGAGGGGGTAGGGGGTGGTAATCTAAAAAATAAAATTCCTGTTCAACCACAAACAAAAATAGATTATAAAAAAGAAACTAGAGGCACAGATTTTTCCGATATTCGCGGACAAGAAGGCGCCAAGCGCGGGCTGGAGATTGCGGCCGCCGGTGGGCATAATATCGCGATGTATGGTCCGCCAGGCACCGGCAAGACAATGCTCGCTAGAGCATTTTCTCAATTGATGCCAGATTTGAATACTGAAGAAGTGCTGGAAATTACGGGTATTCATTCGGTGGCGGGAAACACGCGAGGTGAGCTCGTGTGTTTCCCGCCCTTCCGTGCCCCACACCACACCGCATCTTATGTTTCCATTATTGGCGGAGGCACCTATCCAAAACCTGGGGAAGTGACCTTGGCGCATCGCGGAGTTTTATTTTTGGATGAATTTCCAGAATTTGAAAAAAGAGTGATAGAATCTCTGCGTCAACCGCTTGAAGATAATATTGTTTCTATTTCACGCGCTAAGGGCACAGCTGTTTTCCCTTCCAATTTTATTTTAGTAGCGGCGATGAATCCTTGTCCTTGTGGAAATGCTGGAAATAAACAAAAAGAATGTATTTGTAAACCGTCAGATTTAGATAGATATAAAAGAAAATTATCCGGGCCGATAATTGACCGTATTGATTTGTGGGTTTCGGTCGGGAATGTAGATTACAAAAAATTAGGAGGAGCAGGGACGGGAGAAAAA
>JAVHOH010000110.1:3207-6147 GCA_036169935.1 Minisyncoccota bacterium | reverse complement strand
ATCATAGTCCGGATTGTTTTGATAAAAAGTTCGGATTTCGTTCAAGAAACACAGCAAATTATGGTATAATAAAACTATGATAAAAGGAAATTTTCTTGGTGCGGCGATTGTTGCCATAATTTACACAATCTATATTTTATGGCATCCTCTTGCCCCAAACCCACAAAAAGTATTATTGGTAATTCTTAATGTTTTAACTATCATTCTTCTGTCTTTTGCATTTAAGTAAGGATAGATAGATTTCAACGTCGCACCAGATTCTCGGTCTTGGTATAATATATAATTATATTTATAAAAAAATGACTCAATTATTTAAAAAATCTCATAATAAAAAGATTCGGCACAAAGTTGCTATTTTTGATATCGATGGAACAATTTTTCGTTCGAGTTTGCTTATTGAATTAACAGAAACTTTAATCCGAGAGAAAATATTTCCCCAAAAAACACATAATATATATGACAAGGCTTATAAAAAGTGGCACGAAAGAAAAGGTTCTTACGAAGAATATATTGGAGCAGTTGTCAATGCTTTTCAACAAAATATAAAAGGGGTCAAGCATAAAGATTTTATCAAAATTGCTAAAAATGTCATCGTCGCCCATCACAATAAAGTCTACCGTTATACCAGAGATTTAGTCAAAAAATTACAAAATAAAAATTATTATTTACTGGCTATCTCAAATTCACCTCAAGAAATTGTTAAGGAATTTTGCAAAACATTAGGATTTAATAAAATTTATGGCAGAATTTATGAAGTAGGGAAGAACAAAAGATTTACCGGCTTAATCTTATACAATGATTTGATCTCTGATAAAGCTAAGGTCGTAAAACGTGTAATCAAAAAAGAAGGACTGATTCTTGGCGGTTCAATCGGGGTTGGAGATACGGAAAGTGATATTGCTTTTTTGAAAATGGTAAAAACACCAATCTGTTTTAACCCAAATAAAAATCTTTATAATTATGCAAGGGGCCATGACTGGAAAATCGTGGTCGAACGAAAAGATATCATTTATAACATATAAATGCTGATTGATAAATCTTTTGCTATAATAAAAATATGCTTTTTGTAGAACCTATTCGTAATTTTTATGGTCGTTTTGAAAGACCAATTTCATCTTTTTCTCTTATTTTTGGGTTCGTTTTTGATGCGCTCACTCTTAGAAGGGTAGACACAATTTTTGAAAATATTTGGATTTTTGGACACCTTCTTATTATCGCAATTTTTATTATGCTTATTCACCTCCAAGAAAATGAATTGGGGGGTGAAACAAATCCCAAAAAAGCACATTTCTGGTATGTAAATATATTACAATTTTTCTTTGGGGGTGTTTTCTCTGCTTATTTAGTTTTTTATTTTAGAAGCTCAGATATTTTAGCTACTTGGCCGTTTCTTCTCCTTCTTTCTCTTGCTTTTATTGCCAATGAATCTTTGAAACGGCATTATATTAGACTGAGTTTTCAAATAAGTTTATTTTTTCTTTCAGTTTATTCTTTTGCAATTTTTCTGGTACCAGTAATAACACACCAAATCGGTGCATGGATATTTTTACTTTCTGGACTGATTAGTCTTATTTTTATTATTATATTTATTTTAATTTTATTTTATTTTATAAAAGATAAATTTAAAGAAAGCAAAAAAATAATATTATTTTTGATCTTGGGTATTTTTATTTTATTTAATTTTCTTTATTTTACTAATTTGATTCCACCGATTCCACTTTCTCTAAAAGATGCTGGTATATATCATGCAGTCTCAAAAAATACAGAGGGGAATTATGATGTCATTTATGAAGACTATGGCTGGAGAGGATATTTTAATCTATATCCAAATTTTAGGCAGGTTTATGGCGAGCCTGTCTATGCCTTTAGCGCTATCTTTTCTCCAAAAGATCTCAACCTCACCATCATTCACGAATGGCAATATTATAACAAGGCACAAGGTAAATGGATAACCGACAGAGAAATAAGTTTGCCAGTGATAGGAGGACGAGATGGCGGGTTCCGAACATATTCTATGCGTTCAAATTTAAGAGCAGGGAAGTGGCGAGTAAATATCAAGACCGAACACGGTCAAACCATCGGTCATCTGCGATTCAATATTTTACCTGTTGATATTGAGCCGGTGCTTACTTCTGCAGTAAAATAGAAGATAAATCTTGCCCGGTGTAAAGAATTGTTTTTAAATTGGGATACTTGGCAAAATCAAGGTCTTCAAAAAATCTTGGCTTATCATCAATAAAAACAACCTGCTCATTTTTATTCTCATCGCAAATCTTATTAATTATTTCTTTTTTACTTCCCGGAACTATATAAATTTCTTTAAACAGATGGCCTATCCCACTAAATTTTAATTTATCACTATTAAATTCTTGTTCCCCGTTTGTAATGATGTAGCAGTTATCTTTTCCAATTTTTTTCACCTCCTTAATCAATTCTGTATTTACGAATTTGGAACATTCTTGTATTATTTTTTCATAAATATCATTTACGCTATAGCGTATATCGTATCTGACGAAAAGAGTTATAATAAAATTTTTTAACGAAAATTCTTTTTCACGAACTTCTAGATAATATGCCTTAGCTACGTCTTCTGGTACGCCAACCTGCGCAATAAGACGAAACATATGTTTTTTAAACTGAGCTGTGTTATTAAACAAAACATCATCAAAGTCAAAAATGTATTGCATATTATTTGTTTATTATATTATTTATAGTGTCAGCAAGCTTGATAAAATCATGTCGGATAAATCCTCTTACAACAGGCAGAACATCTTCAGAAGCTTTTTCTATAACAGCATGAGAAAGCAGGGGAGCTCTAACAACTCGATCATCCTTAAAATCATCTTCTACCAACACTCCGTCTCCTTCTTCTAGTTTATAGCGTTCTATCTGTTCTCTTGATGGCGTTTCGTTATTAACTAAAATAATATCAACTATTTT
>JAVHOH010000110.1:0-3107 GCA_036169935.1 Minisyncoccota bacterium | reverse complement strand
CCAGTAACTTTTTCAAGGGCAGCCAAAAAAATATTGCCAAAACTATGCCCTTTTAAGGTTCCATCTTTAAATCTGTAATTTATAAGTTTACGTACAATATCACTATGCTCACTTAGTGCCACTAAACATTGCCTGACATCTCCTGGGGGAAGCACCCCAAGCTCATCTCGCAATACTCCTGTAGATCCACCATCATCTGCCATAGAAACAAGCGCAGTCAAAGAAACATCCGGAATATTCTTTAATCCGGACAAAATAGTATAACTACCGGTTCCTCCGCCGATTGTAACAATATTTTTCATGCATTAATATGTTAGCCTAAATTTTAAAATTTTGCTATATTTAACCTCATGTGTGGAATTGTCGGGTACATTGGGAAAAGAGAAGCATACACGGTTTTAATCAAAGGATTAGAGCGTTTGGAATACCGCGGATATGATTCTGCAGGAATAGCTTTACTGGAAAGTAATACTATTTGCGTGTATAAGAAAAAAGGGAAAGTCGCCGAATTGAAAAAATTTGTAAAAAATATCCCTGCTGGAAAAATCGGCATTGCGCACACTCGCTGGGCAACCCACGGTATCCCGTCAGATAAAAATGCCCATCCTCAATTATCAAATTCTGGAGATATCGCTATTGTACACAATGGCATAATTGAAAATTATCTTGCTATTAAAGAAGTTTTAATAAAAAAAGGCTATAAATTTAAAAGTGATACAGACACTGAAGTATTGGCGAACCTTATTGAAGATGTAAAGAAAAATACAAAAGTTGGAATAGATGAAGCGGTGCGTTTGGCCCTTTTGGAAGTTGTGGGAGCTTATGCAATTATCGTTTTATCAAAAGATGAACCCGACACTATCGTCGTGGCAAAAATGGGCTCTCCCGCAGTCATCGGTATTGGCGATCAAGAATATTTTATCGCTTCAGATGCGACACCGATTATTGAATACACTGACAAGGTTATTTATTTGGAAGATAAAGAAATGGGAATAATAAAAAATAGAGAACTTGTAATAAAAACTATTGAAAATGAAATTAAAAATCCATATATTCAAAAACTAGAAATGAAAATCGAAGAACTCGAAAAAGGCGGATATCCTCATTTTATGTTGAAAGAAATTTTTGAACAGCCAGAATCTTTGCGTAATACCATAAGAGGCCGACTTATTTTGGAAGAAGGTAATATAAAATTTGGGGGACTTGAAGCACTTGAAAAACAACTTCAAGCCTTAAATCACCTTACAATCGTAGCAATGGGCACCGCGCGTTTTACGGGATTAATAGGGGAATATGCTCTTGAAGAGTTAGCAGGAATTCAAACAAAAGTAGAATACGGTTCTGAATTCACTTATCGCAAAATTGCGATCGGCACAAACAGAGGATTGCTTGCAATTTCTCAATCTGGAGAAACGGCTGACACATTGAATGCAATCAAGGAAGCCAAACACAAAGGACTCCTCACTCTTGGCATTGTGAATGTAATCGGCTCAAGTATTGCGCGAGAAGTTGATGCCGGTATTTATAATCATGTCGGACCGGAAACAGCCGTGGCCTCTACCAAGGCATCCACTTCGCAAGCTTTGCTTCAGATTATGCTTGCGATTTATTTGGGACGAATGCACGGTCTTTCAAAATCCGACGGTCAAACTTTTATAAAAGAGATAGAAAAACTTCCCAGCTTGGCAGAAAAGATTCTAAAAAATGCGAACGATATAAAAAAACTAGCAAAAAAATATAAAAATAATGATAATTTCTTTTTTCTCGGCCGTAAATATAATGCCGGGACGGCTATGGAAGGCTCGCTTAAAATGAAAGAGTGCTCCTATATCCATGCCGAAGGAATAAATGCCACCGAATTAAAGCACGGGCCTCTTTCCTTGATTGATAAAAATTTTCCTTCTTTTGTAATAGTCCCGGAAGATAGTATGTATGAGAAAAATAAAATTTGTATTCAAGAGATAAAAGCTCGCGGGGGACCAGTAATCGCATTGACCACCGAAGGCAATAAGGAGATAAAAAATATTGCGGATGATGTGATTTATATTCCCAAAACCCTAGAAATACTAACTCCCATCCTCGCTTTTATTCCGATGCAACTTTTAGCTTATTACATAGCCGTAGCACGTGGCAACGACGTAGACAAACCTCGTAATTTAGCTAAAAGTGTAACGGTTGAATAAAATTATATATATTTACTCTCCACTATCATATTTTTCGAGATAAGAAGTGAGCTGTCTATTTACTTTCAAAAAAGTAGCTCTTTTGGGAAATTCTTTTAATTGCCTGGCGCCAATATAGGTCGCGGTGCTTCGCAATGAGCCTATTAAATCTTGAATAAAATCATGAATATCTCCTTTGTGGGGGATAAGAGTATACCTGCCTTCACTGGCTCTGTGCGCATCTTTTTTGCCATAAAGATCTTTTATTGCTTTATTGGAAGATGAGCCAAAATATTCTTTATATTTTTTGCCATCTTTTATTATGGTTTCTCCTCCACTTTGTTCAAAACCAGAAAACAAAGATCCATTCATACTAAAATCTGCTCCTCCACAAAAAGCCTTAGCAATGTCTGAAGGATATTGTTGCCCTCCGTCGGCAATTACTCTACCAACTCCTTTGTCATTTGCTACCCCATGAGCAGCATCGGCACATTCAATGACAGCAGAAAGTTGCGGATATCCGACACCGGTCATTCTCCTCGTAGTGCAAGCGGAACCCGGACCAATTCCTATTTTTACTAAATCTGCTCCAGCTAAAATAATTTCTTCAGTTATTTCATTAGTCACGACATTCCCTGCTATAATAATATGTTTTGGACACATTTTTCTAACTTCTTTAACTGATTCAAGAAATCTTTGCAAATATCCATTTGGAACATCTAGGCAAATAAAGGAAAATTTTTCCAGCAAACCTTTCTTTTTCATAAGCTTTAATTGTCTTATATCTTGATCGCGTATTCCCAATGTATAGCAAATAAAATTAGGATTATCAAAAGTTTTAAAAAATTTTTCATAATCTTTAACCGAATAGTATTTATGAAAAGTCGTTATCATTTTGTATTTTGAAAGGATTCTGGCCATTTCAAAAGTTCCACAAGTTGCCAT
>JAVHOH010000109.1:0-1322 GCA_036169935.1 Minisyncoccota bacterium | reverse complement strand
AATTTAATGGGTGTTGTTAGATCGATATCAATATCTACTTGACTAATTTAAAGTAGTACTTTAAAATAGTCAGGTATGAGATATATACCAAGATACATCGAAAAGATCATCAAACAATCCAGCAGGACTTTTAAAATAGTTTTCCTGGGTGGACCCAGACAAGTTGGGAAAACGACTACATTTAATAAGATGGCAGAAAAGATGCAAATAGGTTATGTTACTTTGGATGATTTAGATCAGCGAGAATTAGCCAACACTGATCCTAAATTTTTTCTCCAACAACTGAAAACTCCGACTATAATCGATGAGGTTCAATATGCTCCCAAACTTTTTCCTCAAATAAAAAAAATTGTGGATGAAAGTAATAAAAATGGTCAATTCTGGTTAACAGGATCACAACAATTTAGTTTAATAAAAAATATCCAAGAATCACTGGCTGGTAGAGTCGCCATATTAAACATTTTAGGTTTATCCAGAAATGAAAAAAAGTTAAAAAAAACAACCGATAAAACTTTTGACAAACCGAAAATATACACTCTTTTTAAGGAAATTTTTGAGGGAAGTTATCCCATTTTTCAATCCAAAAATGCCCCAAATAGAGAAGTTTATTTTAATTCCTATATCCAAACATATTTAGACAGAGATTTGTCCGGCATTTTTGGCATCAATAAAACCTCCGAATTTAACCGATTTCTCCAAGTTTGTGCTGCTCGAACTGGTCAAATACTAAACATTTCCGATCTAGCCAGGGATTGCGGAATTTCTTCTGTTACTGCCACGGAGTGGATAAACATTTTAGAAAATACCATGCAAATTTATTTACTTAAACCTTATTATCCGAATATCACAAAAAGAATTATTAAATCACCAAAACTTTATTTTTTAGATACCGGACTGGCCGCATATTTAACCAAATGGAATTCCCAAGAGAATTTACAGGCTGGGTCTATGGCCGGGGCAATGTACGAAACTTATATTCTTGGAGAAGTTATCAAAAATTACATTTTTCAAGGCAAAGTTCCGCCAATATATTATTTACGGGATAAAGAGGGTCATGAAGTTGATTTGGTCATAGAAGATAATGGTTTACACTTATTTGAAATAAAATTATCAGCCAATATCAGAACGGACAATCATCAGGGATTAAATTATTATGCCCAAAAATCCAACAAATTCGTTAGTAAAAATATTATTTCTCTCATTGAAAAATCAATATTAACTTCAGACGGTATTAGATATATTCCTTATACTGCTATAAACTCTAACCTACAGCCTCATCCAACCGACGCGGTTGTACGGCTTTAATTCACAATCAGCCAGTT
>JAVHOH010000108.1:0-6387 GCA_036169935.1 Minisyncoccota bacterium | reverse complement strand
CGACCAATCGCTTACACTTTATCTCCTATTACTAGAAGTGTGGACTATATCATCTTCATATTCTTAAAATGATTTTAAGAACTTAGAAGCAAGGCGCTTCGTCCGACAAACAATTTTTCGGACTACTCCAAAAATGGATAGTCTCTACACCTTCTCCGATTTTAATCGGAGCTTGGCTCGGGATTACCCCATAAGGGCTTCCCCGAATTCACCTTGTTTTTCAATCCGCCTTTTGGCGGAAAGCTGCCAGTACTTTCACTTACAGGCGACCGCTCTACCGCTGAGCTACCCCGGAATTTTATTTTTAATAAATTCTCTTCCTCGATGGAATTTATTTGTTTTTATAAAGAACTTCTATTATCTTAACAGAAATTATAGAAAAAACAAATTATATTTTATATGAAAGCATGAGGATAGAAAATTTATAGTTATTTAATTTAAGTTTTGCAAGTTTTTTAACTCTTTTTCAAGATTATTTATGAGAGTATTTCGTTCTTCTGTGGATAGCAGATCATACAAATCAATCCACATAGACAATTCTTCTTTGTTTTCACCAATTTTCACAAGTTCAGTGGTAAGCTTCTTTAAGTATTCTTTTGAAATATTATTTGTTTCCATTTTATTTTTTATTCCTCATTCTTTCTATTAATTTTTTAGCATTCTCGAAGCCGTATTCTTCTATAATTTTTGAGAAAGCCAAAAGATGTTCGTTTAATGTTTCTCCGTATTTTATTATAAATTCCGGGATGTCTTCTTTTATTTGCGCCCCTTTTTGTTTTATAGTAAGCCCGACAGTAGTCATATATACAGGAAAAGCGAGCATGATTTTATTTACATCTCCCTTCGCGATGCCATATGTAAATAGAGTGGAATAAATAAAACTGCCTAATATTATTAAACCATACATGATTCTATCTTTCTTATTTAATTTTTTACCTGTTACTGTTACTCCCAGAGCCATTTCTGGCAGCATTTTAAAATTTCCGATAGGGATTACATCTATGGCATGTGATCCTAACCTTAAGAATACATTAAATGCCAATTTAAAACGTCCTTCTTGAGCCTTTTCCATTGCTCCTTTTTTGGTTTCAACGGAAGGTTCTGATATTCTCTCTGAAGAAGGATTTTCCATTGGTGGTTGTATAGGTTCCTTGAATTCCATTAAAAAAGTATAGCAAATAAAAGGATATAAAGAAAATTTACCCTAAAACGTAAATTGACAGTAATTATCAACAAATCTATGGTATAATTAAAAGTCGACAAATTATAATTTAACATTATACATATTTATGGACGATACAAAAAATAGTAATGTCGGAGCGAACCCCAGTTCTCCAAGTAAAAAGGAAAGCAAAGCTCTGATGGGAGTTTTAGCTTATCTTGGTCCCTTGGTTATAGTGTCTTATGTCATGGCAAAAGAAGACCCTTTTGTGAAGTTTCATATTAAGCAAGGTCTAGTCTTGTTCGTGATTGAAATAATAGTCTGGGTTATTAGTTCAATGTTCCGGTCGCTTTTTTTGTTTATGAATCTCGTTAATCTTGCAGTTGTGATCTTTTCTATTATTGGTATTTTAAATGTTTTGCAAGGACGGGAGAAAGAACTTCCTTTGGTTGGACAATTTTCTCATTATTTTAATTTTTAGACTTAACCTTAATTAAAGATATTATTAAGCGAAACCGGGAAAGAAATCAATCTTTATATTTTTTTTGTGTACTCCCATGCTTTTTAAGGTTGTTTCAAATGAGTTCACCATTCCATGCGGGCCAGAAATATAAAATATTTTATTTAAAAAGTTAGGCATTTCTTTTACTATTGTCTGCGTGTTTAAAGAACCAACTTTCATAAATGGATTAAGTATGACAGTCTCTTTGTCTGTGATAACATAAATTGTTTTTATGCCGAGTTTAGCTCTGGCTTCTTCAAAAACTTCTTTATAAGAAATATCCTCGGCAGTCTTATTGCAATAAAATAAAGTAATGTCTCTTTTTTCTCGAATATCTAATAAATATTGAATCATACTTCTAAAAGGGGTGACACCGATGCCTCCGGCAATGAATACGAGGCCAGTCTCTTTATCATTTGGCAAAACAAAATCCCCAGACTTTTGAGATGCGATTATTTCTCCGCCGATAGGCAGCGCAAGTAGGCGATTTTTGAAACTGCTTGGCTCAGGATAAAATTTTACCCCTAAATGTATTTCTGGTTCTGTCGGGGAAGAAGCCAGTGTAAAATATCGACGATTTCCCCGAGAATCCGTATCACGATGTTTTAAGGTCCATTCCATATACTGCCCGGGTTGGAAAGAAAAATTTCTATCTTTTAAAAAAATAAAATCAAAAGTATCTGTCCCAATTTTTATACGCTCCTTTAATTGTAAGAATAATTTTTCCTTCGGGCTAACTAAATAAGCAAAAACATTTCCAATAACAAGAGCTAACTCCGGGGTAGAATAAACGGAACCAATATGAAGGAGTGGCGCAGATAGAAATCCTACTAAAATACCAAAGGAAATACGTAACCATCTTGTGGTCGGAGCGGTTAACGGTTCGGTCACCATAATAAAAAGGAAAAAGAAAAAAGCCGAATCTTTAAAGGTTCTAAAAATAGTATTCGGGATATCTGAACCTTTCAATACAGAAAATATGATTATTGCCGTTAACGCCGAAAGAATAAAACTCCAGACCAAATCTGCGCGACGCAATTTCCTGATAATTAATAATCCTCCTAACAATACAAAAGGCAACATATTGGGCGTACCGATCCACCAACTGGCAGATTGATTTATGGTAAAGGCAGTGAGCACAACGGCAAAAGCAGCCGGATTGAATATATGTTTTTTTCCAATTGCAAAAATATATTTTGAAGCCATTGCCCAGATGGATGCCCAAAAAGCCAAAGGAATAAATTCAGAATATACTCCACCTTGAGCAGGGGTAATTATAAAAAATAAAATAAAAGCGGTAATATAAATAGACTCTACATTTGTCGGCGCGTCATAAGCATAAGAAAATATAATATTAGAAAGCCAAGAAATTAATAAAATAATAAATAATGAACCGATAAGGTCTATCGGGGTGTATGGTAATAATTTGAAAATTGAAAGGACAACCACCGAAATAAAAAAGAAAACAAGAACATAAAGAACTGTCCGATACATTGTTGTTTTATTTAAAAAATTATCTACAAATTTAAGCATTTATTTTTTTGTATAATTATCAAATCCAGTCGTCATCGTCGCTTTGCCATTTTTATCTATAGAATAAGCCTCGAAACCAGAAAGCTCCTCAATAAAGAATATACCATCTTTACCCATCGCGAAAGCGGCCGTCGCGTATCTATCAGCTTCAAAAATGTTTGGTCCAATGACCGTTATGCTTATAATATCATCTAATTTATCTTTTTTATCTTTTGGATTATATATATGCGCTCCTCGAACATAACTGCCAGAAGTAGCTATCCCTTTATCATTCAAATAAACTTTTTTTATAATTTCTCTTTTTTTACTAAAAGGGTTTTGAATGCCGATGCGCCACTTCTCAGCATCTTTATTTTTACCAGAAGTTTGAATATCGCCGCCAGCTTCTACGGTAAAATTTTTAATACCATGATTTTTTAAAATCTTGCTTGCATTCCAGATAGACCAGCCTTTAACTAAACCAGAAGGATCATAAATTCCTTTCGGAGTTAAAATGTCGAAGTACCCATTTGTTAAATTTTTTGTTTCGGCTGATAACTCAAAAACTATCTTCATCTCATCACTCATTTCTTCTATTTTTCTTTTTCTTTTGTTTATTTGAGTGATTTCACTATCACTTTTATATGTACTAAACTTTTGATCTACATATCTAAAATAACCAAAAACTTCTTTAAAAATTTCTTCTTCTGCTTCTCTATCCCGAATTTCAATGATCACAGGAGTCCCCATAATGATTTGCACTTGCTTCATGTTTTGTATTTTATATTCTTGCTTGAGCAAGAGCTGAAGTTAACGACTCGCGAAAGGCCGCGCTCGTAAACGATGCGCCAGAAATAGTGTCGACATTTGCATCTTGCAAAGCAATAGCCTCGCTCGTCAGATAAGGCATAGCACGATTGTTAATGCGAACAGAGGTTTGTCTATCTTGCGGATGGTCTAGGAATTGAACATCAGTAATTTTACCACTGGAGATGATGGCTTTTACTTGCACATTTCCATAATACGCATCTGCTACCGTCCCTGTATAACTTCCATTTTTGTATTTACCGGTATTTACGACAGGTGGAGGTGGTATAGGTCGTGTTGCCTGTCTGGAGCTTGTCGAAGGGGGAGTTGGCTTAGGATTTGAGCTCGAAGTTATGCCACCATTATTATATTTAGGTAGATTTAAGGCCGTTTTTGTTTTATTGGGTTCTGGTGTCAGAACGACAGGAGCGCTTGCTCCCAAAATACGTACATACAATACATATGCCGCAAAGGTAAAAAACAAGGTCAAAGACAAGAATATTCTTTTCATGCGATGATTATATCATATATCACCTTGATGAAAATTTTATGAACTTCTTAATCTTCCTCATTATCATCCAAATTGCCGAGATCTATTTTAAGAGAATTAATTCCACTAGAATCCTCATTCACTGATTCTGAATCATCTGAATTTTTATTTTCATCAGCGCTTTCAGATTGATCATCTTCAATGTCGCCACTACCCTCGAGATTATTAGCATCTTCAATATCACTCTTTATTACATTAGAGAACATCAACAATTTTGCTTCATTGACTGAAGTTATCACTGCTTGGAATTTAGCAGTTGCATTTACAAAGTCAGACGTAGTCACAAACACTTTGCCTTCTTCCAATGTCTTTTCTGCTAAGGAGAGTTTACCATCTATTTGATTTTGAATATTAACAGATAGATGTATCTTTTCTTTTTGATATGCAAGCTTTATAGAATCTAATAAATTAACAGCCACAGTCTGTTTATCTAAGGCAGAAGAATTATCTGAACCCAAGTTTAATTCAAGATCTTTGTTATCAATTTTTACTTTATCATTGTATTCTGTCAAAGATGCGATGAGCTTGTCAGTTTCTTGTTTTGTATCTATGGCGAGAGTGGGTTCCTTGGCAAGAGCTTCGAGTACATTCTGATAAGCCGTTAAGGACGCTTGCAATCTAATGTTCAAATCAGAAGAATTTATATCTTGATTCTTCTCTTGAGCAAGCTCATTCACATTTACATTAAATTCGCTAATTTTGGTCTTTATTTCATTTTCGAGATTAACTCTATTTGTTTCACTAAGATTACTCTTGGAAACAAGCTTTTGCGCTTCATCCAGCCTACGTTCTACGAGCCTTTCCTTCCATTCAGTTTTTTCTTCTTTAGTAAAGGCAAATACCCCTGCAATCGGTTCATTTACAAATGTCTTTACTCCATAGAGTAAATCCCCAGGTATGGCTTTCTCCGCAAAAGCGGAAGCACCGCCCGAAAGCGCGATAATAAGAGCGATAACAAGCGTTGGCACAAATTTATTTTTATTAAGCATAAAATAATTATTTTTTATATTCTGATAATAATAGTATAGACGATTGGTTTTTGATTTTGTTACGTTTTCTGCCTGTTCTGTTTGAAAGGGGACTAGTTTCTCAAGCAAATAAGCGCGCATGGTTGACTTCTCGTTTTTTTTGAGTTCAATATTCTTAATCGCTTTAATTATAGATTCAAAATTATTGTTCATTTTAATTTTCTATTCCTTTTAATAAATCTCTAAGTTTTTCTCTAGCGCGACTGATCCTCACCAATATTGTATTTTCACGTTCACCCAGCAATTCTGCCATATCTTTGGAACTCAGATCTTCGACGTAGCGTAGAAGGATGACTTCTCGGTCAGATTCAGATAATTTATTTAACAATGAAAGGAAAATTGAATAATCGATAGCCGTTTCTGTTTGGTCCTCTTCGGCGATATTTTCGAAAAAATTTTCAGGCAACTGGTTTTCAGAAACACTTTTGCCCTTTCTCCAAAAATCAATAATGGTATTTTTTGCAATAGCATAAATAAAACTCTTGGCATTTTGTATTTCTTTTTCTGCAAGATAATTGAATACTTTTATAAAAATATCTTGGGTGAGATCTTTGGCATTTTCCCTATTTCCGGTTTTAAAATAACAGAAGCGGAAAATAGCATCTGCGTGTTTATCATAAAGTTCAATAAACAACTCTTTTCTTTTTTCCTTTTTGATATCCATAAGTAATGACGAGGGTTTCTTTGCTTTTATTACACTATCGTATAATACCACGTTCTTTAGGTACAGACATATTTCTTTATTACTAAGTTATTGAATGTAGGCCTTTGCCCCTTGCTTTTTAGATTGTTTTGTAGTATAATTGACTTGTTTTTAATAAAAAGG
>JAVHOH010000107.1:0-1344 GCA_036169935.1 Minisyncoccota bacterium | reverse complement strand
TATTATCTTAGCTATGCTTCCGGCACCTATGGTTCTTCCGCCTTCACGGATAGCAAAACGAAGGCCTTCTTCCATTGCTATAGGTGTAATAAGCTTTACTTCCATTTCTGTATGATCTCCTGGCATTACCATTTCAACTCCGGCCTGAAGGGTAACGTCTCCGGTTACATCAGTTGTTCTGAAGTAGAACTGGGGACGGTAGCCGTTAAAGAACGGGGTATGCCTTCCGCCTTCATCTTTGGACAGTACGTAAACCTGCGCCATAAAATGCGAGTGTGGAGTAATTGAACCTGGTTTTGCCACTACCTGGCCTCTTTCAACGTCTTCCTTTTGTATTCCTCTTAAAAGAAGGCCTATGTTGTCTCCGGCCTGTCCTTCATCAAGAAGCTTGCGAAACATTTCAATTCCTGTTACTACGGTTTTCTGCGTAGCAGGCTTAATTCCTACTATTTCTACAGGCTCCTGAAGCGCTACCTTTCCTCTTTCCACTCTTCCGGTTACTACAGTACCTCTTCCTGTTATTGAAAATATATCTTCAATAGGCATTAAAAATGGCTTGTCAATTACTCTTATGGGATCTGGAAAGTATGAATCTACTTTATTCATAAGCTCTATAATTGAACCGCAAGCTTCGCAGTCAGACTTTCCGCACTGGCATTCAAGAGCCTTTAGAGCCGAGCCCTTTATAATTGGTATATCATCACCTGGAAATTCATAGTACGTAAGAAGCTCTCTTACTTCCATTTCAACAAGTTCAATAAGTTCAGGGTCATCTACCATGTCTGTCTTATTTAAATATACTACAATGTAGGGAACACCTACCTGACGTGCAAGAAGTATATGCTCTCTTGTTTGAGGCATGGGGCCGTCAGCAGCTGATACTACAAGTATTGCCCCGTCCATCTGAGCTGCACCTGTTATCATGTTCTTGACGTAGTCAGCATGTCCCGGGCAGTCAACATGGGCGTAGTGTCTCTTGTCTGTTTCATATTCAACATGGGCAATAGCAATGGTTATTCCTCTTGCCTTTTCTTCAGGTGCATTGTCAATTGAATCAAAGGGACGCACTTCAACATTTAAACCCTTGCCTTTAAGGCAGTATGTTATTGCAGAAGTAAGGGTTGTCTTGCCATGGTCAACGTGACCTATGGTGCCGATATTCATATGTACTTTATTTCTTGTAAATTTCGCTTTAGCCATTTATTTTTCCTTTCTTAAGTAAAAATTAATTTTAATTTTAAAGTCTCTACCCTTAAAACTTAAATTTAGCTCTTATTTTTAAGTTTAACATGATAAATAAATAGTTTTAAATAAATTTAAGTTAAAATGGTAAAAAATATATTA
>JAVHOH010000106.1:0-6448 GCA_036169935.1 Minisyncoccota bacterium | reverse complement strand
CAGCCACTTCTCCTGACTCTGCTTATTTGAATAAAATCTTTAAAGAAATGTTGGAGAAAGGATGTGAATATGTTTTTATGGAGGTGAGTTCACATGCACTTGATCAGAGCAGGGTAGCTGGTATTAATTTTGTCGGAGGGATTTTTACAAATTTAACGCACGATCATTTAGATTATCATAAGAATTTTGAGAATTATTTTGGTGCCAAAAAGAAATTTTTTAAAATGCTTAAAGTGGATGCCTTTGTGCTCTCTAATACTGATGATGAGTATGGCATAAAGATGTTGGAAAACATTCAAGCTAAAAAATATACTTATGGATTTAACCCACAAGACCCACAAGTCAGACATGTGGGAATTTCCCACATGTCTGACTTGTGGGTAGGGAAAATTTTGAAGTTAGATTTTAACGGTATAGAGATGAAAGTAAATGATGAAAAGATAGAATCAAAACTTTTAGGAAAATTTAATGCTTACAATTTGCTCGCTGCCTGGAGCGCTTGTAAATTACTCGGTTTTGATATGGGAAAAGTAAAAAATATTTTGGAAAATATAAAACCACCACGTGGACGATTCGAGCATTTCACCTCAAAAAATGGAGTTCTGGTAATTGTGGATTATGCCCATACACCTGATGCATTAGAAAAAGTGCTTACAGCAATTGGAGAAATAAAAAATAAAGATAGTAAGGTTATTTCTGTATTTGGGTGTGGTGGTGATCGTGATCCGATAAAACGTAAAATAATGGGGAACATAGGAGCAACTTTATCTGATATTGCTATTTTCACTTCAGACAATCCGCGAAGCGAAGACCCAAATAAAATTATCGAACAAATGAAAGAAGGTTTAGTAGGTGAAGATTTACAAAAAGTAAAGACTTTTGCGAACAGACGAGAAGCTATCTTGGAAGGAGTAAGATTAGCACAAAAAGGGGATATAATTCTTTGTGCCGGCAAGGGCCATGAAGATTATCAAGAAATAAAAGGTATAAAATCTCATTTTAATGATATGGAAGAATTTAAAAAATTATATGTAGAATGATTATATGAATTCAGAAACAAGACAATGTAATAAGTGTAAAAATGATTTTGTTTTAGAACAAGATGATTTTTCTTTTTACGAGCGCATGAAAGTACCAGTACCAAACGTGTGTCCTGATTGTCGTTTTAAAATACGTGCGATGTGGAGGAATGAAATGTCTTTATATAGTAGAAAATGTGATTTTTGTGATTGTTCTATAATATCTATGTATAATCCAAAATCTTTATATAAAGTTTATTGTTTAGAGTGTTTTAATTCTGATAAATGGGATAGATTAGACTATAAAATGGAATATAATCGTAATGAATTATTTTTTAATCAATTAAAAGTATTACTAATTGAAGTTCCTAAAGCTTCTATCTATTCAGATGATCCAGGAATGAATAGTGAGTATATAAATTTTGCTGGGCATAATAAAAATTGTTATTTTTTATTTAATTGTGGATTTAATGATGATTGTTTATATTCTAGAGGTTTAAATAAAAGTAAGGAGTCTATAGATAGTTATTTTGGAAATAAATTAGAAAGTTCATATGAATGTATTAATGGAAATAATTCTTGTAAAGTTTTTTTTGGTGCCAATTCTTCTAATGATTTAGATAGTACTTTTCTTTTTAATACATTTGGATGTAATCAATGTTTTGGTTGTGTGAATTTACGTTATCGATCGCATTATTTTTTTAATGAACCGATTAGTCCTGAAGAGTATAAAGAAAAATTAAAAGAAATAATAGGAAGTTATTCAAAAATAGAGGAATTTAAAAATAAATTTAATGAATTTTCTGTACGATTTCCTCACAGACAGAATCAAAATTTGAAAGTGATTAATTCGATAGGAGATTATCTTTATGACTCAAAAAATCTTAATAATTGTTTTGAATGTTTTTCTTCAGAAAATTGTAAAAATTGTCATTTTGTGAAATCTCTTAAAGATTCTTATGATTGTTTGGGTTTTGGTTATTATTCAGAACTTCTTTTAGAATGTATAGCAGTTGGATTTTCTCAAAAAATTATTGGATCTTATGGAATTGATAATTGTCAGGAGATAGAATATTCATTTGATTTAAAAAATTGTTCTAATTGTTTTGGGTGTGTTGGTCTTAGAAACGCTAGTTATTGTATTTTAAACAAACAATATTCGAAAGAACAGTATGAAGAATTAAAAGAACATATTACGAAAGAACTTACTGAGAAAGGTTTATATGGTTTGATGATGCCACCAGAAATTGCTCCTTTTGCTTATAACGAAACAATTGCTAATGATAATTTGCCTCTGACTAAAGAAGAAGCCTTGGCTCAAGGTTTTCGTTTTGAGGATGATATTCAAATTACCAAAGGTAGAGAGACGTTGTTGCCTGAAAATATTCCAGATCATATTAGAAATGTGGAAGATTCTATAACAAAAGAAATTTTACGATGTCTTGAATGTGAGAGAAATTATAAAATTACAGAGCGAGAGTTACTTTTTTATAAAAAAATGGTTTTACCAATTCCAAGAAAGTGTTTCTTTTGTAGACATAAAGATCGCATACAACGCCGTGGTTCTTTTAAGTTTTTTATTAGAAAATGTTCTAATTGTAGTAAAGATACTTATACAAACTTAACTGAAGAAGTTGCCCCTATTATGTATTGTGAAAAATGTTATCAAAAAGAAGTAATTTAAATGCAAAATTATAAAAAATTTTTTAAAGGTAAGAAAATAACGGTCATGGGACTTGGGCTTTTGGGGCGAGGGCTTGGATATACTAAATTCTTGGCTGAATGCGGAGCGGATTTGATTGTGACGGATTTAAAATCAAGAAAACAACTGGCGACTTCGGTAAAAGCACTAAATAAATTTAAAAATATTAAGTTTGTTTTAGGAGAGCATAGATTAAAAGATTTTAGGGGCAGAGATATGATTTTAAAAAATCCAGGCGTGCCTCTTGATTCTATTTATATAAAAGAAGCTAAAAAAAATAAAATACCTGTAGAAATGGATGTATCTCTTTTTGCAAAATGCGCGCCGGAAGTCATGCTTGTCGGGATAACTGGCACTCGCGGAAAGTCTATGACGACAGCGCTTGCTTATGAAATTCTTAAACAGAATGAGAAATTTTTGAAAAGAAAAATTTATATTGGGGGCAACGTCAAGGGAGTAGCGACACTTCCATTACTCAAAAAAGTAAAAGATGGAGATATTTTGGTCTGTGAACTCGATTCCTGGCAGTTGCAAGGTTTTGGTGAAGCAAAAATCTCTCCGCACATTTCAGTTTTCACTTCTTTTATGCCAGATCATATGAATTATTACGGTTCGACTAAGCTTACCACAGGTAAAGCCATGAAAAGATATTTTGCGGATAAAGCTAATATTTTTAAATATCAAAAAAAGGGGGATGTTTTGATTACTAATACGGATATTAAAAAATTAATAATCCATTCGACAAGCTCAGGACAGGCAAAATTAAAAAGTAAAATTAGTTTAGCGGACAAGAAAAACGTACAAAGTTGGAAATTTATCGTACCAGGAGAACACCAAAGACAAAACTTAGCTTATGCAGTAGAAACAGTAAAACAATTCAAAATGCCTGTAGAGAAAATCAAAAAAACTGTAGCGAATTTCAAAGGATTGGAAGGCCGTCTTCAGTATGTAAAGATGATCAAAGGTGTAAAGATATATAATGACAACAATGCCACAACTCCCGAGGCAACCATGGCGGGAATTAAAGCACTTTCTGTGCATAACCTTCCAGACGTCGGACATCAGATGTCCGACGTCTGGAAAAAGGAAATTGTACTTATCTGTGGCGGTTCGGATAAACAACTCGATTTGAACAATTTTGTAAAAGTTGTAAATAAATATTGCAAAGCAGTTATAATGATTCCGGGGACAGGAACAGATGTTTTAATTACGAATTACGAATTACAAATTACGAATGAAACAGCGAAAGATTTGAAAACAGCGGTAAAAATTGCGTTAGGTCTTGCCTCACGCGGAGACATTATTCTTTTTTCTCCAGCATTTGCATCTTTTGGGCAATTTAATAATGAATATGAACGAAATGATTTGTTTATGAAAATAGTTAAGAAATTACCTGCCCGCAATGCTTTTAGCATAGCTAATGCAGGCGGGAAATAATATGCAGAATTTAGATTTATCCAAAATTAAAAAAGTATTTTTTATCGGCATCGGCGGAATAGGTATTTCTGCTATTGCGCGGATGATGTTTTTGGAAGGGAAAGAGGTTTCCGGTTCGGACATGTCCGAAAATCAAATTACCCAAGAGCTAAAGAAACTGGGGGTAAAAATAATAATCGGTCAAAATTTTGAATTAATTCCTAAAGATACCGAACTTATAATTTATACTCTTGCTATTCCACACTATGATAAAAAGCTTTTTGATCTAATGGTAAATTCCAGTATTCCACACAGAAGTTATCCTCAAACATTGGGGCTGGTGACTGCCGGTAAATATACCATCGCTGTTTCCGGTACTCACGGCAAGACGACCACGACAGCAATGATTGCCAAAATACTAATTGATGCGGGGAAAGATCCTTCAGTCGTCGTCGGTTCTTTGTTCAAAGAATCTAAATCCAATTTTATTGTCGGAAAAAGTGATTTATTTATAGTTGAAGCTTGCGAATATGAACGATCTTTTCTAAATCTTAAACCAAAAATTTTAGTTATTACTAATATAGAAGCAGAACACTTAGATTACTACAAAGATTTAAGAGATATACAGAGCGCCTTCAAGCAACTCTCTGCGCAAAGTGAAAAAGTAATTTCTGACTACAGTAAATTTTTAGAAAAAGTACCAAAACTTTTAGTTCCCGGATTGCATAATAGGTTAGATGCAGCAGCAGCATTCGCTGTAGCTGACTTTTTACAGATTAATGAAGAAGTTACAAAAAAATCATTAAGTGAGTTTTCTGGCACATGGAGGCGTTTAGAAAAAAAAGGAGAGACTAAAGAAAGGATAATTATATACGATGATTACGCTCATCATCCTACAGAGATAAAGGCTAGTTTAGAAGGATTGCGAGAACTCTACCCGAAAGGAGACATGAAGATCACGGTGCTTTTCCAACCCCATCTCTATAGCCGTACGAAAGCATTGTTTGATGATTTTACTAAATGCTTTAAAGGGGCAGACCAGGTATTTCTTTTGCCTATCTATTTTGCTAGAGAGAGTAAGGATGAGAGTATCTCAAGTGAGCTTTTGGCAAAAGCGATATCCCTGGAGGGAGAGAATGCGCGGGCATTTGGAAGCTTTGAGGAGGCAGAAAACTTTGTAAAAGCCTTAAACTTAGGACCTAAAGACGTTTTTGTGACCATGGGAGCAGGGGAAGCATACAAGGTTGCCGACAAGGTGTTCAAATTGGTGTAGTTTTCTCTTGAGGTTATCCACAAGTCCTATATTATTCTACTTTTAGTATTATTTGTCAATAGTTCTATTTTGAAATAACCTTATAATATAAGCTATTTTAGATTTGACATATGGTAAAAATGTTTCATAACCATTGACTTTTAACCTTTAACATGATAATATGAGAAGGTAAGTCAAAGTTTGGCTGAAGTAGACAGTAAAGAAGTTGGCGGAGCACATACCGCTCAAATATGAAAAATAACAATCTAATACGTTTTGTGCAATCTCTGGTGTTTTTGCCTGTTATGACCATGTCGCTTTCCTTTGGAAGCCTTCATAACCCTGAGATTTCATCAAATATATTGGTCAAAAAAGTTAATATTGAAGCTAATGGAACATCAGCTCTTAATCAAGCTGTGAATTCAAAGGCGGAGGCTGATCTTAAACTTAAGATCCAAAAAGCTAAAGCAGATGCCATAGATGCTTATTTCGCGGAACACGACATGCCCTTAGAAGGTACCGGCATGAAAATGGTGGTTGAGGCGAAAAAGAACGACCTTGACTGGCGCTTGCTCGCTGCTATTGCTGTGCGCGAATCTACTGGTGGAAAACATGATTGTGATAAAGTAAAAAATAACGCCTTCGGTTGGGGTTCTTGTAAGATTGGTTTTAAAACTACCGAAGAAGCGATTGAGACCGTGGCCAAGAATCTTGGTGGAAACAATCCGAATACCGCTCATCATTATGATAAAAAGATCACTAAAGAAATTTTACAAGCTTACAATCCACCTTCTATTGTTCCCAAATATGCTGAACAAGTTTTATCTATAATGAGTAAAATCGGAGATACGGAAATAGTTTTGACTCCCGTCTCAAATTCTGTTGCAAATACATAATCAAAAACACCTAAATTTTCATTTAGGTGTTTTTGATTGGTGTAGTTATACTTAATTTAAGTTATTATCAAGTTTGCTAATTTTTAGAAATATTTATGAAAAACAACAAAGGTTTCGCTGTTGGTGGGGATAAGGACTAACATGGATGTATCGGTTCAGCTGG
>JAVHOH010000105.1:0-1365 GCA_036169935.1 Minisyncoccota bacterium | reverse complement strand
GGTAGATTCAATGTTCTAGTGCAACACTGTTAAATATCTCATGCGGTGTTTTCCAATTCAATCTCTTTCTGGGTCTGTTGTTCAGTTTCCGTTCAATGGCTCTAACGGTGTTTAAATGTACTGTAGCAAAATCAGTTCCTTTAGGTAAGTAGTACCTAATCAATCCGTTAGTGTTTTCATTAGTGGCTCGATCATTTGAGCAGTAGGTTCTGGCAAAGTAAACGTTAATATTTAAATTGGATTTAATTTCTTTGTGGTTTGTATTCTCCTTGCCATTGTCCAATGTTAACGTGTGTCGATAATCAATGGGAATATTTTTTAATCTTCTGCTAATCGTTGCAGCAGTCTCAACTTTTCCAACCTTGTGAAGTTTTGAAATCATTACATAACCACTCTTTCTTTCCACCAGAGTATTCAGACCAGCAAAACTCTTTCTTGAAATCATTGAATCTCCCTCCCAATCACCAATCCGAGCCCTTTGATTAACGACATCCGGTCGTTGCAGAATACTTACAGTATCAGGGATTTTACCGATTTCTTTGGGGAACGGATTGTGTTTAGCTCTTCGAACTTTATGTCTTCGTTTCAGATATTTCCGCAGATCAAGTCCAATACATTCTCCAAAGCCATCTCTTCGATATTGCGCATAGATGAATTGGTAAATGGCTTCCGGGCTAATTGAGTATTCAGGATGCTCGTCGGTTAATCTACCCGAGATCTGTTCCGGAGAAAAATCTTTTTTTAGCTTCGTAACCACATATCTTCGTATGAATGGATCCTTAAGTCTTGGGCGTTTGCCTCTTAGCATGATTGTAGTAGCAGCCCTGGCTTGAGCTAGCCTGGGCGTGTAGACTTTATGCTCTTGAGGGAAGTTACGATTTAACTCCCGGCTGATGCTTGAGGGGGATCTGCTCAATTCCTCGGCTATTGTCCTGATTGATTTCCTGTCCCAGCGCCCTAATTGTATTTTTTCTCGTTCTTCTATGCTTAGTTGTTGATATTGCTTCATAACCTAAGTTTACATTAGGTGTTGCACTTACTCATTGAACTCGCGAACCAAGCTCTTGACAGAAGTTAAAATTTGTGCTATACTATATTTACTATAAATTTATGTCTGAAAACGACACAAAAAATTTGCTCCCTAGTAGCAGTTCCAATATTTTGGATCAAATTATTGGTTCCAGAACCCAGAACAATCTTAATGATTTTCAACCGTTGTCTTTAGTTGGCGAGCTTTTGGCTTTGCTCAAGGAACGCGACCGCGCAATCTTAAGCAAACGTTTTGGCCTAGGCGGAGTTGCGATGGAAACCCTGGAAGCAATCGGTAAGAATTATAATTTGACCCGCGAGCGGGTGCGACAGATT
>JAVHOH010000104.1:0-1373 GCA_036169935.1 Minisyncoccota bacterium | reverse complement strand
TATGCAACTAAAAATATATCAAGAAGATGCCATAGCCGATTTATTGGATAAAGCCAAAAAGCTTTTAAGCGCGGACGGCGGTAAGAAATTGGTTTTTAAAGCGCCGACCGGTTCGGGCAAAACAATAATGATGGCGGAGTTTTTAAAGCAATTGGTTGATGACAAGGAAGTAAAACAACCCCTGAGTTTTATTTGGGCGGCGCCGAAAAAACTGCATATTCAGAGCAAGGAAAAATTGGATATTTACTACGAAAAAAGCCGAACTTTAGAATGTTCGTATTTTGAAGATTTGAATGATAGAAAAATAGAGGAAAATGAAATTTTGTTTTTCAATTGGTCTAGCGTAAATAAAAAAGGAACTAACACTATTGTTAAAGAAAACGAACAGGAATTTTATCTTTCAAAGGTTTTGGAAAGAACACGAGAAGAAGGCAGAACAATCGTTTTGATTATTGATGAGGTTCATTATTCAGCCGGACAGATGGATAAAAAAGAGAAGTCCGCCGCGCTTCAGCTTCGCAAGGACATAGATCCAAGCTTAACGATTGAAGTTTCGGCAACACCGATTTTTGAGGGCGATTATGATGTAAAAATTCTGGTGGATGATGTAAAAAAAGAAGCGATGATTAAAAAGTCGCTGGTTTTAAATGAAAATTTTGTAAATGTATTTAAAGAAGGCAAAATAAAAACGGAATTGGGCGAAAAAAAGTTTGACAAAGATAGTGAAAAAACAGTTATAGGTGAAGCTTTGAAAAAAAGAGCGGAACTAATCAAAAGCTACAAAAAAGAAGGTAGTAATATAAATCCGTTAGTCTTGATTCAGTTGCCAGATAGAAAAGGACAAAGAGAGGACGAGCTGAAGGACAAGGTAATTAAAATTTTAAAAGATGATTTTAATATTTCTACCGAAAAAGGAAATAACAAGCTGGCTATTTGGCTTTCTGGTGAGCATATAAACAAAGAAGATGTAGAGAAAAATGATAGTGAAGTAGAGGTTTTGCTTTTCAAACAAGCAATTGCTTTGGGCTGGGATTGTCCGCGAGCGCAAGTTATGGCGCTGTTTAGAGAGTGGCATAGTCCGATTTTTTCTATTCAAACAGTGGGAAGAATTATGAGAATGCCTGAACCAGATCGAGGTAAATATTATGGTGAAGAAATTTTAAACTACGGTTATATCTATACAAACATAACCAATGTAGTAATCGACAAGGATGTCGCCCCCGGCTATGTATCGTTTCTAACCAGTAAAAGAATAGATAAATACGAGCCGATCAATTTAGTTTCAGTTTATCCGAAGCGACATCGCGAAAAAACAAGATTATCTCCGCGGTTTATTGAAATATTTTTAGCTCAAGCGAAAGCGGATAATCTAA
>JAVHOH010000103.1:0-1380 GCA_036169935.1 Minisyncoccota bacterium | reverse complement strand
TTTTATATATCCCAGGAACAGCAATCTCGAGGTAATTAGTTATTTTTTCTTCTACGCTATCCTCCCCTAAACGCTTTACCGCCCCCTCTTCCACAAGACGACGCCAGTCACTCTTTGACGAAACTACTTTCCCGCGCACCAAAAGGTCAGAAAATAGTTCAGATTCATTCATTTTAAGTTCCTCTATATCCTCAGGAATTTCTTTTTTTTGAAACGTAGAGAGGAAGGCTTCGCGGGATTGTTTTGCTTTTTCGGCACCATGATATATTGCTGTAATTTCCTCAGCAAGATCAAGTTTGATGTCTCGTGGATTTATTGCAGTATCCCCAAGTTTTTTTTCTACCATATGAATTCTTTCTTTTTCAGCAGAAGTACAGAGTTTATAATAAGTTACCATTGCTAAATCGGGGATGGACATTATTTTTCCAAACATATCATGCGGTTCGTCAGTGATACCAACATAGTTACCCAAACTTTTACTCATTTTTTCTTTTCCATCCAACCCAACGAGAATTTCCATACTTATCACTGCCTGCTCAGGCTGTTTGTTTATCTTCATTACCTCACGACCCATAAGCATATTAAAAGTTTGATCCGTTCCTCCAATTTCTAAATCACAGGCCCCATAAATATTATAGAGGGCGAGAGAATCTACCCCCTGAAGAATAGGGTAGAGCATCTCATGAACAAAAAGAGGACTACCCTCTTTGAGGCGGTTCTGGAACATATCCCTTTCAATAAGTTGTGCATGGGTTATTCTTCCGAGTGTCCAAAATAAACCACGTAACGTGATGCCTACGACCTCCTTCTTTTTAAGCTCAGTAACCTGCATGCGTGTTTTTTCATACAAATAGGCTTTTCCTAAAAATGAGTTTGGATCAATATTTTTTTCCTTTAACTCCTTGTGTAATCGATCATCAGGAAGAAGGTCACTTACTCCATAAAACCAATCTGAGTTTCTAATCCAAGAAAATACAGCGGGGTCTAATAAGAGGATTCTCCCAACTTGCGAAAGATAGGTGTTCATATTCCTTTCAATTTCTTGTTGTTCTATTTCAGGGCGAACCTTACTTTTTCCCGTAGGGTCACCTATGGAAGCAGTAAAATCACCCACAAGAAAAACTACCTTGCATCCCAAGTCTTGAAATTTGCGTAATTTTTGAAGAACAACGGCGTGTCCAAGGTGAATATCTGGGCGTGTTGGGTCAACGCCAAATTTAATGATAATTTCTCCTGAATACTCCCCTTTTGTTTTTTTTAAGAGTTTTTCTTTAAAGGAACCTTGGGGGTCAATAAAGGTACCTATACCAGAGGTTAGTAAATCATTTATTTTTTCCTCAAGAGTCATAGTTAGTACATTTTATCATAAAAACCAACATT
>JAVHOH010000102.1:0-1382 GCA_036169935.1 Minisyncoccota bacterium | reverse complement strand
ATGAGCAAGTTGTAGAAAAAACCCAAAGCGCCGATGTTATATTTATGATAATAGTGCCTTACATAACCAATGGCATAAATTGAACAAACAAACGCAATCAAAGAAACAATCAAAATGAAAAAGGCTGAGAGCAAATCAATTCGCAATGTTAATGCTAATAATGGAAACGAGGCTTTCCCTGCTGTAAAAGACAGGACTTGCCCTGAAAAAATTGTCGCCATTCCAAAAATAATTCCGCTTGCTGACCCGGCAATGGCAAAAAAATTACCCCACAAATTAGCGGCAACATCGTTTTTTTTCAATAGCAAAGAACCGACTGCGCCAACGAAAAACAATGCCAGTATAAAATAAAAAGTTGTTGAGGATGCAATGATATCTAACATATTACTATGATTGTGTTTTTGCCACATCTAAATCTTCCAGAATTTTTAATAAAGAATATATTATAACTTTGGGAGTCGGTGGATCACCGACAATCTGATAATTTACCGGAATAACCGCATTTACTCCGCCGACAACAGCGTATGAATCTTTGAAAATTCCCCCGTCAATTGCGTCATCACCGATGGCCACAACTATTTTTGGATCCGGTGTGGCTTCATAAGCTCGTTTAACAGCCTCCGCCATATTGCGGGTTACCGGGCCGGTAACCAAAAGCATATCAGCGTGTCGCGGAGAAGCTACGAAGTGAATCCCGAAACGTGCCACATCATAAAAAGAATTAGATAATGCAACGAGCTCTTGTTCACAAGCATTATCTGAGCCAGCATCAATCTGCCGAATCGCCAAAGAACCCTGAAATAATTTTTTGATTCTCTTTTCAATTTTTTTTCCAACCAAAGAAACATCCGCCGCCGCTACTTCATCAGCGCTAACAGAAACAATATTTTGGGGAGTTTTAAATATTTTCAAGAACAGTTTGAGCATAAATATTATTCCATTAAATCATCCAGTGAAACACCCAATGCATCCGCGATTTTTTTGACAGTATCAATGGTTGGGTTGGGAGTAGAACCAGCTTCAATTTTGGCAATCGTATGAAAAGCTAAATCTGCTTTTTTGGAAAGCACATCTTGAGAAATACCAAGCTTGTTTCGGTATTTCTTTATATTCTCGCCAATTGTGGATTTTTCGTTTGACATATTCGTATAGTTTTACTATTATAGTTAGTATGGATACAATAAAATATACAACTGCTTGTTAGTATATAAAATTTTTAGCATTTAGTCAAACAAAGTTAGGGAGTTCCTTTGTCATAACGCGCGCATGGGTGGGTGGGGCAAGCGTTATTCTTCTTTTATCTTCTTTTTTGTCTTCTGTCCTGCCGTCCGCCGAAAAGTTTTGGGGGCGAAGCCCAAGCAGGCGGGCAAAAAGGAAGGGGG
>JAVHOH010000101.1:0-1386 GCA_036169935.1 Minisyncoccota bacterium | reverse complement strand
GCTCGTGAGAAACTTAAAAATCAAACTATTTTCTTATTGAAATTACATTTTGATAATGAAAAATAATTTAATTTTTAAATTTCCCAAAATTCTGCTATAGTCTTCATATGTCACTATCAATCGGAATTGTCGGTTTGCCAAATGTGGGTAAATCCACGCTTTTTAACGCGCTGACGAAAAAGGGCGTGCCGGCGGAAAATTATCCTTTTTGCACTATTGATCCATCTGTGGGTATTGTGTCGGTGCCAGATGAGAGACTAACTAAACTTTCAGAAATATCTAAATCAAAAAAGACTATTCCTGCGGTGGTGGAATTCGTGGATATCGCGGGGTTGGTTAAAGGAGCCTCCGAGGGGGCCGGGCTTGGCAATAAATTTCTTTCCCATATTCGCGAAGTGGACGCCATTATTGAGGTGGTGAGGATTTTTGAAGACTCAAATACTATCCACGTGCATAATAAAATTGACCCTCTTTTCGATATAGAAGTGATAAATTTTGAATTAGAACAAGCGGGGATAAAAAAACCGATACTTTATGTGCTAAACAAATCAGAAGTGGCGGAAAATGTAAAAAATGATTTTATCTCTAAGCTTCCCGGTCCATACATAGAAGTCGACCCTATTTTTGGCACAGGATTGGATAATCTTATTAAAGCAGGTTATGATTTGTTAAATTTGATAACTTTTTTTACCACTGGAGAAGACGAATCGCGGGCATGGACAACTCTGCGCGGAGCGACGGCGCCTTTTGCCGGGCGTTCTATCCACACAGATTTTCAACAAAAATTTATTCGGGCGGAAGTGGTGTCTTATGGCCAACTGATTGAAGCCGGAAGTTTTGCAAAAGCTAGAGAAAAGGGCTGGGTGCGCACTGAAGGCAAAGAATATATTGTGCAAGATGGGGATGTAATAGAATTTTTAATATGACAAAAAAAGAAATCAGTATTTTTTATTCAAAAGATTGGCAGGACTATGAGCTTCTAGATACGGGCGAGGGTGAGAAGCTGGAGCGATTTGGTAAATATACTTTTGTGCGTCCATACGAAGATGCAGTTTGGCCAAAATGTTCAACACCGAGTGTGGAACATTTATGGAAAAATACTGACGGCAAATTTTGGAGCTCTCGTACTGGAGCAAAAGCTGGATGGAAAATGAGTAAAAATGAGCGAGGGGAGTCCTTGCTCAAAAAATGGGAGATGGAGTATAAGGGTATTAAGTTTTTAGCTTCACCTACGCCTTTTCGTCATTTAGGATTTTTCCCCGAACAAGCAAGTCATTGGGATTTTATAGAAGAAAAAATTCGAGAAAATTCTTCCTCTGCTTCAAGGCCAAAGTTTTTAAATTTATTCGGCTATACTGGAGTGGCGAGTCTTTTTGCTCTGCGGGC
>JAVHOH010000100.1:0-1403 GCA_036169935.1 Minisyncoccota bacterium | reverse complement strand
ATTTTTAATGTGGTTGATTCTAATGACAATCCTACTGCTGATCCAAAATATATAGTAATCAAAAAAACCAGTAGCCCTATCTGGGATCCTGCAAAAATCTCATTTACAAAAACAACAGTTGCTGAATGGAACGAAAGTAATACTGTAAAATATGAATATGATGGTGTGGCAATAGGTGAGTTCCAAGTTCACAACAATAGAGATAACTTTAAATTTCGTTTCAATATGGCTGGAATTTATAAATTAATGACAGAAGGCCGTCTTAATTTTTCTTAAAAATTAAAATATACTCGTGTTTAAAGATATAATAATCACTAGATAAAGCTCTATATTTCCAAATAGATTCCTTATTTTGTTTTGCTCTATTTCCACTCATATTTTTTATAACAATACTCTTAAGTATTAAACCCAATTTCATCGCTTCGTTCATACAATAAAATCCTAATGGAATCCATTGTCCCTTGCTGTATTTATCGCCTATAACTATTGCTAAATACCTATCTTTTTCCAAAACCTCAATACTATTTTTTAAAACTAAAGAAAATTTATCTAAAAATTCTTTTAATGATTTTGTATTTGAAAGGTCTTCTTTTTTATCACTAAATTTTATAATGTCTGCATATGGTGGATGTAATATTACAAATTGTGCAAAATCTTTTTTTCTTTCAGATAATTTAGTTTTTATTTCTTCTAAAATTTTAGAAGAACCACTATCTCCTGTTATTAATGCAAATTTTGTTTTATTTTTTTCATCTAATTTAGAATATACATTTTTTAATATCTCGTTTTGTATATCAACACCGACTAAACCTCTTTCTAGGGTCTCACACTCAAAAGCGGTGGTACCACTTCCCAAGAAAGGATCTAAAACAATATCTCCCTTTTTTGTATATCTATTAATTAATTGTCTTGGTATTTGTGGAACAAAATTGCCATGATAAAAACCATCATGTTTTCCACTTTTATCTCTTTCAGAAATTAGCCACAAACTATCTGTCCAAATTTCGGAATCTTTCCAATCTTCTAATTTAAAATCATTAAAAATAGGCATAATTATTTCATTAGTTGATCTATTGAAACATTAAGAGCTTTGGCAATCTTAGAAAGAGTATCAATCGTAGGATTGGTATTAGACCCAGATTCAATTTTTATAATTGTGTTATAGGTAACATCGGCAAGTTTAGATAATCTATCTTGTGATACACCAAGCTTGTTTCTGTATTTTTTTATGTTTTTTGATATTTTACTTGCATTCATTGTAATATATTACTATAATTATATTATAAGTTATTAAATCCATATTGATATATTATTATGATAACATTTTTAAAGAATTTAAGGAATGAATCCCGCCCGAATTTCGCCAAAACAAAAAGAGGAGCAAGCGGAGGATTCCTCCCCAG
>JAVHOH010000099.1:0-1404 GCA_036169935.1 Minisyncoccota bacterium | reverse complement strand
TTTCGACCAGATTTTTCTCCATCAAACATTGGTGGCAATGTCTTTTCTCGCTCATATTTTAGTTGGGATTCCTTTAAAAGTTTTTCTACAAAATCGGAGTATTGACCTTCGCTGCAATTTCTTCCCAAAGTATTATGTGTCTTAAAGAGAATACCGTTAATTTTATAAGAAAGATCTGAATAAATAATCTTCCCCATAAAGAAATATTAGCATAATTCGTATCATTTGCATAAATTCGTAGATTCGTATTGTGTTTTATTTACAATCTCAATCTAAAAATTCACTTGACAATATTTTAGATTTGTAGTATAAATAAAATTATTATAATATTGAGCAAAGTCGAAATATGAGAACAATTACTGTCAGCCCTCAGGGGCAAATAACAATACCTGCCGATCTTAGAAAAACACTCGATCTTAAAGATGGGGTCAAATTAATACTTGATGTAGTCGACTGGGTTAAAACTAAGGCAATTGTACTTCGAGTTAAACCAAAAAATATCAGCACATACAGTTTAGGTTTGGGGAAGGATGCTTGGTGGGGTGTTGATTCGGACGAATATATAAAACAGGAGAGAGATTCATGGGAAAAGAAATATGAATAAAAAATTTGAAAATTTGATAAAAAATAAGGAAGTAATCGGGATGGATACAAACATTTTTATTTATCAATTTCAGGCTCATCCAAAATATTCTCTACTCACTAATCAATTATTCCTACTTCTCGAAAGAAAAAAAGTTTTGTTAAACACTTCTTTTATCAGCCTTATTGAAGTGCTTTCTTTTCCAGGACTTAAAGACAAAAAAAATCTTTCAGAACTATACGAAACATTTTTGCTCCACACTGATAGCTTAAAAGTTATTTATCCAAATCTCTCAATCACAAAAAAGACAATAGAATTACGAAAAAAATATAAGTTTTCGGTACCTGATTGTCTGCAGATAGCCAGTGCCTGGGATACAAAATCAAAAATCTTTATAACGAATGACGAAAAATTAAAGAAGGTTGAGGAGGTCGAGACGGTGCTCCTAGGAGATTATTTGAGTTGAAATTGTTCCACACCTAATCCTGGATAATTAGCCGTCCTCCAGGTTTCAAATTCTTGTTTAGCTTGGTCTTTTGGGTCTTTAAGAGTAACTTCGAATCTATCTTCAGAATAGTTAAAGTCAATTGAGAAAGTAGAAAGAGTTAGAGGAACTTTTGATTTTAAATCTTTTTTCTGAACGGATAGATCGATTATATTTTGTGGGATCGGTTCGTCGATAGCACCGGTAAAACCGGCCTTTACAATCATAGGTGATGGGTTATTAGTTTCTTGGTTACTTGGAGAAGATTTGGTTTCGACTGTGGTAGGAATAAGGTTGGTGGCTTGTTGTTGGGGGTTGGGACTACTGACGGGTTGTT
>JAVHOH010000098.1:0-6794 GCA_036169935.1 Minisyncoccota bacterium | reverse complement strand
CTGGATTCATCGCAGTACCACGAACTTTTGGTCTAATACCTTTCCAGCGACTTCTCCCAGCTTTCCCATAATTTTCCAAATGATGTTCTTCATTAGAAACAGTACCAATTGAAGCCCAACAATTTTCATTTATTTTTCTAATTTCAGTTGAAGGCATTTTTAAATTTGTATATCCATCTGCATTAGCAACTACTTGCGCAAAAATTCCTGCCGAACGGCCAATTTTTGCACCACCCATAGGCTTAATTTCAATATTATAAACAAAAGTTCCAACTGGAATACTCTTCAAGGGAAGCCTATTACCAACTTCAAGCGAAACTTTTTCTCCAACAATAAAAGAACTACCAACTTTTACAGATTTTGGCAGTACTACGTATCTCTTTTCTCCATCTTTATATTGAGCAAGCCCAATAAAGGCTGAACGATTTGGATCATACTCAACAGACTTTATTTTTGCAGGAATTTCTTTTTTATTATATAAAAAATCCACATCACGATATAGGCGCTTATGTCCACTGCCCTTATGCATCATAGTAATACGTCCTGCACTATTTCTACCAACACTACGCCTAAAACCATGAGTAAGAGATTTAGTAGGTGTTGACGTAGTCAAAATACCCCGATAGCTAACATTGGTCATTTGCCTTCTTGATTTACTTGTTGGTTTGTATGTTTTCATAAAATTATGTGGCGTTAAGCTCGTAGCTAAATAAACTCTATCTTATCTCCCTTTTTTAAATAAACTAAAGCTTTTCTACCTCCGCCGCGCACTCCTGCTTTGCCTTTGGACATAATATTTTTTCTTGGAATATTCAAAACATTTACTTTTATGGGCTTTACTTTATAAAGTGTAAAAATGGCTTTTTTGATTTCTGTTTTATTGACCGATTTCGAAATATCAAAAGTATAAACATTTTGTTCAGAAGCAAAAGAAGCTTTTTCGGTAACTCTTGGATTTTTAATAATTGTTGTCATAAATTATCCTCTGGATTCTAAAAATTTTATACTTTCGACCGGGTTTTCTATTAAAAGATATTGGTGATTAAGAACATCAAGCGGATTTAAATTTTTTAGGAAAACTATTTCTAATTGAGACAAATTTCTAAAACTTTTTTCTGTTTTTTCACTGCGTTCAAAAAGAGCTGTTAATACTCTGACTTTCTTTGACCCCGCAAGCGGTTTAAAACCAGATGCCTTTGCTAAATTCTTCATAACTTCTAAAGCTGTTTTTGTTTTTATTTTGGAAATATCTAAAGAATCAACAAAAAGTATTTCTTTATCTTTTAATTTTTTAGAGAGTACTGAAAAAAGTGCCTGAGCCCGCATTTTCTTTGATACTTTTCTCTTGTAATTTTTTTCACTCAAAGGACCGTGGGTAACTCCTCCCCCAACCCAAATAGGACTTCTGCTAGAACCATGTCTAGCACGTCCAGTTCCTTTTTGCTTCCAAGGCTTCTTGCCTCCCCCGCTTACTTCTCCCCTGTCTTTCGTGTCTGCGGTTCCGGAACGTTTGTTGCTACGCATGCCTTCTACCACTTGATGCACCAAATCTGCTCGCCACGAAGCCCCGAAAACTTTTGCAGGAAGATTTATTTCTCCAGCTACTCCGCCTTTTTGGTCATATATTTTTGTCTGTATTTTATTTTCGATTTTTGCTTCCATCTTTTTAATTTATAACTTTTAACTTCTTTTTACTATTTCTACTAAAGTCCCGCGTTTTCCGGCTATTGCCCCTTTAACGAGCATCAAATTATTTTCTTTATCAATAAAAACGACTTGCAGATTATTCTGGGTGATGCGATCGGAACCCATTCTGCCTGCCATTCTCATCCCTTTAGGAACATGAGTTCGTAACCCTCCGCCAATACTTCCGGGTTCTCGCTCCGAATGTTTTTGACCATGAGAACGTGGACCGCCATGAAAACCATGACGCTTCACAACTCCTTGAAAACCCTTACCTTTGGAAACACTTGTTACTATTATTTTATCACCTGGAACAAAAACAGAAACATCAATGACATCCCCTTCTTTTGCTTCAGTCTTATCAGTAGGTTTTAACCTGAATTCTTTAAGAGTTTTGTAAAAGGCGCCTTTCATTGCTCCGGCGCTAGATTTTGTAACTCTCTCCTTTTTCTGTAGGCCGTATCCTACCTGAACAGAATTGTAACCATCTTTAGATTTTTCAAAGATTCTCGTCACGGTCACAGGCCCAGCATTTACTATCGTTACTGGAAAAACAGTTCCGTCTTCAGAAAAATACTCTGCCATATTTTCTTTTGTCCCTAGTATGAATTTCATAATTTCTTGTGGTGTTAAGCTCGTAGGTTACATCATTTTCACGTCAATATCTACTCCAGAAGGCAACGACAAATTAGTCAGAGCCTCAACAGTCTTTGCATTTGGGTTTATAATATCAATCAAGCGTTTGTGAACTCTTATTTCAAATTGTTCTCGCGTATTTTTGTAAATAAAAGCAGAACGATTGACTGTATATTTTTTTATTTCAGTGGGCAAAGGAACAGGACCTATGATTAAAGCATCATAACGCACAGCAGTATCTATAATTTGTTTAATGGATGCATCCAAGATTTTACTCTCGTAGGCTCGAACTCGAATACGAAGCACTACTCTGCCCTCGCCCTTCTCGGTCTTGGCTGAAACTCTGGTTTTAGGTGTTTTAGCTACAGTAGTTTTAGCAGCTCTAGGCTTTTTTATTTTTGTATGTGCTGTTGTCATTGAACTAAAATTTATAACTTATTTAACCAAGAATTTTTGTAACAACTCCGGCGCCGACAGTCTTGCCTCCTTCGCGGATAGCAAACCTTTGTGCTTCCTCAAGAGCAACTGGCGTAACCAATTTAACTGTAATTTTAACTGTGTCCCCTGGCATAACCATTTCTACGCCGTCTGCCAGAGTAACATCGCCGGTAACATCTGTCGTACGAATATAAAACTGAGGTTTGTAACCTTTGAAAAATGGAGTGTGGCGTCCACCTTCTTCTTTTTTCAAAACATATATTTCACAAGTAAAGTTATCATGAGGGGTGACTGTGCCCGGCTTAGCCAAAACTTGTCCGCGAGTTATATCTTCTTTTTTCAAACCTCGGAGAAGAACACCAGCATTATCGCCAGCCATACCTTCTTGGAGATTTTTATTGAACATTTCAATCCCAGTAACGGTTGTCTTTTGAGTAGGTTTAATTCCAACAATTTCTACTTCCTCGCCAACTTTTATCAATCCTCTTTCAATTTTTCCAGTTACAACAGTTCCACGACCTTCAATAGAAAAGATATCTTCTATTGGCATAAGAAATGGTTTCTTTGTATCTCTCTCAGGAATTGGAATATAAGTATCGAGAGCATTTACAAGCTCAAGAATTTTAGCTGCCCATGGATCATCAACAGATTTTGCTTCAAGAGCTTTAAGGGCAGATCCTCGAATAACTGGAACATTTGCGCCATCAAAACCTTGTTTCGTTAAAAGTTCGCGAATTTCTTCTTCCACCATATCAATCATATCTTTATCATCAACCATATCGCATTTATTTAAGAAAACTATCATTTTAGGAACACCAACCTGCTTTGCAAGCAAAACGTGTTCACGAGTTTGAGGCATGGCACCATCGGTCGCCGCAACTACAAGAATCGCGCCGTCCATCTGAGCGGCACCGGTAATCATGTTCTTGATGTAGTCAGCATGTCCAGGAGCATCGATATGCGCATAGTGACGAGTGTCCGTAGCGTACTCATTGTGAGAAATGTTAATAGTGATTCCACGAGCTTTTTCTTCAGGAGCATTGTCAATTTGGTCAACTCCACGAAGACGAACTGTCTTTCCTGCCATATTCAACACGTGCAAGATTGCTGCTGTTAAAGTGGTCTTTCCGTGGTCAACGTGACCGATGGTGCCGACATTGATGTGCGGCTTATCTCTCTTAAATTCTTCTGCCATAATATTTTTGATTAATAACCAAAACTCAGCATACGAGAACCAGTTGCTAAGGCTTAATTACTAACGAAATTAGCTATTAATAATAAAAAAACAATAGAAAAACTGCAAAAAGTGCAGTTATTTAGATAATAGCAGATTGAAAAATAAAGTCAAACCCTATTTTTAAAGATTTGAATACTGATTTCGTGTGCATTCCCATGTTTCAACATCCCTAAATATGACTGCTTCGTTTCTTCTTTTGGGTTTTTGTCCAAATTCTTCAACATTCTTTTCTTTGTACTCGTTCTCAATATTCTATGTTTTGGAAAACTCACCCACCCAAGAAAGTCCACTCCCGAAGCAATAGTTTTAATGTAAACTTTATCTGGATGCATAACTAATTTTAATTTACATTTCAAAAACTCCTTCATTTTTTCTAACAGCTTCTCGAGTTCTATTTTGTCATTTTGCAAAATGACAAAATCATCCGCATATCTGATGTAATATTTAATTTTTAATTCTCTCTTCACAAACTGGTCAAATTCATTCATATAGATATTTACCAAGAGTTGAGAGGTTAAATTACCTAATGGCAAACCTTTCTGCCCTATTTCAGCCATGGCGTAAATGGGACTTGAGAGGAAACTATCTATAACTTGAGACAATAGCCACAAAACATCTGTGTCAAAGATGCCCTTTGACAGAATACTTTTAAGTATCTGATGGTCAATATTCGCAAAGAATTTTCGGATATCGCATTTTAAAACAAAACAGGTTTTGGTGTTATTTTTAGAGACTTTTCTATGAAAATCACGAAATCTATTAATAGCTCTGTGTGTTCCCTTCTCTGTTCGGCAGGAATATGAATCGTGGATAAATTTACTATCAAAATATTCATAGAGCTCTTGGTGGATTAAATGATGTAACAATCTATCCTTAACTGTTGTTTTGTGAATTATTCTTGGTTTTGGGTCAGAAATATTAAATGCATGATATCTCCCGTGCACATATGTTTTGTTTTTCAAGTCATTGTGAAGATTAAAGATATTATCCATTAGCCTTGCCTGAAACAATATGACATCTTTTTTCTTCTTTTTGTCACGCAGAAATTCCTGCCAAGCTTTAAGCAGTTTTTCTATGGTTATGATACTATCGTAGGTATGAATAAATTGTTTCATGTTTCCGGAACCCCCCCAGCGCCTTCAGCGCTTTTAAAAGCAAAAACCGCCTACTCTCTTTGGTTTAAAATATATAATGACTTTCCAAAATCTCATCGCTACACTTTAGGAGGAAAAATAGAAGATTATTTTCTTGGACTTTTAGAAAATATTTTCATTTCTATCTATCTCCCACCGGAAACTAAAATATCTCGTCTCGTTATCGCCATTTCTAAACTGGACGGTGTTAAATTCTTCCTACAAATTGCATGGGAAAACAAATGTATAAAAGATGACAAATATTCTCTACTTTCCGAACATTTACAAGAAATTGGACGAATGCTGGGTGGATGGAAAAAAGGCCTTGAAAAGAAAACTCTCGGCAATTAACCGAGAGAAAAACAAGAGTTTTGAGAGAACACCTGATTGCCCTCATTCCAACTGTTCGGGTTCGAGACCTCGTTCGCATTGACGTTCCAGCCGTTGTCGTTCCAGTTCACGTTGACTGCGCGAAGCACACCAGTGTTATCGTACATGAGACCATCCATGGCACTGCCGACTTGAGCACAATTTAATATCAAAAGTCGTGCTGTATATTATTTGGGACGTAAAAGTCCACCAGTCTCATGCACCAATTATTGTTATTTTTTAAAGAAAAATTTTATACTCTTGTGTAAGATAAGACACACAAAATATCAGTCCAACACAACTCTCACAAAAAGTTTCCTAAAACCATGACACGAAAGTTGTAACCGCCGTGTAATACATGATTTCAGAAATATAATATCATTATTAAATTAAAAAGACACCCGGCCCGCCGAAGCGAACCGAGTGTCAAAGAGTCCCAGTGCCTAAGGGTCAGCTTACGGCCGGCTCCTGAGGAACTGAGGGATTGCGAGAGAACACCCGATCGCCCTCATCCCAACTGTCCGGGTTCGAGACCTCGAACGCATTGACGATCCAGCCGCGGCCGAGCCAGTACACGCCGACCGCGCGAAGCACACCAGCGCTATCCGGGACGTAGAAGATGTTCGCCCACCCATTGGTGATCAGGACTCCAGCTTCGCCGTTGGGCTGGAGCGACATGAGGTACCAAACCTCTGTCAGAGTGGTTTCGGCTTTCGCCTCACCGCCCAGCTCGGTGATGATGGGGCCGTCCACGGATTGCCTCCGCAATTTCGCGAAGCGAAGGGTCTGCTCGCCGATCGGATCCTCGATCTTGCCGAGGAACCATCGGCGGAAGTTGTCGCCGAAGTAGGAGCAGAGACCTCCGTCCTTCTTCAACTTGAACTTGTCGCGAGCGACGAACCTTTCAGTCGTCGCGGTGATGTTGATGGTGGAGATGAAGTCGAGAAGAGTCGACTTAGGTTTCGGGTTGAGGCCAGAGAGGAAGAGTTGTAAGCCCTTCGGGTTGTCAATCCATTCCTGCATGACCACACCATCCATGTCGGGAAGGTTCTCGGCCACGCGAGCGATGAGTTTTCCAATCTGTCTATCCATGGTGTTTTTTCCTTTCGGTTTTCGCCGTCTACGTACTGTTGGGCTACCTGGTATCCAGGGTTTGCCACAGCTTTAAAGAAACACCTGTCAAACACCCGATGTTTGACAATTTTATTTACTTAAAGCTATGGCAAATTTCGCAATTTAAAAGAACGTATAACCTTTGTATTATACACCCTTCAACAGTTTATGTCAAGGATTTGTAT
>JAVHOH010000097.1:0-1422 GCA_036169935.1 Minisyncoccota bacterium | reverse complement strand
GGTGAATTCTATTCTGAAACGCAACATCCCCATGATGTAGAATAGCTATATTCCATTATAAGCTTAACTACAAACATAGGGATGTCACATATACAATTTACACGAGATTCTCGTGTTGAGCTAGCAATTCTTCTAAATGCTAGAAAGAATCAAACTGAGTGTGCAAAAATATTAGGTATGCATAGAGTTAGTGTATCAAACGAGATTAAATACAATAAAGATATAGATGGAGTGTATAGAGGCGTTCATGCTCATCAGAGAGCCATGGAGAGAAGAAAGAACGCCAAGAAAAAGTTTCGGAAACTAAATGATAAACAATTAAGAAAATACGTAATAAAGAAAATTAAATTATTTTGGTCCCCAGAACAAATAGCAGGTAGATTAAAAAAGATTTATGGGAAGACAATAATATGTCATGAGACTATCTATCAATTCATATATGAAGAAAAAAAAGATTTGATAAAATGTTTAAGACACAAGAAAAATAAATACCGTAGAAAAAGAGGTACATATGCTAGAAATACCTTTAATACAAGCTTAAAAATACGAAGGATAGATGAAAGACCAGAAGAAGTAAACAATAGATCGAGAATTGGTGATTGGGAAAATGATACGGTTTTAGGAAAAGAAAAAGTGAAAAGAATACTAACTCTTGTTGAAAGAAAAAGTGGGTTTGGTTTGGGAGACAAACTTGATGTTGTAACAGCAGAGATTGTTCACAAAAAAGAAACAAGAATTTTTAAGAAGATTCCCAAAAGTAAAAGACTTACAATGACGAGAGACAATGGCCCAGAATTTGGTGATTATGATAGAGACCTTGAAAACAAAACAAAAATGAAAGTATACCGTGCCACTCCGTATCATTCATGGGAAAGAGGAACGAATGAAAATTGGAATGGATTATTAAGACAATACTTCCCTAAAGGAATGTATTTTGCTAACATTACACAAATACAGATTACTAAAGCCGTTCGAGCTTTAAATAATCGGCCAAGAAAAAGACACAACTATTCAACGCCAAGGGAAATATTTAATGGTGTAGTGATTCAGACTAGAACTTAAGCCCCCACACCTTTCATTTTATTTAAGACTTTCGGAAATTCTTCGTTTAAGTTGTCCAAGTGCTTTACCATCTTTTTTTAACGCATATTCTCTTTTTCGAACATCGTGTTCATTATAACAAGCTTCATAATATCGAATTTCAAATGGTCGTCTTGCTTTTGTTGAACGATTAAGTCCATCGTTGTGTTCCGAAAGTCTTCGCCTTAGATTATTAGTTGAACCAATATATAATTTTTCATCTTTTAAACTTTTTAGAATATATACATAATACATAGCAACATTATATAATCTAAGGATATAAAATAAAAGGTGTGGGGGTTATCCACAGTTGCTATTGATTAATATATAATTAGATGTAAT
>JAVHOH010000096.1:0-1431 GCA_036169935.1 Minisyncoccota bacterium | reverse complement strand
GAATGATGTTAATCCAACGATCAAATACTCCTCCAATATAATCACTTTTTCCACTAAGGCCTCCATACATCCTGCCTCGCTGAGCCATTGAGCATACAAAATAGATGTACGGAGCAACATCTTGTTTAATAATTAAAATCTCATGGTTATAATTCATATTATTTATTCAACAAAGAAATCCTCATCAATCTCCTTTATTTTATAAGTAGTTTTTGTCTGCACTCCAATATCATAATTAATCATCAAATCTACTAATTTTATACCGTCAATTAGTATAATTTTATGATTATGATCATCATGCGCCTTTTTAATCGCGGATTGATCAAAGCTTGATGTTGTCACGAAGATTCCCTTACTTACATCTCCACTCATAGCACCAATAAAATTTCTAATTTCTTTCTCTCCAACATTGTTTTGTGTATATCTTTTTGCTTGAGTATAAATTCTATCTAGACCAAGTTTATCCTGACTAATTATTCCATCAATACCACCATCACCACTCTTTGGGGTTTCCTCAAAATCTCCGTAACCCATTTTTTTAAAAAGTATCAAGATAATTTTTTCAAAATAATACGGATTAGACTCCTTTAGTTTTTTCAAAAGTTCATCTTTAAGTGATTTTCCAATTTCATTAAATCCTTGATCTATTTTGTCCTGTGGGGTATCGGATGATATTTCTAGACTCTTTAAATTCTCATCATCCTCCTTTTTATTATTTTTAAAATCCAAAAACTCTTCATACTTTGCCAAATTTTCTAAAGTGATCTCTTTTTCTATTGATTTTGATTTTAACAATTTAAGACCATTATCACTAATTTTTATAAAACCTCTTCTCGTATTCAAAACAAGTCCGGCTTTGCTTAAATAAGTCCTTGCCCACATTAACCTATCATGAAATCTTGTATATCCATTAGATACAATTTCGCTTTTCTGATCTTCAGATAATTCAAAATACTTATCACGAATTTTATCTGATATTTCCTTTACGTTATATTCAGACCCATCTTTAATCCAATCAAGAATAGGGAACATTATTTCATTGAATTTCGGCATCATTTTCATAATTTTATTTAACGAAATAATCCAAAGGTTTCTTGTATAGTTTTGCAAACTCCTTGAGTTGCAAAACATCAAATCGCCTCTGTCCCGATTCTATTTTAGAAACATAAGACTGAGTCTTGCCGAGTTTCTCTGCAACTTCAACCTGTCCGAGACCAGCTTCAGTACGCGCTTGTTTCAAGCGCTCAACGATTGCATTATGGTCTTTTGTATAAATTGCTCTTGGCATTACTCCTCTAGTATAATATTCCATTGTGTATTATTCCAAACTGCCATATAATGTACTCATGATGTCCGCCCCGAATTCCCCCAAAACAAAAAGAGGAGCAAATGGAAAATTCCTCCCCAAACCCCTCCTTTTCCATTTGCGAC
>JAVHOH010000095.1:0-1455 GCA_036169935.1 Minisyncoccota bacterium | reverse complement strand
CCCTTTCCAATTCTTCCTACGACCTTGAACGCTTTGGTATTCACTTTGTTGCCTCTCCGCGACACGCAGATATGCTTTTAGTCACCGGTCCCGTTACTATGAATATGGCTGGACCTTTAAAAAAAGTTTACGATGCCACTCCCAATCCAAAAATAGTAGTCACAGTCGGTGATGATGCTTTGGACGGCGGGATATATAAGGATTCCTACGCCATAGTTGGTGGCGTAGACAAGGTTATCCCTGTCAATTACCATATTCCCGGCAATCCCCCATCAGCAAAAATAATTCTTTCCCATCTCTTAAAAATTTTAGAAATGATTAAAAATAATAAGGAGATAAGAATATGATCAATCTGATTATTATTTTTTTAATCGGCGCTTTTGGTTCACTGCTTTTACAAAAAGATGATAATCTTTCAAATCTCTGGAGTTCTACCCTTGCAATTATTGGAGCTTTATGGGGTATTATTTACTCTACAACCTCTTTTTTTTCAGGGCATAATTCCACTTTAATTATTGGAAAAATTATTTTACCCGTTGTTTCACTATCTCTAAAAATTGATAAACTTTCGTCTTTTTTTATCTTTGCAATTTCATTTGTCACTCTTTTCGCCTCGATTTACGCAATCGATTACGTCAAACATTATTACAAAAAATACAACATCGGCGCTTTGGGTTTCTTTTACCACCTTTTTATTGCAGGAATGCTTTTGGTCGTGACCGCCTCAAACGGAATTTTTTTTCTGATTGCCTGGGAAATAATGTCAGTCGCTTCATATTTTCTGGTTATTTACGACGGTGATGATATGGCAAATATAAGGGCCGGGTTTACCTACCTTGTAATGACCCACGTCGGGACAGTGTTTATTATCGCCTCTTTTTTGCTTATGTATAAATTTACCGGTTCTTTTGATTTTGATACGATCAAATCAGGGTCTTTATATATACCTTTAATAATGAAAAATACAATCTTTATATTGGCTCTCATCGGTTTTGGGACAAAAGCAGGGATAATTCCTTTTCATATCTGGTTACCGGTTGCCCACCCGGCCGCTCCATCCCACGCTTCGGCTTTGATGTCCGGGGTGATGATCAAAACAGGCATCTATATGATGATAAGAATCTTTTTGGATATGATGCAGCCGGTACCGGTCTGGTGGGGGCTTTTAATCTTGGTGCTCGGTTCTGTCTCCTCTCTGCTTGGAGTACTTTTTGCCCTGACCGAACATGATATAAAAAAACTTTTAGCTTATCATAGTATTGAAAATATCGGAATAATCCTCCTTGGTCTTGGGGCAAGTTTAGTATTCACTTCATTAAATATGCCTGGCCTAGCGATGCTTGGTCTGACCGCTTCACTTTTCCATACTTTAAATCATGCCACTTTTAAATCTTTGTTATTTCTTGGGGCAGGCGCCGTTATCAACGAAACCCATACAAGAAATATGGAAGAATA
>JAVHOH010000094.1:5830-7072 GCA_036169935.1 Minisyncoccota bacterium | reverse complement strand
CCTGATTTTTTTCACCAAATTAACAATAAAATATAAATTATGAATTGAGGCCAGAGTCCCTGCTAACATTTCTTTACCATGGAAAAGATGAGCGATATAGGCTTTTGTGTAATTTTTGCAAGTATAACACTCACAATCTTTTTCAATTGGCTGAAAATCATTTCTGAATTTTGTATTCATTATAATTATTTTACCGTTTTTAGTATAAATAGTTCCATTTCTTCCGAGTCTGGTCGGCAATACGCAATCAAAAAGATCCACACCGTTTTCTACCCCCATAAATAAATCTTCCGGCTCCCCGATACCGAGCAAATGCCGAGGTTTTTCTTCTGGTAAAATTTCATTTACCCATCTCACAGCCGAAGACATATCTTCTTTGGCAAAACTTCCCCCAATGCCAAAACCATCAAAATCTAAACTACCAATAAATTTTGCGGATTTTTTTCGCAAATTTTCTTCTCGCCCACCTTGCACGATACCGAAAAGCATCTGATTCCCCTCTTGAGGGGTGGCTCGCCTGCGAGACGGGGTGGAAAATTCATCCACCTCCCTCCGCCTACTGGCGGAGTACTCCTCAAGAGGAGAATTGTTTAATTTCTGGTGTTCCGCCAAACTCCTCTCCGCCCATCGATGTGTTCTCTCTAACGCTTCTTCCTGATATTTTAAATCCTCTGCCGGACTGGTACATTCATCAAAAGCAAAAATAATATCTGCACCTAGATTATGCTGAATTTGGATTGATTTCTCGGGAGTAATATAGTAAATTGAGCCATCCAGGTGTGATTTGAAAGAAACACCATCTTGCCCAATCTTTGCCAAGCGGGGTGCATCACTATCGTCAAAACGTTCCGGAATTAAAAATGATGGGTCAGTAATTTTTGTAATTTTGGAAATATCTTTTCCATAAGCCGACCCGAGCGAAAAAACTTGAAAACCGCCAGAGTCTGTCATCGTCGGACCAGACCAATTCATAAATTTTCCAATACCTCCAGCCCCACGCACAATTTCATCTCCCGGTTGTAAATATAAATGATAAGTATTACCAAGCACCACCTGCGTCCCAGTTTCTTTCACCTGTTCCGGATTAAGGGATTTCACTGTCGCCTTCGTTCCCACCGCCACAAAAACCGGAGTTAAGATATCTCCATGCGGGGTACTTAATATTCCCACCCTCCCCAAACTATTCTCCAACTTTTTTTCTATCTTGAAATTCATTTTTATTCACTCCACCCACAAGTCAGA
>JAVHOH010000094.1:0-5820 GCA_036169935.1 Minisyncoccota bacterium | reverse complement strand
TTTCCCACATGTCTGACTTGTGGGTTTCGTAACTTTTATATTTCTACTTCCACAAATTTTAATTCCTGCACATTTACCGGACTAACAAGTAACACTTTGTTAAAAGGATCACGCGGATCAGAAATAACTGTTTCGACAATCGCTAGAACATACGAATTGATCCCCGGCATTACTACTTGATCCCCTTTTTGTAAACTAAAATCTCTAGGCAAAATCATTTCAAAATTTTCTCCACCCCTTCCGACCAATTCCATAAAAATATCCCTCCCGCTGATTATTGCTTGCGTTTTTTCGCCCGGATTTGAAAATAAAATTACTTTAGATGAATTAGTGTAAACTTCCGCAATACGTCCTATCGGCACATTGCCTAAAGCAAACACAGTATCTCCGGCCTTTATCCCCTGCGCCTCTCCTGTATCTATGACTAAGGTGTCGTATGGACTTTGATTTGGCTTCCCTAAAATAGCTCCTAAAATCATATTTATCTTTGGATCTTTTCTCCCCAAAACTTCTTTAAGATTTTGATTTTCAGAAACAACCGAAAAATAATTTGCCCTATCAGCCTCGCTTTCTAATATTTGGGATTTTAAATTTTCATTATCTAAATAAAGAGAATTTTTAGAAATAAAATATGCGCGAAGATTTGTAAATTTTTCACCGATATTATTACCAACAATTAAAATAGGACGAAAAATTATTTGACTTATATTAGAGAGTCCATTAAAAATACCTGATCTAAAATAAAATAAAATAATTAAAATTACTATACAAAATATAATTCTAAAAATTTTCTTTTCTTTTATTTTTTTATCTAGGAGGTAACTCATCTTGATTTCCAATCAAAACATCTTTATAAAGAACCATATCATCCAAAATAACCCCTGCCCCGCGGGCTACGGCCGAAAGCGGATCTTCTACTACATAGACTGGGATTTTAAGAACTCTTTGCAGCAACTGATCAAGCCCGGGTAATAATGCTCCGCCACCCGAGAGGGTAATACCCCGATGCATTATATCGGATAAAATCTCCGGTGGGGTTGTTTCAAGCATATCTTTTACCCCTTCCACTAAACCTTTGATTGATAATGAAAGCGCTTCGCGAATATCAGAATCCGTCACCACCACTTCCCGAGGAAGCCCAGTTAAAAGATCTCGCCCATGAACTTCTGTTTCCATATATTCTCCCTCTCCAACAGAACCAATTGCAATTTTTACGATCTCGGCCGTTCTCTCGCCAATAAGTATTTTAAATTCATCACGCATATAAGAAACGATGTCATTGTTTAACCGATCACCAGCTATTTTTAGATTTTTTGATTTTACAATTCCACCCAAAGAAATCACCGCAATATCTGTCGTCCCGCCACCAATATCTATAATCATCGAACCGACAGGATCTTTGATGGGAAGGCGAACACCAATAGCTGCCGCCATCGGTTCTTCTACCAAAAAAACTTCCCGCGCGCCAGCACTACGCGCTGCATCATATACCGCTCGAGTTTCAACATTAGTTGTCCCGGAAGGCACTCCGACCAAAACTCTCGGCCGTGCCAATTTTTTAGACATCTTGTCCGCTTTATTTATTAAATATGAAAGCATTTCTTCAGTTACTTCAAAATCAGAAATGACGCCATCCACCAGCGGACGAATAGCTTTAATGTGCCCAGGCGTACGTCCAAGCATCTCTTTGGCTTGCATGCCGACCGCTAAAATTTGATTAGTTTTTATATTAACTGCTACGACAGAGGGCTCGTTGATGACAATCCCGTGCCCTTTTAAATATACCAAGGTATTACTAGTGCCTAGATCTATGCCGATGTCATTGCTGATTAATTTGTAGAATTTTTCAAACATAATGAATAGCTTATAGAGATTAGCTTTTGGCTTTTAGTAAATCCATCAACTCGGTTTCAGAAACAATCTGCCCTTTTTCTTCTGTTCGTTTTTTTAATTCAATGCCCTTTTCTTTCAGACTACGCGCGGAAACAACCACCCGCAGAGGAATACCGAGCAAATCCGCATCGGAAAATTTCTCTCCAGCCGATAAACCCACCCGGTCATCAAAAAGAACTTCAACTCTTGCTTTTACCAAATTTTCGTAAATTTTACTTGCTTCTTTGAAAACTTCCTCATCGTCTCCCAAGACAAGCAAATGTACGGCGAAAGGCGCGATGGTTTCGGGCCAAACTATCCCTTTGTCGTCCGAAAGCACTTCCACTACTGTACCCATTAAACGTCCCAAACCGATACCATAACTGCCCATTATTATTAACTTTTCTTCTCCATTTTCATCTTTATATTTAAGATCAAAAGGCGCCGAAAACTTTGTCCCTAGTGAAAAAATATTCCCCACCTCTATAGCTTTGTGTTCAACTAATTTTTCTCTTTCTAAATTTAATTGTTGTAAAACATCATCATTGAAGACTTCTTTATTAAGAGCCATATTGCTTGCCTCATCAACATAAATAGTATCTTCCCCAGCAGAAGTAATAGTTTGAAATTCATGTGAAAATTTAGAAAAAGTCCCGCCCGAAGCAAAAGTTACATAAGTTAAATGCCCGATACCAGCTCTTTTAAAAATATTTCTATATGCCTCTTTTGCCTTCTCATAAAATTCATTGTGTTCTGCTTCATCTTTGGAAAAAGAATAAAGGGCTTTCCAATAAAATTCTCTTCCTCGTAAAATTCCAGATTTACTTCTTATTTCATTTCTAAAAATACTTTTAAAATCATAAGGATACAGTGGCAAATCTTTATAAGAATTTACATATTGCTTTAAAATATTTGAATGGGCTTCTTCGTTGGTAAAAGACAAACCCACTTCTCCCCCATTTTTTAATTTTGTTTTAAACCAATTATCAACCACTTCGTCATCCCACCTATTTGATTTTTCCCAAATCTCTTTATTTTGAAGAACAGACGTTCTCATTTCTATTCCCCCAATATTATTCATTTCTTCTCTAATTATATTTTCTATCTTATTCAAAACACGCAAACCAAGAGGCAAATATGAATAAACCCCTGCCATTTCCTTATGGATAAAACCACCCCGAATTAAAAGCTCAGCATTTTTAGAGGTTTCATCCGCTGGAGCTTCTTTCCTAGTTTTAGTAAAAAGTTTAGATTGTCTCATATAAGACCCATCTTACCTGAAAAAAGTCTTTTGGTCAAAGATGTAAAATTTGCAAAACGCTTAGCTTTCTGTTATATTATCCCTATGCAAAAAGCAGAAAATAAAAAAGAGACGGACACAGTAATAGAGAAAATGTTTAAGGCCGGAGCACATTACGGCTACAGCAAAACCAGAAGACACCCTTCTGTTTCTAAGTATATATACGCTACAAAAAACAAAGGAGACATTATTGACCTTGAAAAAACAAGCATAATGTTGGACGAAGCAATCCTTTTTATAAAAAATTTAGGCGCTCAAAACAAAACCGTTCTTTTTGTTGGGACCAAGCCTGAAGCAAAAGTTATAACCAAAGAGGTAGCAGAATCTCTAAATATGCCTTATGTTATAGAAAGGTGGATTGGGGGAACACTTTCCAATTTCACAGAAATAAAAAAAAGGATTATAGAACTTGAAAATTACCAAAAGGATACTGCTACTGGTGGACTCGATAAATACACAAAAAAAGAAAGGGTTGTTATGGCAAAGAAAATGGAGAAACTTGCGAGATATTATACTGGCCTGCTTGGTTTAAAAAAAGCTCCTGATGCGCTATTTATTGTAGATGCAAAAAGCGAACACATTGCAGCAACAGAAAGCAAAAAATCTGGCATCCCGGTAATTTCTTTAGTAAATTCAGATTCAAACATTAAAAGTATCGATTACCCTATCGTTGGAAATGACGCCGCCATACCATCAATAAAATTTTTTGCCGAAACTATTAGAAATGCCTACAAGGAAGGACAGGTTTCTACTCCAGCTGTGAAATCTTAACAATATGGGAGCAAATAATATCACAACCGAACAAGTGAAGGAACTTAGAGATGCAACTGGCATCTCGGTTATGCAGTGCAAGCACGCCCTGGAAGAGGCGCAGGGAGACATGAATAAGGCTCTCGCTATTTTAAAAAAAACCAGTTCAGATATTGCGCTCAAAAAAGCTGACCGAACTTTGAATAGCGGTTCAGTTACGATAAAGAGCGAAGGTGATAAAAGTGTTTTGGTGGGTCTACTTTGTGAAACTGATTTTGTAGCTAGAAATGAGGACTTCATTACCCTTTTAGGAAAACTCGCAACCAAAGCACTCGATGTTGGGGTTGAGAAAATGAAAACTGAAGCAAAAGAGATGATAGACCCAGTCATTCAAAAAACCGGAGAAAATATCCAGCTGGGTGAGGTGTATGAAGTAGCGGGAAATGTTTTGGGGAATTACGTACACAATAATAAAATAGGTGTTGTTGTTTCCCTAGAAGAAGGCAATGCTGAATTGGCAAAAGATATTGCCATGCACATAGCCGCCATGAAACCGGAATATATTTCACCGGAAGAAATAACCCTCGACGCCAAGAAAACTATGCAAGAGGTTTTTGAAAAAGAAGTAGCCGCCATAGACAAACCCGCAGAAATAAAGAAAAAAATACTGGATGGTAAAATGGCAACTTATTTCAAAGAAAAAACTTTACTTGATCAGGCATTCATAAAGGATGGAGAAGTAACAATCGGCAAGCTTTTAGAGAAAAATAAGGCAAAGATAAAAGAGGTAAAGCGCTATTCAATATAAAAACATAAAATATGTATTTTCTTTTAATTTTATTTTTTGGATCACTTATCGGAATTACTTTCATGATTGGAAGAAAGTTGATAATGATCCAAAATGGGCTAATCCTTAATAAAGAAGACGATTTTCTAAAAGCTCCATATTTAGAAGAATTAAAATATACAACTATCAAAAATATAAAGAAATACGGCTATACTGGAGTTGTCACAATAATTAGATTATACGTTCGATCAACAAATCTTCTAAAAAATAAATATCAGGAAATAAAAATTAAAGTAAAAAATGTATATAATAAAAACTTAGGCAATAATTCAATAGAAAAAAAAGAAGTCAGCAAGTTTCTAAAAATGATAGGAGAATACAAGCATAAAATCAGAGAAATAAAACACAAGGTAAAAGAGGAAGAAGAAAATTTATAATTGGAAAACCAAAACAATATAGAGCCGGCACGAGGGATCGAACCCCGGACATCTTCTTTACAAAAGAAGTGCTCTACCAACTGAGCTATGCCGGCTTACTGTTTTTTAACACTAGCATATATTATTCCAAAATCAAAATAATATTAAAAATTCATAGTTTATGAGTTTATATCAATAGTATAAGTTGCAGTTTGTCCTCCGACTGTAATGGTTAAAATTTGACCAGTTGCGGGTGCTGAACTATCAAAACCAGAAATATCAGTTGCAGTAATGGTTTCTGGTTTTGTAGTGGCATCGCTGTAAGTTCCGGTGATCACCAATCCTGTGATGTCTAGTGCATCGTCTTTAGTATAAGAAAGTTTAGTGGCGGGAGTGGTGATTGTGATGCTTTGGAGTGTTGCTGGAGTTGAAGTCGAGGTATCACAAACTCCTCCAGTGTCTATCCCGGTTTCGTCTTGGTTTTGAACACCATCGGAACAAGTTGCTATCTGTGTACTTCCTCCTCCACCGCTAGAGCTAGAACCTCCATTACCAGAATTTTGTGCCATTACCAAGAATTGCTCTTGGCTAACGCACACATCCCCAACACAAAGTTTATCTGTATGCACCTCTCCCACAAAAATCTTCGCTATCCCGTTCCCCGTATCCGCAAGCCATGTGCTGATTTTTGTTTT
>JAVHOH010000093.1:0-1471 GCA_036169935.1 Minisyncoccota bacterium | reverse complement strand
GCTCGGCGACCAAATTGTAAGGGATTTTGGGCGAAAAAATCAGTTGGCGGTTTTGTCGCCCCAAAAGGGCGGTAAAAGAAAATTTTTTTAAATCATTATTAACTAACTAACCAAGGAAAAAATATGAAATACATTATCTACGCTCGCAAGAGCACCGAAGAAGATGACAGACAAATTTTAAGCATTGAAGCTCAACTCGTTGAGCTAAAAGAATTTGCCGCCAAAGAAAAACTTGAAATTGTCGCCTCGCTATGCGAGGCAAAAACTGCCAAAGAACCTGGGCGAACAAAGTTCGCCGAAATGTTGTCATTTCTGGAACAAGGCAAGGCGGACGGAATAATTTCGTGGCACCCGGACAGATTGGCAAGGAACAGCGTTGATGGTGGTAAAATTATTCATTTTGTAGATCGCGGCTTGATTAAATCCCTCAAATTTCCCACCTTTTGGTTTGAACCAACGCCACAGGGATTATTCATGCTGAACATTGCTTTTGGCCAATCAAAATATTTTGTAGATAATTTGCGAGAGAATGTTAAACGAGGTTTGAGGCAAAAAATCCGAAACGGAGTTTGGCCCGGCTGGGCGCCAGTGGGCTATTTGAATAATCCTAAAACGAGAATGATTGATATTGATAAAGACAAAACTAATAAAGTTAAAAAACTTTTTGAACTTTACGCCACTGGCGAATATACGCTAAAATCTCTCGCAAATTGGTGTAAGGAGAAAAAACTATGCGGAAATCTTGGCAAAGAAATTGCCGTCAGTAATATTCAAAAAATAATACAAAATATTTTTACATTGGCCTGATGAAATACGGCGGGGGAATTTTTGAGGGACGACATGAGCCGTTAATTTCAAAGAAACTTTTTGATAAATGCCAAGAAGTCATGAACAAGCGCGGAAAAGTGCAGGAAGTTCGCAAACACAATTTTGCCTTTCTTGGCCTGCTAAAATGCGCTTCATGTGATTGCTCCATCACCGGAGAGCGACAGAAAGGTCATAATTATTATCGTTGCACCAAGAAGAAAGGTTTGTGCCAAGAAAAGCATTACCTCCGCGAGGAAGCCCTTACCGAGCAAATTAAAAACTTCCTTCAAAAAGTTTCTTTGTCGAGCCAAGACACTGATAAAATTTTGGCGGCGTTGGATAGTGAACAAGAACAAGCTAAACAACAAGCTCAATCAAAAGTAGAAATTTTGAAAAAACAATTAAACCAAATGGAAGTAAAACTTGCGAAACTGCTTGATATATTTTTAGCAGATACTTTATCCGCAGAAGAATACGCCGCCAAAAAGCAGGAATTGTTATCGCAAAAAATATCGTTGAGTGAAAAAATTAGCGATTTTGAACAAAAAGGGGGTTCTTGGCTCGAACCGGCTCGTGAGTTCGTTTTATCGCTTAATCAAGCCGCAAAATTAGTGGAAACCGAAAACAAAAAAGAAATGACAACATTTCTTAAAAATATCGGCTC
>JAVHOH010000092.1:0-1472 GCA_036169935.1 Minisyncoccota bacterium | reverse complement strand
TGCTGATTATCAAAGATTGCTCAAAATGCGTCTGCTCGTCTGGCTTTTGAAAAGGAGGAACTAAAAAAGTAAAAATTAGCAGTTGAGCAGGAATAAGAAAAAATAGAATAAGTTTGAAAATAACGCTTTTATTCATAAAAATGATGTAATTATTATATAATATTGCCATATGAAGGTAATCATTCTCTGTGGTGGGACAGGAACAAGGCTCAAAGAAGAAACAGAATATAAACCTAAGCCAATGGTAAATATTGGGAATCAGCCAATTCTTTGGCACATAATGAAAATTTATGCTTCGTATGGTTATAACGAATTCATACTTGCACTTGGTTATAAAGCAGACTACATTAAAGACTATTTTTTAAATCAGAAAGCATTTACTTCAGATTTTACTTTAGAGACCCGTCATCACAAAACAAAATTTTATCTTGATGATCGTCCTGAGGTAGATAATTTCAAGATAACATTCGTTGACACCGGACTCGAAACCTTACCAGGTGAGCGCATTTTACGTTGCCAAAAATATATCCCAAAAAATGATAAATATTTTATGGTCACATACGGAGACGGAGTTTCCGACGTCAACATCGATGCCTTGGTTAAATTTCACAAAGAACAAAAGACTATCGGAACTTTGACCGGGATCCACCCCAAATTTAAATTTGGAGCCGTTAAAATAAACAAAGAAAATAAAGTAACTGAATTTTCAGAAAAACCAATTCTTCAGGATTGGGTAAACGGTGGATATATGATCTTTGATAAAAGATATTTTGAATATCAAAAACCTGGAGAGCTTGAGCACGCAGCGTTAAAAAGATTATCAGACATAAATCAACTATCCCTATATGAACACGAAGGATTTTGGTATGCAGTTGACACAAACAAAGAATACGAAGATTTAAATAAGATTTGGAAAAGTGGTAAGGCACCATGGAAAATATGGAAATGAAAAATAAAAATATATTGGTTACTGGAGGAGCTGGTTTTGTCGGTGGTCATTTGGTTGAAGAGCTAATTAATTTGAAAGCAAATGTAATTGTTGTTGATATTTTATTTGATAAAAAATCTTATCTATATCGTACGTACGATATAGATAAAAAATGTGTTTTGATAAAACAAAATATCTGCGATTACAAAAAACTTTTGAGTTTAATTAAGAAATATAAAATAGATTTTATTTTCCATTTAGCAGCGCAAGCAATAGTGGAAGATGCATATAAAGATCCGAAATATACTTTAGATAATAATATTTTAAGTACGATAAACGTTCTTGAGGCTGTTCGGATTAATCCGCAAATTAAAGGATTAGTTGTTGCCTCTTCTGATAAGAGTTATGGCAAATTAAAAAAGCAAAAATATATTGAGACCGATCCCCTATCTGGAGACCATCCTTACGACACTTCAAAATCAGTTACGGATCTAATAAGTACAACGTATTACAAAACTTATGGAATACCTGTAGTCGTGACACG
>JAVHOH010000091.1:0-1493 GCA_036169935.1 Minisyncoccota bacterium | reverse complement strand
TTTGCAAATAACATAATGGAGGTACTCGATAGTTTTCTCTGCTTTGAAATTTCTACAATAAAGCAGGCGTACCATAACCGCAATCAGGGCATATATTATTTTCAACTAAATTTGTACCGTCAATATCAACCATACGCGATTCGAGTTCGGTATCACAATGGGGGCATAATTTTGTAGCTTCTGTAAAGTCATAGTCTAAAACTTCTAAGCTATCATCTACACCATCAAACTTCGAATATCCAGAGTCAACATTATGTAATGCAATAACCAATTGATTTTCCAAATCTTTTTTAGATAAATTACTTTCAATCTTAGCTTTTATATCAATATTGTAAATCATATATTCATAGGTAATTTTTTCTTAGTATGTTGTTGTAATCATTTTCTACCTGCTCATAGGTCAAAAACTTTAAACGGTTTTTAATCGGATTAAAAGCGACTTTATTTTTTTCTCTTTCAAATTTTATTTTTCTATCTTCCGATGATATACAGTAAAATTCGGTAATAAAATCTTGTAATTCCATAAATTTAATAAATGCGTCACGGAAATCAGTCGAATGTTCAATCTCAAAAATTTTGTGAGGAAATCCTCTATTATTAAACCAAATAACATCAGCAAAACTTGCACTTTCTTTTATAATTCTTTCGTAAGTAAAAGCTGGCACTATATTAAGGGTCGCCAAACTTCCAAGTGTTTTATTTTGAAAAACCCATTTTTTATCGTGGGTATATGTATTTTCAACTTCTGATTTAAAATTTCCGATCTCTAAAAGCATTCCCTGCATTTCCGCGTGTTTTTTATTTGTTTTTTCAAATTCATTTTTTGGTTCTATCTGACTTGGTAACTTGTCTAAATATTTCGTCAATGCGTAAACTCCCAAGCCAATTCTTGTAAACCTTTTATCTCGCTGAACTCTTTCCATAATAGTAAAATCTGGGGTTTTACCAATAATCCTACTTCTATCTTTAAAATTCCAAATTTGTCTATATAAAAGTTTTAATGGGGCAAAATAGCCATTGTTTTCCATAACTTTTTCTATTGCTTCAGAATAGGTTATATTATTAACATTACTCATATTAAAATTGCTTCAAAATATAAATGGCCTCTTTATTTTGTTTTGCCCGATTTCCCTCAATATTTTTAATTATAATACTTTTCAAGGTTAATCAAACCTTAATAGTTTAATTCCCCGACGCTTGCGTCGGAATATGTTTGTCATCCCCTCGAAGGAGGGGATCCAGACTAGAATTACATTTTAAAATGTACTAATAGACTGGATTCCCGCCTCCGCGGGAATGACACTGACACAAAGCCATATTCTATAGTTATCCACAAACTGTTTCAAAATACATTAGTGCCCCGTTTTTGAAGATTTTGTGACGAGATTTTATAGGTGTCCTAAATCAGGAGGAATTCTTGGACTCCCTAAGCAAAGGTGCATAATATTTTTTACTCTCCAAATCCCGGTATTTTTAATATTCCAGAAGCGATA
>JAVHOH010000090.1:0-1505 GCA_036169935.1 Minisyncoccota bacterium | reverse complement strand
CTGTCTAAGTTCACATACATATTGCACTCTCTAGTACTCTAGAAAATGCAAATTATAAACAAACACAAAAACATTATCGGGTCTAGAATTGCTCGTGAAAGAGGTATAAGATTCCGGTATATGATACAAGAAGAAGCAAAGAGGAGAGCCAAAATACTCACCTTCTGGAAAAAGTATGATGATGACGCTGTTGATGAAGCTTATGGAGTAAAAAGAAGAACTCTTTTTCTCTGGCAAAAGAATCTTAAGGCAGGTAACGGAAAACTAGAATCCTTAAACGTAACTAAACGAACACCAAAGAATACACGTAGAAGAACATGGGATATAAGAATCCTTGATGAGATTAAACGTCTCAGGGATAAACATAAAAATCTTGGTAAAGAAAAGCTTCACCCACTTCTTAAGAAGTACACAGATAAAGAAAATCTTGTCTGCCCTTCGGTTATGACAGTAGGTAGACTTATCAGTGATTTAGGAGGTCTAAGAGACTACCCGAAGAAGATAACAGGCATGGGGAAGGTGGTGAAAATAAACAGGAAGAAAACACTTAGAAAACCAAAGGATTTTAAAGCTACTCACCCCGGTCATTGTATAGCTCTTGATACCATAGAAATACAAAAAGAAGGTAGAAGAATGTATATACTCGTTGCTATAGATTTATATACAAGAACTTGTTTTGCATTAGGAACAAAATCTCATGGTTCACAAACTATGGCTCACTTCTTTTACACAGTAATTCAATTCTTTCCGTATCCTGTAGTAAACGTTCTTACTGATAATGGTTCAGAATTTAAAAAGTACTTCTCATTACTTTGTGGAAAGAAGAAACTAACTCACTTCCATACCTATCCTAGAACACCAAAGATGAATGCTCACTGTGAACGATTAAATCGAACACTACAAGAAGATTTTATTGATTATCACACTAATCTTCTATTTGAGAATGTAACCGCCTTCAATGACAAATTTAGAGAATATATTACCTTCTACAATACTGAGAGGGTGCACCATGCTTTTAAGAACAAAAAGACACCAATGCAAGTTATGGTAGAATCTAATTATTATCAGACTAACTTACCGGAGGAGTGCAAAGATGGGTGGACTTATACATTTACTTGCATATAAAATCAAGGGGGTGTATTATATAACTATATTTGGGGTTACCCACTGATCCTCGCAAGAGGTGACTAATTAAGATTAAAGAATGTTGTAGAATTTTCCTACAGCATTTTTTAATTCCTTAAAATCTTTTTCTGGCATTGTGGCTACTCTACTTTCAAATCTTTTAGTGCTTAATATTCTTGATTGATGCATCATTGCATATCTTATAACATCATCAACTTCAAATTTGAAATACCATGTACCTTCTCGTTCTTTTGATGTTAATGGAATGGCGATACAAGAATTACCAGTTAGCTTTCTAAATACAATAACAGGTCTTCTAAATTTACTTCCTTTACCGTATGTTTCTTCACCAATATTTTGACCAATAGAGACCCACCAAA
>JAVHOH010000089.1:0-1551 GCA_036169935.1 Minisyncoccota bacterium | reverse complement strand
AGTTAATTTTGCAGTATTAATATCTGATTGGTTTAAATAATCCAAAAGCTCATCCGATAACTTTTCCAGTCTTGCTTTTATTTCCCTAAACTGCCTTTTCTGGGATGAAGTTTTGTTTTTTTGAAGCAGGTTTTCTTCCAGAACTGTTTTTTTTACATCAGTCCAGTTTTTCAGCTCTATATATAATGAAACAACCTTTAGTGTTTCATTAGTTAATAAAGTTCGGGAAATATAACTGTATTTCATCATTTATAATGTAAAAAATTAATTGAACTTTCAGTGAATGGTGACTACTCTACAGGGCAAGCCCATGTAGCTTCTAGGGATTCGCACCCAAAGCCTGTAATCCCAGGCTTAAAATATTTATACTTGAATTAAGATCTCGGTGCATGATTAATCCGCATTCTTCACATTTATGAATACGTTCAGCCAATGTCTTTTTCTTTCGATAATGACATTGAGAACAATCTTGACTTGTATATGCTGGATTAACAGCTATTACTACACGTCCAGCTTCTTCCGCTTTGACTTGTAATAAATTAAAAAATGAACCCCATGCAACATCTGATATTGATTTCTTTAACACCTTGTAATTATTACTTTTAAGTTGATTTATATTTAAATCTTCAATAGCAATAATCTGATATTTATTTATTATTTTTCTGGATTCCTGATGTGCAAAATCATCACGTTTAAATTTAACCCTCTCGTAAATCCTACAAACTTTACGATTCATAGCCTTACGTTCCTTAGAACCTTTAGTAAGTAAATCCCTTTTACTCTGAGCCTTAGATAATTCCTTCTCTTCTTTCTTAAAAAAACGAGGATTATCTATTTTGGTATTATCTGACATGTAGGCAAATGTTTCCAGTCCTACATCGATACCTACATTTAATTCTGATTTAGGTAATACTTCCGGTTTTTCTATTTCACAGGAAAAAGAAACATACCACTTATTTGTAGAACTTCGTTTAATTATTGCTGTTTTTGGTGTTCCTTCTATAGGTCTGTGAAATACCGTTTTAACGTGTCCTATACTAAATAATCTCACTTTATCATCAACTATTTTAATCCCCTTACCATACAGGGGATAGGTCATTGAATCGTATCTACCATAGCTTTTAAATCTTGGATAGCCAGGTTCTTCCATTCCTGATTTAACCCTGCGAAAAAACGCTTGATATGCTAAGTTAACTCTCTCACCGATATTTTGAAGTGTTTGTGAAAATACTTGTTTTAAATCAGGGAACTCCATTTTCAATAATGGCAACTGGTTAAATTGATCATACATAGAAACAGAAATCTTATTCTTTTCCCATGAATCCTTTCTTTCTGATAAAAAAAGGTTATATATCATTCTACAGGTTTCTAGTTGTGAGTTTAATTCACGCGCCTGTTTATTTGTAGGATATATTCTGTATTTATATGTCTTTCGCATAATATCTATTTTAACATAAAAGTTATACAGTGTAAATATATTTACATAACTGTTATGTGTTTTATTCTAATCGGTAGCCGCATTCATCCCAAGGGCAAGCCCGTTGGGTTTTC
>JAVHOH010000088.1:0-1566 GCA_036169935.1 Minisyncoccota bacterium | reverse complement strand
AAGCGGTGAATATTTTATGCATAAATCTATCATAGATAAAATCCCAAACAAGGAGAATATTATGCTTGATAATATAAAGCAATATATAAAATAATTACTCCATCGCTTTCATCATTTGTTTTCCAACAGCTTCAATAACTGGAACACTAACGGAGTTTCCAAATTGCTTATATAAAGCGGAATCGGCTAGTTTTGGTATTTTATAATCCGTAGGAAATCCTTGGATACGAGCGCACTCTAGCGGGGTTAATTTTCTAATACCTTTCTTGTCTTTAATAATCGGCACATTATGTCCACCCGTTCCCATGTTTGCCGTTAATGTTGGACAGACACCACTCTTATTTTCTCGGACATATTGTCTACGCCATTGATATACTTTTCCCTCCTCTTTAATAGAACCTTTTAGTTTTTCAAACAATGGCTTGCCATTGTAATAGTATTTTTCTGGTACATTTTTCTCCAGTAAGTCAGTGATTTTCACAGTTAGTTTTATTGGACTTGGAAACTCAAACTTTTCGGAATAATCCTTATTTCTAAAACCAACCATATAAACACGCTCCCTGTTTTGTGGAATATTTCCATATTCCATACTATTCAAAACTTTTGTTTTTAGATGATATCCGAGATTTTCCAGTGTCTCTTGAATAATTCTAAAAGTTTTACCTCCGTCATGGCTTTTCAAGTTTTTTACATTCTCAAGCAGAAAGCCCTCGGGCTTTCGTGCGTCGAGAATTCTTGCAATATCAAAAAATAGATTTCCTCTACCTTTTTCATCATCAAATCCTTGTCTATATCCTGCAATAGAAAAAGCCTGACAAGGGAAACCACCCAAAAGAAAATCAAATTTAGGTAAATCATCAATCCCAATTTTTCTAATATCCTCAACAACCAATTTAGAATCTCTAAAGTTCAAATCATAAGTATCTTTACATTGAGGCTCAAAATCATTTGCGAAAACTGTCTTGAATCCGGCATTTTCAAACCCTAGCCGTATTCCGCCGACACCTGCAAAAAGATCAATCGTTTTGAATCCATGTTTTACCTTTTTTGAAACGATTTTTTCTGGCTTATCAGTGATATTGCTTATGACTTGAACAACAACACCCCGCACCTCAACCTCTTTCCGATAAAAAGGAAGTAGATTTTGATTTCTCGGCTCAAGTCGATATCGTGTTTTCTCGCGGTATAACTTTTTAAGTGTTGCTTCGTTGTCATCAATAATTGCCACGACGGTTTGTCCATTTTCTGCAACAGACTGCTTTTTTATTACAACAATATCGCCGTCAAAAATACCTTCGTCAATCATACTTTCTCCAACAACACGCAAGGCGTAGTATCCCTCTGAAGTTTTAATACTTGGATTAACTATGGAAATGGTATCTTCGATATTTTCAATTGCCTCAATTGGATATCCAGCAGAAATTCTTCCAACAATAGGAATTTCTAGAATAGATTTTATTTCTTTCCTTAGTGACAAACTTCTAGCTGAATTTTCAGACTTTGAAAGATACCCCTTTGCTTTGAGGGAGTTGATATGCTCGTGGATAGTAGAGACTGCTTTGAGTT
>JAVHOH010000087.1:0-7624 GCA_036169935.1 Minisyncoccota bacterium | reverse complement strand
CGCGACAAAAGTAAAGGTTTGGTAATTATTCCATCGCTTTCATCATTTGTTTTGCTACAGCTTCAATAACCGGAACGCTCACAGAGTTTCCTGCTTGCTTGTATAAAGCAGAATCAGAAATTTTGGGTAAAATATAGTCTTTTGGAAAACCTTGTATCCTAAAGCATTCTAAAGGTGTAAGTTTTCTTATTCCTTTTTTATCTTTAATTATTGGTACATTATGTCCACCAGTTCCCATATTCGCAGTTAATGTTGGACAAACGCCACTTTTATTTTCTCGCACATATTGTCTACGCCATTGATAAACTTTACCTTCTTCCTTTACTGAATTTTTTAGTTTTTCAAATAATGGTTTCCCGTTGTAATAGTATTTTTCTGGAACGTTTTTTTCTAACAAATCAGTGATTCTTGTATTTAATTTAACCGGACTAGGAAACTCAAACCTATCTGAATATAATTTATTCCTAAAACCAACAATACAGATTCTTTCTCGATTTTGAGGTATGTTTCCATACTCCATTGTATTCAAAACTTTAACTTTTACATGGTAGCCAAGCTCTTTTAATGCTTCTTCAATAATTTTGAAAGTTTTACCTCCGTCATGACTTTTTAGATTTTTTACATTTTCCAAAAGAAAGCCCTCTGGCTTTCTTGCTTCTAAAATGCGAGCAATATCAAAAAACAAGTTTCCTCTCCCTTTCTCATCATTAAATCCTTGTCTATATCCGGCAATAGAAAATGCCTGACACGGAAAACCACCCAAAAGAAAATCAAACTTTGGCAAATCATCAATCCCAATTTTTCTAATATCTTCAACAACTAATTTTGAATCTTTAAAATTTAAATCATAAGTATTTTTGCATTGTGGTTCAAAATCATTTGCAAAAACAGTCTTGAATCCTGCATTTTCAAAACCCATGCGTATACCACCTACACCAGCAAAAAGATCGATAGTTTTAAACCCATGCTTTGTTTTCTTTTGCTCTACTTCCTTCGGTTCATTGTTTGGATTACTGATTACTTGAATGACAACACCACGAACCTCAACATCAGTTCTAAAAAGAGGTTTCATATTTGGATTTCTGGGTTCGAGTCTGTATCTATTTTTTTCGGTATAAAGTCTTTTTAAAGTTGCTTCGTTGTCATCAATTATTGCGACAACGGTTTGTCCATTTTCTGCAACAGTCTGATGCTTTATCACAACAATATCCCCGTCGAAAATTCCATCTTTAACCATAGAATCTCCAACAACTCGAAGTGCGTAATAACCGTCACTTGTTCTAATTTGTGGATTTATTACAGAAACAGAACCATCTCTTTCTTCGATGGCGGGAAGTGGGTACCCAGCTTTTATGCTCCCAAGTATAGGAATTTCGATTACTGATCTTATTTCTTTTTTAGGACTTAAACTTCTAGCGGAATTTTCAGACTTAGAAAGATAGCCCTTTGCTTTGAGGGAGTTGATATGCTCGTGAATAGTTGAAACTGCTTTGAGTTTTAGCTTCTTTCGTATCTCTTCAATGGTTGGGGATATCCCATTTTCGGAAATATAAGTATTTATAAAATCAAAGACCTGTTTTTGCTTTTTTGTGATGTTTGACATATTGCTTTTAAAATCCATTTATGCTACATTTAATTATAACCGAACAGAAGCCGAAAGGCAAAGCGGAGTTATCCACAGAACATATAATAGTCATGTTTGTTCACGCAATAAAAACAATTCAAAAGTCTATGTTCCCCATATTTAGGGTTGAGCAAGTAAATCCCACACAACAACAAGTAAGTGTTGTCGGAACCGGATTTTTTATAAGCGCAAATGGGAATTTTGTTTCTGTCGCCCATGTATTTGATAATAAAAACACTACAACTAAGTATTTTTACTTTGGTCGACTGCCAGACAATCTTGAAAATCCTCCTATCGAAATTGAAGAAATTGTAAGAGATGATAGCAATGATATTTTTATTGGACGCGTAAAAAAGAAAACTCCTAATTTTCTTATTCTTTCAAAAAAGATTCCTGATATAGGTAGAACTGTTTGCATAAGTGGTTATCCTTTGGCGCAATTAACATCAAATGCCCAAGGTGGTCTTGAACTTGGCGGAGTTAGGAGATATTTTCAGCCATCTTTTATCCTTGATTATGCAAAAGCTCAGTCCGATAATGGAAAAGGGGTAATTCGAACTCACGATGGATTTTTGGTAAGAGATTTTGGATTATTTGGCATGAGTGGCGGACCAGTTTTTGATACAAGCGGTACAGTACTTGGCATTCAAGGTTCAGTGACATCACCGCGAGTAAGTACTGGTGGAAATGGGCGATCAATATCTGTAGAAAACGCTCTTACAATAAAAAGTGCTTTAGTTTTAAATTTTGTCAAAGATAGGAGAATAAGATTTAACTAAAATTTATGGACGAAAATATCCAATCACAACTAAATAGAGCAAAATCATTATTTCAAGATCTCGAAAAATCTTGTAATAATGATTTACGTAATAAAAAAATTTCAGAAGAAACAAAAAATTTATGCCCAGAAGTTTTATTAAAAATTAGACGTTTATTAGATCAAGCAATTTATAAATATTACAAGATACATTATTTCCCAAAACTTTCTGAAGTAGATAAAAAATCTGCAAAAGTTTATTTTCCAATAGTTTCTAAAAAAGAAAGTCTTAAATCAATTTTAGGTATGGCAAAAATGGGTAATCTCGAAACAAATAATTCTGTTTTATATAATTATTTAGAATCAATTCAACCTTACAACAAAGAATATTCGTGGTTGAATAATTTAAGAGATTTTTCAAATGAGGCACATATTCAATTAACTCCCCAAACTATTAAACATGAGAATGAAACAAGACTAGGATCCGCTGTTGTAGTTACGGGAAAAGGTGTTTCAATGAATAATTGTTTTATACAAGGCATTCCAGTTAATTCTAAAGATATCAATACAGAACCGTTGGAAAATTTTGACCCAAGATTAAATGTTCAACGGATAACATGGGTCTCGTTTTTATTTTCAGGTACAGATATAAATATTTTATATCTTTGTAAAAAATCAATTGAAGATGGAGAAAAAATTATCAAAAAAGTTTTAGAATTTGTATAATTAAAAAATAAAAATGGATGACGAAGTATTTGAAAAAGCAAAAGAGGAAGATATGAGCAAGGATGAAGCAGAAGAGCTTCAAGAACTTATGGACGAAACTGGATTAGATGTTGATGAAGCTCATGAACTTTGGCAAAAGCTATAAAGTAGTATAATAAAAATATGGAAAATAGAACCTGTCAAAATTGCAAAAAGAATTTTGTTATTGAACTAGATGATTTTGGATTTTACGAAAAAATTAAGGTTCCACCTCCCACTTTTTGTCCAGAGTGTAGACTCGTTAGACGACTTGTTTGGCGTAACGAACATTCTTTGTTTCGTAGACCCAACGCAGAAGAAGGTAAAAAAGATTTAATCATTTCTGTTTTTCACCCCGAAGCTAAAGTTAAAACCTATGATAAGGATATGTGGTGGAGTGACAGGTGGGATTCGTCTGATTACGGTAGAGATTATGATTTTAGTAAACCTTTTTTTGAGCAATTTAAAAAACTTCTAGAAGATGTTCCACATATTGCGTTATCTGATTCCAAGTCTGTAAATTCAAGATTTTGCAATGTAACAGTTGAGATGAAAAATTGCTATTTAATTACCGCAGGTTGGACTTGCGAAGATTCTATGTACTGCAATCGAATTACTGGATGTAAATTTACACACGATTCATATATTTGCTATAACACAGAATTTGGATATGAAAATGTATATTGTCGTGATTCTAATAGATTATTCTTCTCTTTAGAAAGTGAAGCGTGTTTAGATTCTTACTTTTTATATGATTGCCGAAATTGTTCAAATTGTATTTTATGCACTAATCTTAGAAATAAGAGTTACTGTATAGAAAATACACAATATACAAAGGAAGAATATCTAGAGAAGAAAAAAGAACTCGCCTTAAATACACGCGAAGGCATAGAAAAAGCAAAAATTAGATTTCAAGAGCTTTGGAAAGAAGCATTACATAGAGATTTAAAACTTATTAATACTATAAATGTTGTAGGAGACCACGTGGAAAATTCTCGTAATTGCTATAGCGTTTTTGACGTAGAGGGTGAATACGAAAATGTAAAATATGCAAATTGGGGTACAAAGAGACTTCGTGATTCTTATGACGTTGGACCTGGAGCTGGAGGCAATTCAGAGCTAACTTACGAGGGTATAAGTATAGGTGTAAATAACAGTAGGTGTTTTTTAGGGGTTCTTATTTGGTATTCTAATGATGTTTCTTATAGTTTTATGATGAATAATTGCCAAAATTGTTTTGGTTGCACTGAAATGAATGGCAAAAAATACTGCATTTTAAATAAACAATATACTAAAGAAGAGTATGAACAATTGTTGCCAAAAATAATCAAGCATATGAGTGAAATGCCCTATGTTGATAAAAAGGGTTTGATTTATAAGTATGGAGAATTTTTTCCAATGGAATTATCGCCGTTTGCTTACGATGAAACTGTCGCTCAAGATTATTTTCCAATAAATGAAGAAGTCGCAGAATCTAAGGGGTATTTATGGCGTGAATATGTTTCTGGCTCATATAAAGCCACAATTAATGGAAAAAACTTGCCTCAAACCATTTCTGAAGCAGATAACTCTATTTTAGATCAGGTTATCGAATGTGAAATTAGCGGAAAACCATTTAGAATTGTGGAACAAGAGCTAAGTTTTTATAGAAGATTTGATTTACCTTTACCTTCCGTTTGCCCAGAAGAGAGACACAACAAAAGGCTAAAGCTTCGCAACCCAATGAGGCTAAATGAGAGAATGTGTTTTTACGGAGATAAAGAAATTATTACAACCTACTTACCAGAATCAGAAGGTGGCCCTAAAAAAGTAATTTGTACTGAACATTATAAGAAAGAGATATATTAATTGATAAATAACATAAGCTCATGAAACAACAACTACCACAACCAAATCTAGCAAATATGGATAAGATAAAGGAGAAGGCAGAAGAATTAAGTTCAATGAAGAAACATATTGAACACTCTTTAGGAAATTCAGAAACACGAGAAAAAGTAACAGCAGATTTTATATATACATTTGAACAGCTCGGTTTATCTCACGAACAGGCAATACAGCTTTGCAGTGACATTTTTACTTTCCTTTCAAGCAATAAACCATTAACTGATATTGAAAATCAATCCTTACATATACTGGAAAGTATAAAATTAAAAATCAATGATAAAGAATTAAATTTAATTGAGATTCTACATGAAAAACTCAAAGATCGAGCAAAAATAATCGCTTCTCAGGTTGAGCCATATTTGCAGGATATAAAAGGTAAAGTAATTGATTATGGAACTGGAGATGGGCAGGTAGCACAAATATTACATGATCGTTTAGGTTTAGATATTGAGGGTGTTGATGTTCGTTTATATAAAGCACCAAATGTAACTATTCCAGTAATGTCTTTTAATGGTGGTAATGTGCCCGTAGCTAATAAAACATATGAGGTTGCTGTGCTTACAAATGTACTTCATCACGAAAAAATCAATGAGAAAATATTAAACGAATTGGATAGAATCGTACAGCATAAACTTGTAATTCTTGAAACAGTACCTATCGGAGAAACTGAGGAAACAATGGAACAAGACAAAGATAGAACCTTCATGAATGACTATTTATACAATCGTCTTTTTCACAGTGCTGATGTTCCTGTTCCTGGTACTTTTGAAACTCCTCAAAAGTGGATAGAACGTTTTACTAAACATGGTTGGAAATTGGCTCATGAAGAAGATTTAGGATTTGATCAACCAACTATAAAAGATAGACACTATTTATTAGTATTCGAAAAATAAAAATTATTAATTAATATTAAAAACTTAATGTGAAAAGTAAAACAAATGTAAAAGCAAAAACATATTTGAAAATTGTAAAACCTAAATATACTGTAACTACTTTCGTAGACAAGGAAAAGAAGAAAATAACAAGAATAATAGAGGAAATAGTTTATTGTGAAAAATGTTATCAACAAGAAGTTTACTAAAATATGAAAAAAATTATAGAGTTTTCAAATAAAAATGAAGTTAAATTTAAGAAAGAAGATTTACCTATCTTGATACATGGTAAAGAACATTCTGGCGCATCGCTCCTATCTATTACATTGGCGGTAGAACTACACGAAGCAGACAACAAGCTTTGCATATTTACTGCTTACCCTATGGCGAAAGAGGAATTTCTGAAACAAGTTAGCAATCCGAAGAAAGTTTTCTATTTGGAAAGCGAAGAAGATTTTGAAAAAGCTTTAAAATTTCAAACTGTAATTATTCAGAGTGGCAATATAGATTTGTTTATTAAAGTAATTTCCCAATCTTCTTTTGTAGACGGTAGAATTATTTTTATAAAAAATATAGAAACAATAAAGGTTCCAATTTTTAAATTTATTTCTTCTCACCCATTTATAGTTTCGGGAGATTTAGAATTAAATTCAGCTCAGCAAGATTTCAAAATTTTTATTTACAATACAAAAATCTTATTCAGTCCTATTGAGGGAGAAACTATTCCGTTCTTAGAAAAATATCAAGCTGTTATGAAAAATAGATCAGCTGAAAAAGTTTTGGTTGTGAGTTGATATTATCAAAAAGGAAAATAGTAATTTTTATGCCCGACGACGAAAACACACCTAAAAAACCGATTCCCGAAGAAAGCTCTACTCCACCAAGTCCTCAAGAGCCTGTGGCTAATATACCCATAGATACAATGGGTTCTGAACCCTCCAATATGCCCCCTGAAGCCCCAGAAACCCCTAAAAACGCAGATATACCTGTTTCCCTCAATAATGATAATCCTCAAAATACCTCTATTTCTACTCCTAGTCCCGAAGAACCAAAACCCAAAGAATTACCCGTCGAAGGCGGAAAAACTGAGGAAATTTCTGAACCAGCGCAAAATTCTGAAACCCGAACGGCTCAAATACCAGTAAATGAGCCGTTGAACCCAAAGCCTGAGCCGTTGGAATTTGCACCGGTTTCAGCTCCGCAACCACAACCAGTTTCTGCTCCCGTTTTTGTTGAGCCACAACAAAATAAAATTTCTCTCGCTCGTGAACTTTTAGTCAAAGCTAGAAATATGATTCAATTCCGAAAAAGAAAAAAGTTGGATAAGGTTATGTCTTTGTTTTTAAAACATTCTAAAATTACAAACGACGAAGTCGAGAAATTTCTTCATGTTTCGGATGCAACTGCAACTCGGTATCTATCGCAACTAGAGAAAGAAAACAAAATAAAACAAGTTGGAAAAACTGGAAAAGAAGTTTCGTATTCTCGAATCTAAAAGGGAGTGAGTTTTTGTGTGTATGTATGGGTGGGGTAGTTCGTGTGTAGTCACGTGAGTTGGGGTAAGTACGAGTATTCCCGCCTCGGGCATTTCCGCTAGGGTGTCCACGACTAAAGGACGAGTGCCTGACCCGAATTGCAATCCAGAAATCGAAAGCGAAAGCTACACACTAAACACAATATTGAAAAACGTAGAGTGGGGATGGCGAGGGCAGACTCCGCCAGCAGGCGGAGAGCCCGACCCGG
>JAVHOH010000086.1:0-1576 GCA_036169935.1 Minisyncoccota bacterium | reverse complement strand
GTGGGGTTACTACCGATCCAAATAGTAACTAACCCCATGTTTTACACATGTGGGCTAGCGAGACGTCAGCAAGCATAAACTCACTTGGGAGTGTAAACTAAAGTGTGTCTGGTATAATAATGTAATTATTATTTAACTGAGAACATTTTATGAAAACAATAAAAAGAGAAAAAACAAGAAGTGATATTTTTTTAGAAACATCAATTAAAAATATGCGCGGCGCGCTTTGTGACATCTCAATGGAACAATTCGTCGTAAAGAATTTAGAAACACTATTTGGTCTAGAGCGAGAAGAATATTTAGAAAAGATGACCGAGGATAAAGGTAATGGTTACTATTCCCGTAGCTTTCAATCATTAATGAAAAGTGGAATACAGATAAATGTACCTCGTACACGCGAGAGTGGTTTTTCTCCAATTGCGATAGAACTTTTTAAAATGAATCAAGATCAAGTCAACGAGTTAGTTTTAACTTTATACAAAAAAGGAATGACGACCAGAGATATATCCGATGTCATGACGGATTTCTTTGGGGATTCTGTTTCCCATACAACCGTTGCAAATCTCGCAGAACAATTTCATGGTATTCGTATTGCTTGGGAAAAGTCTAAGCTGGATACTACATATCATGCAGTTTTTTGTGATTGTATTTTTATCACTGTGCGTCGTGGAGATTCATATGAAAAAGAGGCTGTGTACGTCGCTTATGGCGTCACAGAGCATAATACAAGGGAATTATTGGCATTAGCTATCAATCCGACTGAGTCCACTACTGTTTGGAAAGAAATATTTCTTTCTTTAAAAGAGCGCGGCGTGAAAAAAGTTTCTCTTGTTATCGCCGATGGAATCAAGGGCATGGAAGATGTTGTTATGGAATCATGGAGAGAAACAAAAATACAGAAATGCGTCGTGCATAAAATGCGAAATGTCTTAAATGACATTCGTCCAAAAGAAAAGAAAGAAGCGGCCACAGATTTAAAACAGGTCTTTGATAATTTCTCTGAGAGTGCCACCAAAGAAAAAGCGTACAAAAAAGTTGAAGAATTTATTACAAAATGGGAAACAAAATACCCAACTATTAAAAAACACTTTGATCCAAAAACAGTACCGTACTATTTTACCTACATTGATTACCCGCCGGAAGTGCGTCGTATGATTTATACGACCAATTCGATTGAAAATTTAAACAAACATATACGCAAAGGAACAAAAAACAAATTATCATTTGAATCACCGGAGCGCTTACTTGATTACGTTTTTATTATTATTAAAGAGTTTGAAAACAAAAATTGGTCGAGGTTTCCGGTAAACCAATTTGGACTTATCCACAGTTATTAGACACACTGGGGTTTACAGACTCGTGACCTACGCCCAACCCGGCACCACTCCACAGACCTTCGTCGATCCGTTCTCCGGAGCGGAAACCACGATCTTCACAGGAAACAATGCCCGGGTGCAGGTGATCCGCCACGGACCGTAAGTACAGTACCAGACCTGATCTGCAGCCGGACAGTAATGTCTAGCAGTAGTCAACTAGTACCGACAAGAAGCCTGAAGTTCACATGACTCAACATCGT
>JAVHOH010000085.1:0-1633 GCA_036169935.1 Minisyncoccota bacterium | reverse complement strand
TAAGTGCCTAAGCAAATTTAATTTTATATTCATCTCCAACTTTAGATAAAATCATTTCTAATGATTCCTTTAGTGTCTTATAAGACCTATATGCAAGGAATTCAAGCCACTTGTATTTTATAAATCTCCATAAAATTTCAGCTATATTTAATTGTGGCGAATATGTGGGTAATTCAAATATTTCAACTCCTTTTTCAATCAATTCAAGCTTCTTTTTATCTGATATATTGTGAACAGATGCATTATCCATTACAATTACGTTTTTACCAGTTATTTTATTTGCAAAATCATCTATACAAGCTAATATAACATTTTTATTTATATTACACTCAAAAATATTACTAATAATCTCATTATCTCTATTAATAAAACCTACTACATTTATTCTTTTACTTTTGCTAGTTAATACTTCTATTTTTGTTCCTATTCTTTGCCAAGCATAAGGAACATAAGATGTTAAACTAAAGCCAGATTCATCTAAATACCACAGTTTTATTTCTTTATTTTTAGCTTTTTCTTTTAGTAATTCTAACTCTTTAGTTTTTTTTTTATATATTTCTTCATCAGGTTTTCCTTTTGGTATTCTTTTTACTCTTTTCCATGTAAAATCATGCTTATTAAGAATTCTTTTTATTGTATCTTTGCTACTCGTTTTATTTAATTTATCACTTATCTCTATTAAAACTTGTTTTATATCTCTTGGATTATTCTCAATTAGACTTATAATAATTATTTCTTCATCTTTAGAGTATATTTTTTTCCTACCTCTTCCTTTTTTGTCATATAACCCATTTATTCCTTCTTTTTCCCATAAATTAAACCAGTTATATATTGAAATATTATTTGAATCAAAAATATCTGATAATTTAGGTATAGAATACTTTTTATGACTTAATAATATACAATTAGCCCTTATTTTTTCTTGATAATTATTTTTACTATCTTTTATTAATTCTGATAACTCTTTTATGTCTTTTTCTGTTAAATTTTTGATATATCTCATTTACTTAATTTTTTATTCAAAATAATTTCTCTTGTATTATATAATAAAAAAACATATATTTTATTTTGCGTTAGCACTTAGTAACAATCATAGCTTTAGCATTACCTTTTATATTATTTCTAGAATTTAATAAAACCTGATTTCTAAAATGTTCTACCATTATTTCAAGTTTTTGATTAACTACAAAATCATGAGAATTAACATATTTCATAATTAACTTCACAGCTTCAGATTTGCTATATTCTGGATTATCAGAAATAGTTTTTATGATTCTAAAATAGCTTTTATAGGTTGTATAATTTTCTAAAACATCAAGAATAAAACCTTCTTTTATCGCTTGAGACATTGAATAAATATGAAAAGCTTCAAAAGTTCCATCTGGTTTTTTAGTTCCAAAAAGCTCCAAGGTTTTTTGTTTTGGAGTGGCAGTAAAAGCGAAATAGGAAACATTTTTTGCCTTACCTCGTGATTCTATTTCAGAAGTTAAAAGATCTTCTTCTGTTAATTCAGTTTCTAATTCATCTTCTTTTATATTCAAAGCTTTATTAACATTACGTCTTGATTCACTACTACCCCAAGAAGAATGACCTTCATCAATAAGCAAAGCAAATTTATTTGATTTACTTTCTT
>JAVHOH010000084.1:0-1645 GCA_036169935.1 Minisyncoccota bacterium | reverse complement strand
ACAAGAGCAGAAGGCTCTGATTTTATAAGGGTAGAAAGGGGTGTTTTTTCTATAAATAAAAATAAAAAGGAAATAAAACAAACTCCAAAGATTATTGAGGCAGAAAAAGAAGAAGAAGAAAAAATAGTAATTGAGGGTGGGTATATAGGAAAAGGAGGCGAGCATTTAGTTTGTAGTGAATTACTGTTTAGAGGTTTTAACGCTAGTATAATGAGTGTTGATGTCGGTGTAGATATTTCGGCGATAAAAGATAATAAATTTTTTGGCATTCAAGTTAAAACTGCTCGTAAAAATAGCTTTGACACATACTCGTTCCATATAAGAAAAAAGTCATTTGATAGATTTAATCAAGGAAATATATTTTATATTTTAGTTTTACGAGATGGTTTAAAAAATAGTTTTTTGATTTTACCATCAAATGAAGTAGAAAAGAAAATAAAAGAAAATGCTATTTTTACAGTCAACAATAATACTGGTTATGCCTTGAATGTTAAATTTAGAAACCAAAAAATTTATCTTGGCAACACAGATCACGAGATGAGTTATTTTTTAGATGATTGGAATTTAATTAAGTAAAAATGGAAAAAGAAAAGTTAATAATTAAATATTTTCTTGGTAATATTTTTGAAGCTAAAAGTCATTATACTGGCTGGAAAATGATTTGCCACGCCAGATCTAACGGAATAGTTTCAAAAGAAATAGCAGAAAGATATGTGGCTATTCAAAAACAAGCTGGGTCTTTTTTTACATTAACTGATAGAGCTTTTTTAATTTCTTTTATAATGTTAATTTGCCATGTTTTTGATAAAAGATCTGATTCAATGTCTTTAGAAAAAGTTGATAAAACTCTTTACAATAAATTTTTTAATGAAAACAAAAAAGTAATAGATGCTCTTAAAAAAGCCAGAGACAACATATTTGCACATAGAAATATTCAAATTGATCCAAAAGAAATTGTAATTCCTAGTGTTGATGATTTAGACAATTTCTTTTCTAATCTTGAAAAACTTTATAATGAGCTAAGTTCTAAAATAGATAATTCGTCAGCTTGGTTTGATAATGTAGAAAATCTAAAACGAGAAATTGAACTTGTATATATGAATTTAGATAGAGGTGAAATGATGAGGAGAAAAGAAATTGATATTGAATGGATGTGGGAAAAAGATCCAAATAAGATTTCTGATAAAATTTGATTTTGTATTTCTTAGCCCGCCCGAATTTCGCCAAAACAAAAAGAGGAGCAAGCGGAGGATTCCTCCCCAGACCCCTCCTCCTCCGCTTGCGACATCCGAATTCAGAAAAAAAGAATCAGCCGAAGTTTTGCGGAATCCTTTCCCCAGAAAATTGTTTCCGCAAAACTTCGTCCGCATTGTTTCAGATTTCCTCGTCTGGATTTTCTTCGAAAAAAGTTCGAATTTTGTCCAGAACATACCGCTCAATAAAAAAGGTCGCTATAGCGACCTTTTTTTATGCGAGCGGAGAATGTGAGATTCGAACTCACGGAGCTAATAAAAGCTCGACGGTTTAGTAAACCGTTGGTTTAAACCACTCACCCAATTCTCCAATTTTAAATACGATACGTGAGTTGAAGAGACGATGGGATTTGGTCATTACTTTGGTATTTTGTTTCTCCGCCAGCTGGCGG
>JAVHOH010000083.1:0-1656 GCA_036169935.1 Minisyncoccota bacterium | reverse complement strand
CGCTTGCTCCTCTTTTTGTTTTGGCGAAATTCGGGCGGGCTTATAAATTCAAAAAATGTCTCACCATACAATCATAACAAAAAAGAATGGCAAGTTCCAAATTGTATTGTGTTTTACCCACCCTCCCATTTACACACATCCCAGCCGTTTTTAGGAGATATTATAAAACGGCGTGGATTGCTCCCTTGAACCTAAAAATAAAAAGACGGTAGGTTTTTCTTTGGCGGCACTCAATTATAAATTGACAACAGCACAACTACACTTTGGGAGTTTCAATATTTCCTCCTTCGATCGAGTTTACTTCTGGTTTTATTTCACTGGGCGGAATTTCTCCCTCAAGAACTTTTGGGTTTTCCTCTGGTTTCGGCTCTTTGGGCTTTTCCTCCTTCTTTTGCTCCTCTTCCATTTTTGCTTTTTCTTCTTCTAGTTTCTTGTCCACTTGCTCGGTCGCTTCTTTTGTTAAATCCTCATCAAATTTTTTCAAAAGTTCTGGTAGAGCCTCAAGAATTTTCGGGAGAAATTTAATTCCTTCTTTAAAAGCTTTTGCTAAAGATTGAGCGACTTCCGGTTCAAGAGAACCCATTGATTTACTTTCAACATTGCGTCCTTCGGAAGTTTTTCCACTCTTAAAAATACTTTCAAAATCGCGAGAATTAAGTTCTTCAAATTCTTTAAATATTTCATTAAGTTTTTCTTGTAGAATTTTTTCTTTCTCCTCGCGAATAAGTCGCTCTTTTTCCTGTTTGCTTACGAGTTCCTCTTTTTGTTTTTCCAAACCCTCTTGCTCGGATTTTAATTTTTCCAATTTATCTTTTTCCGAAGATACGCTTGGTGGATCTTCTTCGGTTGGCGGAAGCCCAAGTTTTTCTCTCGCCTCGTTTAATTGAGCTTTTGTTCCTTCAACTGATTCAGTTAGCCTTGTGATTTCTTGTTGTGTCACTTCAGCTTCGCCCTCTAAATTTTTTAATTGGTCTTCTGGCAACAACTCGGGTTCTTCTATTATTTGTTCTTGTCCTTCTTCGGCTTTTATTTTTTCTGATTCTTCTGGCGAAAGTTCGCCTTCCAGTTTTTTCCCAACTCCAACATCAGTGCCAATTTCATTGGGATTTAATTCTGCGTTATTCATATTTGGAGCGTTTTCAAATTTTGGCATAGTTTTTATTGTTTAGATTAAAAAATTTTCTTATCCATATGTTTATATGATATTCTTATTTTAATAATTCTTCAATATCAACACCAAGAATTTTAGCGATTTTGTTCACTACAAAAACCGAAGGTTTTTTAATAACACCTGTTTCGACCTTTGTCATCGTTGTGTATGGAACATCCGCCTTACGAGCAAAATCGTCTTGAGAAAGACCAAGTTTTTGTCGTAGTTTCTTTATTTTTTGTCCTAATTGATTACTTTCCATATATTGATAACATAATACTGTTGCTTATTTTCGTTTGTAGTATTATACTAACACATATGATTGAATTTTTCAATTTTGTAGCCCGCCGAATTTCCGAAAACCGCCCAGTCCGAAACCCGCCCGCATTCCTCCCCAGACCCATCCTGCGGGCGGGAAATCAGCCGAGGCAGGGCCGAATCCTTTCCCCCAGACAAATTGTTTCGCCCTACCAAGTCCATTTTAATCGTTTGGATTTTGCTCGAAA
>JAVHOH010000082.1:0-1671 GCA_036169935.1 Minisyncoccota bacterium | reverse complement strand
GGGGAGGGACAGCTCTTACAGTCCGAAACTTCGGCTGTAAAAAGAGCTGTCGCCTTCCCCCCTTCTTTTTAATTAAGCTAGGCTAGTCAATTTTTCTTTCAGGTTTAAGTTTTAGTCTGGGTTTTCTTTTTATTTTTTCTTTGTACCTGGTTTAAGTTCAATAACTTTTTTCCAGTTTTCAAAAGTGCCTTTCCAGGCTGCTTCCGGGTTTATATGATAATAATTAGAATTATTTTTCTTAATTATTTCTACATAGCCTTTTTGGGATATACCTTTTATGGCTCTTGATATATTTGAAACTTGTGTACTCAATTCTGTTGCAAGTTCCTTCTGAGATATATTTATCCAGTTTTCAAAGTCACATATAGCTATTAGATAATTAAAAACCTTTAATTCTTCAAGTGTTAACTCTTTTGTCGCTCTTTTTAGCATATCTTGAAATATCATTATTTTTTCCCCATGAAGATCTGTTAAATATTTATTATCCTGTTTAAGCTTCTTTTTCCTTTTTGTTTCTTCTTTCCAAACTAACATGCTGGCTAATCTGTCAGTTTCAATATCAGCTTTAATTTCATTGTTATATTCGTCATATATTATTATCTTACAGGATTTATTCTTTCTTTCTGGAACAGTGTTTTCTTTCATAAATTACCTTATCTGACACTTATCTATGAGATTATATTACTTATCTATTAGATAAGTGTCAATGTCTTATTATTAGCTTTGAGGTCGATTGTATCTGTAGTCTGTTTTATGCAACCAATTTACTCGTTGCGTAGCCTATTTTTTCTTCCCCCAATAAAGAGAATATGCCTCACTAAAATAAAAGTAAAGGGCTACGCAAGTGCGGAGTACCGCACCCTTTACTTTTATTTTAGCTCGTCAAAGATTAAGATTGGGGGGAAGAAAAAAAATTTATTAAAAGATTTCGCTTCTTTGTTTCTGGTATATATTTAGTACATACTGTATAGAAAGGTAATTATCCTTAAGTTATGAAATTTGAATGGGATGAAGATAAAAACGCAATAAATATCGGAAGTCATGATATTGATTTTGAAACTGTTGGGGAATGCTGGGAAGATATTAACAACTTTGATATGTTTGATGAAAAACATTCTACCCTTGATGAAAAAAGATGGTTAAAATTTGGTAGGCTCAACAGCGGAAAAGTTATTTGTGTAGTCTATACGGATATTTCTGAAGATACATGCAGGATTATTAGTGCGTTCTCTGATAAGAGGATTGAGAGGTTTTACTATGAGCAAAATTTCTGAAGATGAGGTTTTTGATTATTACAAGGATGGCTTACCAGATGATTTCAAGCTGGATAAGTCTAAAGTTGTCAGAAGAACAAAAGTAGATATGACAAAAGCCACAGTACAGATTTCAGTTAAGTTTGAATATGAGCTGCTTAAGAAACTAAGATCTGAAGCTGAGAAAAAAGGCTTGCCTTACCAAACTTTTATGAAGCAGATTATTAAAGCTCATCTTGAACAAGACTCACTAGACATAAGAGAAATAAAGGCGAGATTATCTCTACTGGAAGTTAAAATGGAAAAAAGCAAATCAAAATAGCGTCCAAGATTTTTATGAAAATGTCAATGAAAAAGTTGACCACCTTTGGAATCAAAAAAGTGACCACCCAAGAACACCTCAAAGGCAATGTTTTCG
>JAVHOH010000081.1:0-1711 GCA_036169935.1 Minisyncoccota bacterium | reverse complement strand
ATTATAACACCAGATAGAAGAAGAAAATTAATACGCTCCGCCTTTGAAGTTAGGGCAGTTTTCCTGAGCCCAGCGAAGAAAATCAGAGCTACATTCTTTTTTAACAGGTCTGGTCCCTGGCATGCAGTCAACATATTCTGTATTTGGGCATTTGTATTTATATTTATTTGGTTGGGCTGGTTGGCTAATAATTATTTCAACTGGTGGTGTAATTGTATTAACTAGATTGTTATCGGTTATTTTTTGATAGTTTAGCCCGAAAAAAAATGCAAATACGGGTAATAAAAAAAATAATATAAGAGCTAAAAATCTTGAAAAAGGAGTGACGGTTATTAATTCTTTTGATAGTTGCATATATTAGTTTACGAACTTATTCATTATAATATAAAAATGAATTTTATTAAAAAGAATATTCTTCTCCTCCTTTTTTTACTTGGACTCATTTTTCGACTTTTAATAATTTTTTATGATTATAGTTGGGACGTTAATAATCATATGGTCTGGGCTAAAGACTTTTTGTTCAGAGGTCCGCAAAACTTTTATGAAACCCAATCTTCAAATGTGTTTGCGAATCTTACTCCCAACTATCCTCCTTTGGCAATTTTCATTTTTGTTGTGATGAGGTTAATTAATCCTTTGATACATAGCGTTTACTGGTGGCTAAACTTAAATGTTCCTCTTATTCCGTCGAACCTTATTTTTTTCTTAGAAAAGCTTGTTTTTTTAGCCGCATTAATGAAGATTCCTGCAATTTTAGCTGATCTCGGAATTGCTTTTCTCATTTTCCTTTTTGCTAAAAAGATGATTCCTAAAAATACAAAAGGCCAGATTATTGCCGTCAGCCTCATATTATTTAATCCGGCGTTTATTTATAACAGCGCTTTATGGGGGCAGATTGATTCAATTCCTATTTTTTTTGTCATGTTATCCGTTTATTTTCTTCTTTATACAAAGCGAGATATTGTTTCCTCGATATTATTTACGTTGGCTCTTCTTGTTAAGCCAACTGCTTTAATTTTTTTACCTGTTTATATTATTTTATTCATTCAGAAATTTGGAATAAAAAAATCAATCATTAATTTATTTGTTGTTAATATTATTTTTTGTCTTTTTTTCCTACCTTTTATGAAAGATAAAAACATTTTATATCCGTACGAAACTTATATTTACAAAATCTTGGCCGCCCAGAGTCTCCCTTATGTCACCAACGGAGCTTTAAATCTCTGGGTATTGATAGCGGGTTTTAGAGGAATAAAAGATGTGGCACCTTTTCTACTAAATATTCCCTACAGGTATTTTGGATATTTTATAGTCGGGTTAATTAATATCTTTATTATTTTACGTCTTATAAAAAGCAAGAAAACCATTGAAGATTTTTTTATGGCTTTATTTATTACTTCTTTTTCTGCATTTTTATTTTTAACTAAAATGCATGAGCGTTATAGTCTGTTACCTTTAGTTTTTTTGCTTGTTTATTCGTTTAAAAAAACTAAATTTACCGGATGGTTCATTATTCTCTCAATAATAAGTTTTATCAACCATTATCGTAATTGGGCTGTGCCACGCATCGAACCAGTAACGAAGATTATTGAAGGTATACCATTTGCCTATATCATTTCCGTCATAAATGTTCTCATCTTTTTTTATTTGCTTAGATCTTTCTTCTTGTCAATCTTTTCAAGACCAAGAGCTTTAACAACAAAATAAACGA
>JAVHOH010000080.1:0-1719 GCA_036169935.1 Minisyncoccota bacterium | reverse complement strand
CCTACTCATCGTCGACGGGCCTGCCCGCAATGCTTCGCAACGCGATGCAGGCGGGGTGGATGTTTTGAAAAAGTTGAATGAACTTTCGGTAAAGGCCGAAAGCCAGCAAAGGCAAATCGACGAACTTCAAAAGACTATTCAGGAATTAAAAAAATAGATTCTTCTTGACAAAGTAGATTCCCTGCTTTACTATTAATTCATATATTTAACATTTATGTTTAAATAATGAATTACCAAGAAGTAAGGCAACAACTAAAACTCCATAACCTTGAGGTCTTTACCACTCAAGAATTCATCAATATTTTTGGGATTAGTCGTAGCGTTGCATCAGTTAAATTAACTAGATATAAACAACTAGGATATCTCGTCAGTCCTCGCAGAAGTGTCTATTATCTGGCAGGTGAAGTTGAGGATAAATATAAAATAGCCAATAAAGTCTATGCCCCCTCTTATATTTCCCTAGACAGCGCCCTTTCCAAATACGACCTCATCCCGGAAACAGTCTACACCATCACGTCCGTTACCACCAAAGCCACCAGAGAATTTACCGATGACCAAACGGTCTACCGCTACTACCGTATCAAAAAAGAAGCTTTTATCGGTTACCACAAAGAGGGAGATACCCTTTGGGCCTATCCGGAAAAAGCCGTTATAGATTATCTCTATTTTGTCTCGCAGGGAGACAGACAATTGAATGATCGATTAAATCTAGCAAAAATAGACAAAAACAAAATTTTGTATTACGCTAATTTCTTTAACAATAAAAGATTGAGTGCACTCATTCAACAAATTTTTAAATAATATGTTAACCAAAGAACAATTATTTTTGATACAAAACAAGTTTCAAACACTCAAAGCTAATGTGTTGCGTGAATATGTTCAGCACCTTTTCTTGTCCTCACTCTACCGGACAAACGGTTCAGAAAATATTCTCTTTAAAGGAGGAACTGGATATAGAATTGCCTATAAAAGCCCACGATTCTCCGAAGACTTAGATTTTTCCGCCAGTAAAATATCGATAAGGGAAATAGAACAAATAATGATTAGCGTTTTAACAGATTTATCCAACAACGGACTTGTTTGTGATATTGAGGAATCAAAGAGCACGACCGGTGGCTATTTAGCTAAACTATTTACACAGTTCCAAGGAGAAAAAATCCCGATTGATATCCAAATTTCTTTAAGGCAAAAAGTTATGAAGAAATATGATATTTTCGATATCATCAATGAATATATTCCCACCTATGCCGCCCTACTCTTGCCCAAGGATGTCATGATCGATGAAAAAATACAAGCAGCCCTGACAAGATCTAAGCCTAGAGATTTTTACGATGTTTATTTTCTGTTAAAAAATGGTTTCTTAACTTCCGTCCAAAAAAATCAACTGAACCAAATCAAAAAAGTACTTTCACAAAAAAACATAAAGTTTGCCGACGAATTAGCTCATTTTTTGCCTAGAAGCATGAACTCGGTGGCGAAAAGTTTTCCTGAGGCCCTTCTATCTGAGCTCGATAAGTTTATTTAGTGTCATGCCAAAAAGACTCATCGTCGACGGGGTGGATGTTTTGAAAAAACTAAATGAACTTTCGGTAAAAGTTGAAAGCCAGCAGAAGCAGATTGAGGAGATGCAGAAGGAGATTAAAATACTTGAGGATAGACGATAGAAGCTTGAAGATAGATTTTGAAGCTAGAAAATGGAAGTTAGAGAATTATTGTATA
>JAVHOH010000079.1:0-1761 GCA_036169935.1 Minisyncoccota bacterium | reverse complement strand
TTAACTAGAACATTAACTTAATCTTACCTGTAGCAAGAACGGTTCTTGCTACTCCTAGATTTAATATCTTAAAACTTCATTAACTTTCCAAACTAATTTAACTTAATTAATATTAAGCTTTGAAGTCTAGATAAATTTCGGAAGTCTTGTAGTTATTAAGATCAAGAGTGTAGTTAACTGGAGTAGTAGTATTGTCTGTATCATTCCATTCAATTCCTGATAGAGCTGCTTTGACGAATCCAGCTGGTGTTGTCTTTGTTATATTAACAACAAGAGTGACTCGTGCAGTAGTTCCATCTAAAATCAAAGTATGAGTTGGAGTACCTGATGTACTGTTTCCAGTTACAGAGTATGTACCAACTGATGTACCAGCACCTGTAGTTGTAGTTGTTAGACCACTTCCTGCAGTGTAAGATCCATCTTCATCAACACCATTTACCAAGTAAGCATTTGCTCCAAAAGCAGTTACATCAAAGACAATAGTTGCTTGTGCTTGTTCTGCTTCTCCTGAAGCACAACCACCACTACATGCTACTGCTTTTGTAATAGTTGAAGAAATAAACTTTGCTTGAATACCTGTTGATCGTAATTCATGAGTTACAGTAGCGTGTGTTACTGTCTCAGTGATATCACCATCATCATTACCATTAGCATCTGTAAATACAGTTAGGTTAGGAGCACCAACAGAAATTGTTGTACCCTCATCTACCCCTGCAGCTACATCATTAAGGTCAGCTTTAACAGTAATATCTTTTTTACTATCTCCATTAACTGAAAGGTTTAGGTTATTAAATGTAACTGCACCTCCAGTTGTAACTGATTCAGAACCTAGAAGAGTACTTCCGTCATACAAATATACTTTTCTGAAAGTTACAGCTTCATCATTTTCAGTTGTTGAAGTAAATGTCATTGTTATCTCTTCTATTTTATCAAGTTTTATACCGTTTGTTTCTTCAATTGTAAACTTTGAGATTTCTACACCATTTGTGTCTTCAGTTGCATCAATTTGGATTACATGAGCAGCCAAATTTGACGTTGCGTCATAAACCTTAACTACAGCTTTATCTGTAGAACCCATAGTAATTTGATCTTCTGCTACAACACCTTCTGAGGTTGCATATCCAGAACCATCAACAATCTTGAAAGAATCTGCTATTGTACTGATATCCCAAATGGCATCTTGGTCTAATGTATCAATAGTATTATTTACTGATACGCGAACTCCAATCTCTGCTGTTGCGTTACTCTTAAGAATAGCGTTAAAACCAGAGAATCTCATTCTGTATTCTTTGTTTGTTGAAGAAGATGCGGTTCCTGTGTCATATTCTGTCCAATCTGATATAGAACTTGCTGATTTTGTTGCAACTTCTACACCATTAACTGTAAGAGATACGTCTTTGAAGTATGTCCAAGGCTTTGTGTTTGCTGTTGCTGCATCATCCATACTAAAGTAAATATCAGCTTTTTGAAGCTGAACATCACCCTCGTTTGCTAACTTAGCGTCAATTTGGAAAACCTCAATATTACTTTGGCCTTCTCTTACTGAAGACTTGTCAGCTGATCCTTTTGTCCATGAATCAACAGAGCCTGTTGTTCCATCTGAAACTGTTCCAACTGCTGCTCCTGTACATGATGCGCCTGTAGTTGCACTAAATAGTGCACCTGCTGCACATCCTGGTACTTCTGAAGCAACTACTGTACATGAAGCGCCTGTCATTGAATTGAACAATGCACCTGCTGGGCATCCTGCTGAAGTTACTA
>JAVHOH010000078.1:0-1775 GCA_036169935.1 Minisyncoccota bacterium | reverse complement strand
CTATGAATACAAAGGAAGCCAAAGAAGGCCTTATCTATTTGTATTGTATTACTGATAAGGTGCCAAAACTAAAAGAAATAGAGAATTTAGTGGATAAGCCTTATTTCATTTATTACCAAGGTTTATACGCGATTGTCAATAAGGTCAAGGAGTCCGAATTTAATGAAGAGAATTTAAAGAGGAATTTAGCTGATTTAGAATGGATTAAAGTAAAGGCAAGCATCCATGAAAAGGCGATAGAAGGGGTTATGAAAAATACCTGCGTAATTCCCTTTAAGTTTGCAACTTTATTTAATACCGAGGATAATCTAAAGGCAATGCTTGGGGCACATTTAGAAGAATTTAAAGATATATTAATAAAATTAGAAGATAAAGAGGAATGGGGGGTCAAGATTTACTGTAATTCAGGGAAGTTGAAAGAGAATCTTATACAAGAAGATGAGCAATTATTAAATATAGATAAGGAAATCAATTCTTCTCTACCGGGCAAGGCATATCTTTTAAAGAAGAAAAAAGAAGAGTTACTGAATATAGCCGTAAATAAAAAGCTTAATGAGTATGGTCAGGTAAGTTTTGATAGGCTAAAAGAGAAGTCTACGGAGGCCCGTATCAATAAATTATTACCCAAAGAAGTAACTGAAAGAAATGACGAAATGATTTTAAATTCCGCCTTTTTAATTAATAAAGATAAAGTAGGGGATTTTCTTAACATACTAGATGATCTTAGGGTGGAATATACTGACAAGGGGCTTTTTTTTGATTGCACCGGCCCCTGGCCGCCTTACAATTTCTGCGGCCTCTTAAAAGAAAAGATACACAATGGATAGACAAATTAAAACCCTGCAGGATAAAAATAGTTATTTAGATCTTCGTAAGCAAGAAAGGGTCACGCTTTTAGAAATATTGGATAGGGCTTTAGATAAAGGCGTAGTTATCTCAGGGGATATAGTTATTTCGGTAGCGGATGTAGACCTTGTATATTTAGGATTAAAGGTCCTGCTTAGCTCAGTAGAGACTATGGAGCGATTAAGGGGTGCTCCTATGGCTGGTGCGCAAGAGGAGCCAACTTAATGAAAATATATGCCTATGGCATAATAGATTCTAATAGCGGGATAGACGAACCCTTAAGGGGGCTGGGCGAGGCCCCTGTCTATAATATCCCTTATCGTGATATCGCAGTAATAGTAAGTGAACTTAGTGACGAGGCGAAAGAAAAAACCGATACCTATATTTTAGAACACGAAAGAATTGTAGAAAGATTGATGGAAGGCTTCACAGTTTTACCAATGAGATTTTTAACAGTCTTCAATACCAAGAAGGACCTCATTTCTATGGCAGAATTATATTATGAAGATTTTAAAGACAATTTGGCAAGACTGCATAACAAAGTAGAATTCGGCATGAAAGTCATTTGGCCGGCAGATACCATAAAGCAGAGGGTAGTTGATGTTTATCATAAAACTAAACATAATGTATCTATATCTACAGAGTCTCCCGCAAAAACTTTTATAAAAGAAAAGTTCCAGGAGCATATAATAGAAAAGGAATTCCAAGAGGAAGCCGATAGGTGCATTCAAGTGGTGGACGATTATTTTAACAGAATCGCTTGCGAAAAGAAACTCAAGAGACTACAAACTGAAAGTCTACTTTTAAATGCCAGTTATCTGGTTGATAAAGATAGGCAAAATGAATTTAAGCAGGCATTTGAACAATTAAAGAATGCACCTTCTGACCTTAAATTTTTGTTTAGCGGCCCTTGGCCTTGTTATAATTTT
>JAVHOH010000077.1:0-1835 GCA_036169935.1 Minisyncoccota bacterium | reverse complement strand
GTAGTTAGGACATCAGAAAGTTTTTCATGGGCAATTTCGTCCATCACCGCATAAATTTCCCTATAGCTCAATTTTTTTCCCAAAAGTTTTTTCTGGATAGATTCAATCGCCAATAATTTTTCTTTATCATCATTCATATTGAATATAAATTTCAGTTAACTTTTTCTGATATTCTTTAAGTTTTAAAACGAGCGATGTCAATAAATAAATTTCCCTCAGATTAAATAACCAAGACAAGAATAAGTATAGTACAAAATGGATGAGTGCAATTATCAACAAAAGAAAAAATACGTTGATTGTCCGGCTGGTATCAAATATCAATCCATCTAAGAATTTCATGGAAAAATAACTTATAAAGGCTGACAAGAAGGCAGAAAAAAACATTTTCCCGATCTCAACAAAAATACTTTTTAATCCCAAACCGTGAAGTTTTGAGGATATGATAATAAAAAGAAGTGAAGAATTTAAAATCATACTGACAGAAAAAGATAAAGCCAATGACCAGACCGGCAAGTGAAAAACAAAGATAGATATAAGACTTAATATGGTATTGATGAAGATTGAAAAAATGCTGACGTAAAAAGGAGTTCTGCTATCGTGCATGCTATAAAAACAACGAGTCAAAAAATAATAGCATCCGTGAAAAGGCAGGGATATCGAAAAATAGGATAACGTCACGGCGGTTGAAACCGTTGCGTCCCAGTCAAACTTCTGACCACCAAAAAATAAGCGGACTAAAGGAGTGCGAGCAAAAATAAAAAAGAAAGCGATAGGAATAGTCAAATAAAATAGATTGAGCAAAGAATCAAAGATAATTTTTTTGAATTCTTCAATTTTTTTTTCTTGAAACATCTCCGTTAAATATGGAAGAGAAGCTTGTCCGAAAGCAATTCCGATTACAGAGACGGGCAATAATTGCAGATGTTGGGCCAAATAAAAAACCGTATAAGCGCCCGAGCCCAAAAAAGTAGTTAACGTGAGGTCGATAGTTGCGTCAATTTGAGCAATTATAACGGTAAAAGCTCTTGGAATAACCATTCTGACAAACTCTGTTAAGCCATCGGTCTTTTTTAGAATAAACCGATAGTTGAAATCCGAGTTGAAAAAAATAGGAATTTGGATTACAAAGAGAAAAAATGCACCGATGACCACACCCCAAATAGGAGCTAAAAGAAATAAAGAGGGATAAAGGAAAATTGTTATTAAAATAATTGCGAGATTATAGATGATCGGAGCCAATCCGGACAGAAAAAAAGTTTTGTTAGCTTGGCCGATACCGGTCAAAAAATTTCCTAAAACAAAAAATGGCAGTTGTCCAAGTAAAAGTAACCGTGAAAGGTTAATTATTTTTTCCATTTTAAGCAGATCATATCCCGGTGTCAAAGCAGGAATTATCTTATCAAGAAAAAGAGAGACAATGACGACAAAAATTGTCAAAAAAATAAAAATAAGATTAATAATTGAAGAAATATTCTCAGAAAGTTCCTTTTTATTAGCTTTATATTTAACGTAAATCGGAATAAAAGTCGATGTCAAAGCTCCAGTAATTAATATTTCAAAAATAATATCAGGAATCCTAAAAGAAGCAAAGAAGATATCGAGTTCTTCCTTATTAAAGTACCCTGCGAGTATTCTATAACGTAAAAAACCGGAAAGACTCGTCAGGACAATCATAAAAGAAAGCAATATCGCTGAGGAAAAAATACTTCTTTGTTTGGTAAATATGAAATCCTGGGTTTTTTTAAATAATCTTTTCACAAAGAAATTATAGCAGTTAAATTGGGGTGAATTTTGGCAAAATGGGTCTTGACAACAGGAAGAAATTGGTAGATAAT
>JAVHOH010000076.1:21484-31926 GCA_036169935.1 Minisyncoccota bacterium | reverse complement strand
AAAAAAAGAATTTTAAATGCAATCTTCGGTCTTATTTTAGCTCTTGGCGCTTGGACGCTTCTTTATACAATAAATCCAGATTTATTAAATAGTGATTTAAAAAGTTTAAAAAATGTGGTGGTTAATGTGACCGCAGAAAGTTTTGCACAATCGCCTTCAACATATATTGTCCCTCTTGGCGGAACAGGACAAGCAAGTGGCACCAACTGTGATGAAAATGCAGTTGCTGCATCTAACCAAACGGCAAATGCCGGCCTTAGCAATACCCAGATAAAGACCCTCGCTTGCATCGGTGGAATAGAAACCGGTTGTAACTCAATCCAAAACTACGCCTGGGATAATGGATCCTCTGCATATGGACCTTTCCAAATACTATTACAAAGTAATGCTAGTTGTTTTGAAAGTGACGTCTGTCGTCAAGCAGCTGGAATAAATGGACCCCTTAATTGTGTCGCTGGATTCCGTGGTGGTAATCCCATACCGGGTTCTCCAATTGTGGCACAATGCAAGAAGGCTGCTGATAATTTTACCTGTAGCGTATCTGCTGCCGCATGTTTAATAAAAAAGAACCCGAGCTATAGCGACTGGAACGCAAATGGCAATCTTTCAAAATGTATATAATTTAACCACAATTTTATGTCAAAAAGAAACTTTATACTTTTAATAATAATCTTAATCATCATCGTAATTGCGATTTTTGGATTTTTATATTTTCAACAACCTGTAACTCCAGCGGGGGAGGATACTGGTGGCACAAATTTTTTCTCCCAATTTAATCCTTTTGGAAATGGTAAGCCAAATACAACCCCACCCGTCGTCACTCCACCTGTTGATGTTTCCGGTTATAAACCCACCCAAGAAGAAATATTAAAACTTAAAAAGGTTTCAAGTATGCCTATTGCCGGTTTCACTGTTTATCAAAAAGAGAGATTGAAAGATGTGCCAGTAGTTATGCCAGAGACTACACCAACAGAAACAACAACTCCAACAACAATCAAACAAACAACCAAACCAACTCCACCACCAACCGAGTTCGTGCCAGCCTTGAGATATGTGGCTAGGGCAGATGGAAATATTTATCAAACTTTTACCGATAAAATAGAAGAGAGAAAATTTTCTACAACAATAATTCCTAAAATCTATGAGGCGTTCTTTGGAAGCAAGGGAGAATCTATTGTTATGAGATATTTAAAAGGAGACGGAAGAACAATTGCGACTTTTGTCGGCAACATCCCCAAAGAATTATTGGGCGCAGATACGACAGAAAACAATGAAATAAAAGGGTCTTTCTTGCCGGAAAATATTAAAGACATAAGCTTGTCGTCTGATGCGGGAAGTATCTTTTATTTATTTAATGTTGGAGATAATATGGTAGGTACGACTCTCAATTTATTAAATAATAAAAAAGCGCAAATTTTTACTTCACCGTTTACCGAATGGTTATCTCTCTATCCAAACAATAAAATAGTTACCCTCACCACCAAACCTGCATCTGGATTTCCTGGATATATGTATACAGTGGACCCAAGTAATAAAAATTTAAACAAAATTATTGGTGGTGTAGGTGGACTCACCACTCTTACCAGTCCTAATGGAAAATTGGTTCTTTATGGTAATGACAACTTATCCCTTAGCGTTTATCATACCGATACAAAAGTCACGGATTTATTAGGAGTAAAAACTCTGCCAGAAAAATGCGTTTGGAATAAAAACAGTGATGTCATTTACTGTGGTGTGCCAAAATTAATTTATAATGGCCAATATCCAGACTCTTGGTATCAAGGAGAAGTTTCTTTTGGAGATCAATTTTGGAAAGTGGATATCAAAACCGGAAATGCAACCCTCCTTCTGGACCCGACGACGATAAGCGGGGGAGAAGAGGTAGACAGCATCAAGCTCGCCTTGGATGAAGGTGAAAATTATTTATTTTTTGTAAACAAAAAAGATTCTTTCCTTTGGGAATTAAAGCTTAAATAGCTCCAATATATTTAATCACCACCCTACGATCACGTCCCAGACCCATAGATTCAGTTTTTAAATCATTTGCCTCAGATAAAAATTCATGAACAATTCTGCGTTCAAAAGCGGACATTGGTTCGACTTCTATATTGGATTTAAAATATCTGGCTCTCTCTGACATCATGTGTGCAATTGCCCTAATATTTTCTACATGTTTTTTTTGAAAACCATTTATATCTATGATAATAGACCCTCCCCCAACCTCTCCCGAGGGAATCTTACCTTCAACAATCCTGTGTACAAGATGATTTAATGCCTGCAATCCCTCACCATCGCGTGAAATAAAAAAATGTGGCTCATTAACTTCTATTGAAACCCATATATTTTTAGGCCCTTCTTCAATAATAGAAATTTCTCTTAATTTTACTGTGGTTTTTTCAATTAATTCTTTTATTAAATTTTGTATTTCATCTTTATTCATCTTTTCTTTATAAACTTTATAACTTTCTACTTTATAACTAAATTTGAAAACTCTTTTTTCTTTACATAAATCTGTTGCCCAACCATAAAAAGGTTGCTGGTAATCCAATATAAAGCAACTGCACCAGAAATGCTATAAGCAATAAAAGCGACAATAAACGGAAAAATATATTTCATTTGCATGCTCATACTTTTTGTAAAACTTTCCTGAAAAGAATTTTTAGAATTATCAGTATTAGGGGACAAGACCGGTTTCGGCATAAAATACGCCTGTAAATATTGAGATACTCCAGCCAAAATAGCTAAAATTAAACTTTTTTGAGTTATATTTAACACTCCCAGAAAAACCATATTTATGTGTTTTGGAACATGAACAAAAGAATAAAGTAGCCCGCCATCAAATTTAATTCCTTTCAAAAATACATAATATAAGGCAAAAATAATAGGGATTTGGATTAAAACCAAAAGACACCCAGAAAATGGGTTGGTTTTGTGTTCTTTATAAAGCTCAAAAGTCAGTCTGGCTTGTTCTTCCTTGCTTGCCCCGCTTGCTTTTATTTTATTGAGCTCAGGGGTCAGGATATTCATCTGCGCCTGACTTTCAATAGATTTTTGAGAAAGTGGAAAAAGTATAATTTTAACAAGAATAGTAAGGATTATAACAGCTAAACCAACATCTCCCCCGGGGATAATTGACACTAAAAAAGCCAAGGCGTTTAATAATGGCTGATATAAAATCGTATTCCAAATATTTGAGAGCATTATCTCATTCTATACGAAAACGACAAAAAATCAAAGGACTGGATCAATATGATTTTTTTGCCAGGGGTGGCACCGTAAAATACGCAAGAATCCTAAATAAGCGCCTTTAAATACACCATATTTTTTTATGGCTTGTTTAGTATATTCTGAACAGGTAGGATAAAAAATACAGCTTGGTTTAAAAAAAATAGAAATATATTTCTGATAAAAACTAATGGATTTTAGAAAGAATTGTTTTAATTTCATTTTCAAGAATTAAAATGTTGTCTTGATATTTTTTAAAAATAAAAACACCCATAGTGCCAGCGGGAAACTGCTTAATGTACTTTTGTAAAGCAGTATAGCCATGCCGTCTCAATAAATTCCTTTTTACCGCCAATTTAGCTATATTTTTAGGCGCAATAAAAGAAATACGGGGAGGCTCGAGCCCCATGTCAGACATGGGGGAATTCCCCCATGTCTGACATGGGGCTCTTAATATAAACTTAAAAGTTAAAGTAGGGGAAGTTATAAATTTACTTTGTTTGAAAATTAAATCTACTTCTTTTTTTTCAGCCCTATTTTTTTTAGGAAGCATTTGTTTTAGACCAAATTAAACACTGAGTTTTTTTCTACCCTTCTGGCGTCTTCTTTTTAAGACCTTTTGACCAGTCTTTATTCTAGATCTAACTAAAAATCCATGGGATTTAGCTCTTTTTCTCTTTTTGGGCTGATATGTAACTGACATAAATGAAGTCTACAATATTGTTAGAAAAAAATCAAACAACACAGAATAATCAATCAAAAAGTTTTGCACAGCTTATCAACATAGTTAATAAGTTTTTAGAGGTGTTATCTATTTTATAAATAGTATAGTATAGAATCATGAATATAAAACAGTTGTGGAAAAATTGTTTAATGGAAATAGAATCGGGTATATCAAAAGCAAATTTTAGTACTTGGTTTAAAAATACATCCATTATAAAAGAAGAAGACGGTATTGTTTATATTGGTGTTCCAAATGAGTTTGTCCGTGATTGGCTTATAAATAAATATCATAAACTCATTACAAAAACAATTGCAGATGAATATGAAAATATGCGCGCGGTAGAATACACTATTATTAAAACAGAAGTGATAAAACAGGAAACCACAACCATAACCACAAATAAAACAATAGAAAAGGAATTGCCTTTAAAAGATTTATATATAAATCAAGAAGACAACTTAAACCCGCGTTATCATTTTAATTCTTTTATTGTTGGAACTTTTAATGAACTTGCTTATGCCGCAGCTCAAGCAATAATAGAAAGCCCGGGAACTAAATATAATCCATTTTTTGTTTATGGTGGCACTGGACTCGGAAAAACTCACCTAATCCAAGCAATTGGAAATTCAATAAAAGATAAATACCCAAACAAAAAAGTGCATTACATGACTTTGGAAAAATTTGCGACAGATTTTATAAATTCGCTTCAAAACAATAAAGCAAACTCTTTTAAAGAAAAATACCGCAAGTATGATCTTTTAATTATAGATGATATCCAATTTATTGGTAAAATGGAAAAAATTCAAGAAGAACTTTTCCACACCTTCAACACCTTCCATGAAAACAATAAACAAATTATTTTTTCTTCTGATAAACACCCAAACTATATTCCAGAATTAGCAGATCGTTTAAAATCTCGTTTTGCCGCTGGAATGATAGTGGATATTTCTGAACCAGAATATGAGTCCCGTCTCGCAATTTTAAAAGTAAAACTTCGTGAACTTAATGTTGATTTAGAAGAAGATTTAATAGAATATATTGCTGAAGCTGTCCAGGGTAATATTCGAGAGCTTGAAGGAAATCTAAATCTTGTTATTTGTCAGTATCGTTTAAAAAACAAACCCCTCTCGCTTCTAGAGGTAAAAAGTTTATTAAAAAACAACATGAGGCCAAAAAAGAATATGGCCATAAAAGATGTTGTAAAAATAGTTAGCGAATATTATAAATTAGAAGAAGCATCTGTTTATGAAAAAACCAGAAAAAAAGAAATAGTCAAAGCTAGACAAGTGGTAATGTATTTACTTCGAGAGGATTTTAATGTTTCCTATCCCTTAATTGGACAAAAATTAGGAGGAAAGGATCACACGACAGTTATACACTCATGTTTAAAAATTAAAGCGGATTTAAAAAATGATTCTCAACTTATTCAAGAGCTTGAACAAATAAGAATTATGTTTAAATAGCTGTTAATAAGTATATTAAAAGATAATAATAAGTATAATAAAAAGTGTTAATTAAAGAGGGGAAAAAATGAGTTTTAAAATATATAAATTAGTTTTTAAAAATAAAAGAAAGTTATTAGATTTAAATTAAAAATTAAAAATATAAAATAAGTATATAAAATAACAACAAATAATCTTATCCACTTATCAACACAACTAATATTATTAATAAATTAAATATAAAAGATATAAACAAATATATGAAAATAGAATGCTCAATTGAAAAAATAAAAAATGCAATTTTTCAAGTAGAAAAAATAACTGGTAAAAATTTAACTTTACCTATTTTAAATTCAATTTTATTAATTGCTTCTGGAAAATCATTAAAACTCAGATCTACAAATTTAAGCCTCGGTATTGAAATTGAAATAGGAGCAAAAATAGAAAAAGAAGGTACCCTTGCTATTTCTGGGTCAGTTTTAAATGCTGTTTTTTCTAATGTTTCTCAAAATGAGAATGTATATCTTGAAGAGAAGGATAATAATTTATTAATTAAAACAAAAAAAAGTCAAATAAAATTAAAAAGTCAACCCCATAACGATTTTCCAACAATACCAATTGTTTCTGGAAATAGTTTTGAGATAGAGTCAAAAAAATTAATTGAAGGTATAAAGTCAGTTTTTTATAGCTCTTCTGTTTCAGATATAAAACCTGAGATATCAAGTGTTTTTATTTATACCAACAACGATAATCTAGTTTTTGTTTCCACTGATTCTTTTAGATTGGCTGAAAAGAAAATTAAAGTAAAAGGGCTTGAAGAAATTTCAGGAATTATTATTCCTTTTAAAAATATAGGGGAAATATTAAAAGTTTTTGGTGAAATTCAAGACATTATAAAGGTTTGTTTTAATAAAAATCAAATTTCTTTTTCTTCTGACGGTGTTTATTTAACTTCACGAATAATTGATGGAATTTTTCCGGACTATCGTCAAATTATTCCTAAAGAATTATCAACCGAGGTGGTGGTGCTTAAACAAGATTTATTAAATGCATTAAAACTCTCCAATATTTTTTCAGGCAAATTTAATCAAGTTAATCTTAAAATTTTAACCAAAGAAAAAGTTTTAGAACTTTCTTCTACAAACAACGATATTGGAGAAAATAAAACATATTTAGATGCAGTTATAAATGGAGAAAACATTGAATTGGGTTTTAATTATAAATATTTTCTAGATTGTTTTCAATCAATTAATACAGACAGTGTTTCTATAAAATTATCTGGAAACTCTAAACCAATAGTTATTTCTCCTGTTTCCGACCCATCATTTACTTATCTTATAATGCCAATGAATAGATAAATACGAAAAATATGCGAAAACTACAAAAAACTGCGAAAATTTTATACGAAAATAAAACACAAAAAGAAAGACACAGAGAAGTCCCTGCCTCATATTTAATTTTAAAAAGAAATGGAAAAGTATTATTACAAAGACGATATAATACTGGATATATGGATGGTAGATATAGTTTACCAGCAGGGCATGTTGATAAAGGGGAAACTTTTACTCAATGTATTGTTAGAGAAGCTAAAGAAGAAATTGGAATAAACCTAAAGCCAAAAGATATAAAAATCGCTCACTTAATGCACAGATTTTCTGGAACCAAATGGGGAAACTTGGGTTATCGAATTGATGTATTTTTTACTGCAGAAAAATGGGATAACGTTCCACAAATAAAAGAACCAAATAAGTGTGATGACTTGTCTTGGTTTAGTTTAAATAACTTACCTCAAAATATAATCCCTGAAATTTATCAAGCACTCAATTTTATAAATAAAAAAATATTTTATAGTGAATTTGGTTGGAAAATCTTAAATTAATGAAAGAAATAACAATAAAACAAATGAGTGAAAAAGTTATTTATCCAGAACTGTCATATTTAATTAATGGAATTTTATTTGAAGTTAAAAAAGAACTAGGAGAATATGCTCGAGAAAAACAATATGGGGATTTATTAGAAAAGAAACTAAAAGAAAAAAGTATATTTTACGGTCGAGAAGTTGCCCTAGGTAATTCTGGAAATATTGCCGATTTTTTGATTGATAATAAAATTATACTCGAGTTAAAAGCAGTTAGATTTTTTACAAAAGATAATTTCAGGCAAATACAAAATTATTTACAACAAGCACGGATAAAACTCGGTATTCTTGTAAATTTTCGAGAAAAATATTTGAAACCGAAAAGAGTTATCCGTATTGATTCAGGACAATTTTCGTAGTTTTTCGCATTATTCGCATAATTTTCGTATCCATGATAGAGATAAAAGATCTATTAGTTAGATTTAATAACATTCTTCTCTCAGAAGAGAGAAAGACTGATTCTGTTAGAAATATTATTTCTGAAGTTATTGGAGTAGAAATAAAAAAAGAAGATATAAAAATAAAAAATAATATAATTTATTTAAACATCAAACCGATTTACAAAAATGAAATTTTAATAAAACAAGACCAAATTTTTTTGAAACTCCAAAAAACTTTTACTGCTGTACTTTGAAAGTCGTTGTTATTTCACCGCTATTATAAGCTGTATCGTGGGGAATTATTTTTAATTCGTTATTGTCTTGTAAATTTTCTAAATTTTTTGGTATGAAAGAAAAATTAAAAGGGGGTTCTAGTGTTTCCAAATAAATATCATTTACAAAGATATCTATTTTTTTTAAGGGGAAAATACCAGAACTGGATATTTTTAAATAAATTTTTTGATTAAGGGGGTAAACCGTTGCGCTGTTTGGCTCAAGAATTGAAACATTTGGGTTTGATAAATTAGTATGAATATCATCCAAGGCGGTTGGTTTTTCGCCCCAAGTTGTCGTCGGATATTTATTTTTGTTTTGTGCCCACCAATCTTGGATAGGTATTTCCCAATGATTGAATTGAGGGTCTTTGTTTGGGTTTAAAGGTGGGGCGCCTAAAATATCATTTTTGTCTACCCAATATAAAATCGAGTGCACATTTGTTACCACTTTTTCTTGTAAGGTTTCTTTTGGTGTAAGCTCAGTAGCTAATTTCCCAGAAATTTTATCAATAAAGAAATTTTCATTTCCCAGCCATTGTCCGCGAAGAGCGGGCTTTGTTTTAGTTGGATCAATTTCTAAATCCGGTTTTTCAAAACTTTCATTTGGTAAATTTTTTAACGCTTCAGTTATAAATTTATTCCAAATTGGTCCTGCCATTGCTGATCCACCTTTTTTCATTGGAGTATTTTCGTTATTACCAGCCCAAACACCTACCACAATAGATGGGGTATATCCGATAGTCCAAGCATCCTTGTTGTTATTTGTTGTTCCTGTTTTTACCGCTACTTCTCTGCCCGGAATATTGAGAACTGAATTTGATCCGAAAGTTGGAACACGAGCTTTGTTGTCTGATAAAATGTCGGAAATAGTTAAAGCGGTATTTTTTGGTAAAACTTCTTGCGTTTTTTGTTGAAATTCTTCTAAAATTTTTTTATTTAAATTTTCAATTTTTAAAATTCCGGTGTATGTGTTTTTTATCCCGCTATTTGCAAAAACTCCATAAGCTGAGGTCATATCAAGGAGTGACACCTCGCCACCTCCAATAACAAGAGTAAGCCCATATTGACCAACATCTTTTAATGTACTAATTCCCATATCTTCAGCTGTTTTTAATGAAGAGTCAGTTCCTGCCAAATAGAAAAGCTTTACTGCCGGGATGTTTATTGATTGAGCCAAAGCATCTCTTAGACTCATGGGTCCTCTAAATTTTCCATCATAATCATCTGGCATATAGCAATCCTTTTGATTGTGTCCGGGCAGAGCCTTGCCATAAGCGTTGCAGGTTGTTTGAAATTCTGTGGGTAGGTCAAAGAGCACTGTGTCTGGGGTAAAGCCCTTATTGAAGGCTGTGGCGTAAATAAAAGGCTTAAAAGAGGAGCCCGGCTGTCTAGAGGCTGTAGTTATATTGAAATTACCATCAATTGTTTTATCGAAATAATCTCTTGACCCGACCATTGTTAATATTTGTCCTGTTTTTGGATCTATTGCCACTAATCCGGCATTTTTTCCATTCCAATCTTTCTCGTTTTTAAGTGCGCCCTCCTTCACAATTTGTTCCGCTTTTGCTTGTAAGTCAGCGTCAATCGTTGTGGTAATTTTAAGTCCTCCATTTTCCACTACACTGGTTTCATATTTTTGTTCCAAATAATCTTTAATAAAAAAAACAAAATGTGGTGCCCTGATGCCCATAGTTGCTTGTGGAATAAAAATCACTATTTCATTTTTTGCAGTATCATATTCTGTTTGGGTGATGAATTTAAGTTCTAACATCCTAGACAGAACTAAATTTTTTCTGTTTTCTAGTTTATCTTTATTTTTTCCATAAGGGGAGAGCATTGTCGGGGATTGGGGAATAGAGGCTAAATACGCCGCCTCTGCCAAAGTTAAATCTTGCGCATCTTTATTAAAATAAGTTTTACTTGCTGCTTCAATTCCATAAATATTTCCGCCATAAGGAACCTCATTTAAATAAGCCTCCAGAATTTTTTCTTTTGGCATTGAATTATCTATTTTTATTGCCAAAACCCACTCTTTTATTTTTCTAATATATTTTCCCAAACCACTGCTATTGGTTAATAGGGTGTTTTTTACTAATTGTTGAGTGATGGTTGATCCACCACCACCGATTCCAACACCCAAAAGGTTTGAAAAAATCGCTCGGACAATAGAAGTTATTCGTATTCCGCCATGATTATAAAAATTTGAATCTTCAATAGCAACGGTTGCATTTTTTATATTAAGACTCATTTGTTCAAAAGAAACGTCGGTTCTTTTTATGTTTTGGTGTATATCATAAAGTAAAATTTTCCCCGTACGGTCATAAATCTGCGTAGAGTTAACCACTTTTCTATCTGCAAAAGAGTGAAAATCAGGAATATTCATAGAGAAAAGCCAAATAATCAGCACACTAGACGTCAAAATAAAAATACCCGCGCAAAAAAGTATCAAGTTTTTTAAGGATCTTTTATTTTTGTATA
>JAVHOH010000076.1:0-21384 GCA_036169935.1 Minisyncoccota bacterium | reverse complement strand
AAAATACCCGCGCAAAAAAGTATCAAGTTTTTTAAGGATCTTTTATTTTTGTATAATCTTTCCATTTACTTAATCATAGCAGAAAATGTGTTATAATCCACATTATGAAAGTAATAACTGATGAAAAAAGAATAGATGAGGTTTTAACACGAGGAGTGGAAAATGTTTATCCTTCAAAAGAAGAGGTTAAAAAAGTTCTTATGTCTGGGAGGATGCTTTCTGTTTACAATGGAATTGATCCAACAGGCCCAACATTACATATTGGACACGGTTCCACTCTTTTAAAACTTAGAGAATTGCAAGATTTAGGGCATAAAGTAATTTTACTTATTGGTGATTTTACAGGAAAGATAGGGGATCCTTCTGATAAAACAGCTACCAGAAAACAACTTTCTACAAAAGAAATAAAAGAAAATTTAAAATTATACACAAAACAAGCTGGTAAGATTTTGGATATGAAAAAAGTAGCAGTTAAATTTAATAGTAAATGGCTTTCGAAGCTTTCTTTTGAAGAAGGAATGGAAATTGCTTCAGAGTTTACACTACAACAAATGATTGAGAGGGATATGTTTGAAAAAAGAATAAAAGCAGGACAACCAATTCATTTGCATGAGTTTTTTTACCCTTTAATGCAAGGTTATGATTCTGTTGCAATGAATGTTGATATGGAAATTGGTGGCAATGATCAAACATTTAATATGCTTGTTGGACGTACAATGATGAAAAATCGTGGAAAAGAGAAATATGTTTTAACCACAAAACTGTTAACAGATCCTACTGGTAAAAAAATGGGTAAAAGTGAAGGTAATATGGTGACCTTGAAAGATGGTGGAGAAGATATGTTTGGAAAAATAATGAGCTGGCCAGATTCGTTAATACCTTTAGCTTTTGAAATTTGTACTCGTGTTCTTGTTGTTGAGATAGAAAAAATAAAACAAATTAATCCACGTGATGCAAAAATGCGCTTAGCTTTTGAAATTGTGAAAATTTACCACGGAGAAAAGAAAGCGAAAGAAGCGCAAGAGAATTTTGTAAATACTTTTCAAAAAAAAGAGATTCCGGATACGATGGAAGAAATAAAAGCTGGTGCAGGAGAATTATTGAACGAGGTTTTGGTAAAAAATAAAATTCTCTCATCAAAAGGGGAATGGCGCAGACTTGTCTCAGAAAATGCCATTCATGATTTATCCGGGGATAAAAATATTATAGATGTAAATTTAAAAGTTTCAGAAAATTTAACGCTTAAAATTGGCAAGAAAAGATTCGTAAAAATTTTAACAAAATAGAAGCAAAAAAAGGAAGCCTTGCTTCCTTTTTTTGCTTATCTATCTTTGTCTGGATCCTCCTCATCTAATCCAAAATCATCCATTCCCTCGGGGGGCAAATCGAGTTCTTCTTCATCACCTATTTTAAAACCATCTTCTCCTATTTCTTCATCTTCATCATGCATATAAGATATATTTTACTAAATAATCTATTAATGCCTACTTTGTATCAAAATACAAAAAACTTGTCAATACTTTAAATGTGCAAAAGCGGTTAGGGCGATAGCGATAGCGTCTAATTCATCATCTGAAGTTTTAGAATTATTTATTTTTACTAATATTTTCACCATTTTAATTATTTGTTCCTTATTTGCTCTACCGTATCCAGCTGTGGCTATTTTAATTTGGGGAGGGGAAGCCTCGAAAATTTTAAGCCCCGCGCGGGAGGCTTCATAAATTGTTACCCCCCTCGCTTCAGCCACGCGCATTACCGTCTTTTGATTGGTATTTAAAAAAAGCGTTTCAATTGCCAAAACTTCTGGCTTGTATTTTTTTATAACTCTTTTTACTTCTTCGCCAATTAAATTTAATCGTTCAGAAAATTCTAATTTCGCGGAAGTTTTAAAACATTCAGAAAAAAGCACTGTTTCTTTACCCTGAGCTTTGTCGAAGGGTTTGGCAGTTTTATTTTTTTCTAAGACAGCTATACCGAGTCTTTCGTACCCCGGATCTATTCCTAAAATTCTCATTTTTTTTATTCGTAATTCGTAATTATTAATTCGTAATTTATTTTTTTATTCTGCATTAGTAAACACTTCTTGCACATCATCATTTTCTTCGAATTCTTCTACTAGTTTATCCAGCAATTTCAAATCAATATCAGAGAGAGAAACAGTAGTTGTTGGCATCCAAATAAACCCTTCTGGATTCTTCTCTTTTTTAAATGCCCAAGTGACAGAGCCGATGCCTCCTAGCGCAAATCCGTTTTTAGAAAGAAGATGTTTTATGTCTTGTGCCGTCCTATTTTTACTATCCGTCAAAGTTTCAATAATTATTCCCGTTCCTCCCGGGCCATAAGTTTCATAAGTAATGGCATCCATGTGTGCTCCCGGCTCGCTCGCTTTCTTGATAGCGCGTTCGATATTTTCTGCCGGCATATTTACCTTTTTTGCTTTTTCAATAGCCGCGCGCAGGCCTGGAGACTCTTTGCCTCCGGAAAGTTTAGCCTCCACAGAAATAAAACGGACAAGCTTGGAAAAGATCTTGCTTTTCTTTGCATCAGTTACATCCTTTTTATGTTTTATTTGGCTCCATTTGTTGTGGCCGGACATATTATAAGAGTTTATTTTGTTTTTCTTTAAAATCGAATCCTAAATGTTCATAAGCTTTAGGAGTGGCAATGCGTCCGCGAGGAGAGCGTTCTAATAAGCCGAGTTGGATTAGGTATGGTTCAATAACTTCTTCCACCGTGGCTTCTTCTTCGGACATTGCAGCCCCAATGGTTTTTAAACCGACTGGTCCACCGTTGAATTTCTCAATTAATATTTCTAAAAACTTTCTATCAGAACTATTTAAGCCAATCTCATCAATTGCCAGCATGTTGAGGGCATCTTTCACTGTCTTTTGATCTAAGCCCTTTTTACTTACTTGCGCAAAATCCCGACAGCGTTTCAAAAAATAATTTGCCGTGCGGGGAGTGAAACGACTTCGCTTAGCAATTTCTTTTAAGGCTTCTTCTTCTAATTCTATTTTCAAAAGCTTGCTGGATCTTTCTATTATTTTTGCGATTTCTTCATTGGAATAAAATTCTAATCTAAAAACTCCGCCTGAGAAACGGGAACGAAGTGGAGAAGAGACGAGAGCTACGCGAGTCGTCGCTGCAATTAAAGTGAAAGGTGGCAAGTCAAGTTGAATAGTCCGGGCGGATGGACCTTTGCCGATAATAATATCTAAAACGCCAGACTCCATCGCTGGATAAAGTATTTCCTCAACCATTTTATTAAGTCTGTGAATTTCATCTATAAAAAGAATATCGCCCGGGGCCAAATTGGTCAAGATAGAAGCTAAATCGCCGACTTTTTCAATTGCCGGACCAGAAGTAATCTTCATTTGTCTACCAGTTTCTTTTGCAATGAGATGCGCAAGAGTGGTTTTCCCTAATCCAGGAGGACCGTAAAAAAGAATATGTTCTGGGATGTGTCCACGCTCTTCGGCTGCCAGCAAAAGAATTTTTACATTATCTTTTATGTGTTTTTGACCAATATATTCATCCCAGCTGGTAGGGCGGAGGGTTTGATCTAGAAAAGTATCTTCGTTATTGACAAGTTTTTTTACGCTTGAATTATCTGTATTTTTTGTTTTTTTACTTGACATTGTTTTTATATTATGCTATACTGTCAAAGTATTATAAAATAATACATTTATCAACACAGTATACACATAGCTATCCACATTATAGCACTTGTGATACTTTCAATATAGTATAATTTAAAAAGAGAGAAGGCATTAATCTCTAAGCAATCAGCCATCGGTTATACGAATTTGCGTAGGACGTTCTGGCCCTTTAATTAGTTCGCTGGGGCTATCCTATAATACTTTGTTACTCTTGGGGCCCAGCTCCGAAAGGATTGTTTAGAGATTAATGCTTTTTTCTTTGTCTCGCCGAAGTTTTAAACGAAGGTGGATTATTCCTTGTTTAAATCAACTACACTCTGCACTTCTTCAAACGAAGTAATTCCATTTAATATTTTTACAAGACCGTCTTGGCGCATGGAAAGTATTCCTTGACTTCGCGCTACTTTTTTAATTTCATGCTCGCTTGGATTTTCTGGCATTATTTTTTCTATTGCCACGTCTGTTTTTATTGCTTCAAAAATACCTATTCGTCCCTTGTATCCAGTCATATTGCATTTTTCACAACCAACGATTGAAAAGAGTTTAATCGGCGCATCAGGATTTATATTATAATTTGAAAGACTCTTCCCTTCGGTTGTTATACTTTCCATTACTAATTTAATGGTTTGACTTTCTTTTTCCGATGGAGTGTATTCTTTTTTACAAAAAGTACAAAGTTTGCGTACTAAACGTTGAGCAATGGAAAGAGACAAAGCAGACACTAAAATTTTTGGATTTACCCCTAGATCAATTAAGCGGGGAATAACTCCAGCCGCGTTGTTGGTGTGCAAAGTTGAAAAAACTATATGGCCGGTCAGAGCTGACTGCACCGCTATCTCGGCTGTTTCTTTATCACGAATTTCTCCAACCATTACCACATCCGGATCTTGACGAAGAGCCGAACGCAGACCCTCCGCGAAAGTATAACCCCTTTGTTCGTTTGTTTGAGTTTGGGTTATGCCGGGTAAATGATATTCTATCGGGTCCTCAATAGTTATTATTTTTATTTCTGGAGAGTAAATTCTTCTTAAAAAAGCGTAAAGAGTCGTCGTCTTTCCGGAACCCGTCGGACCAGTAACTAAAATCATGCCGTTTGGTTTTGCAATTTCTTGTTCTATCACAGAGAAGAGAAATGGTTCTATTCCTATTTCTTCAAGTTTTACTTGAATAGATTTTGGATCCAAAATACGCATAACAATGGATTCACCATAAGCGCCAGGGATGAGAGAAGCGCGAATACTTATTTCTTCTTTTCCTTCCATAATACTAAAACGCCCATCTTGAGCTATTTTAGAAGTTAATTTCATTCCAGACAATAGTTTGATTCGTGAATTAAGCAAGCGATAGACATCTAACCCAAAGAAATTTACATCTTGCAGGACGCCATCAAGACGTAATCTCAACCGGCCTCTTTCTTGTTCTGGTTCTATGTGTATATCAGAAGCTTTGATGGCGATTGCACCAGCGAGAATTATTTCAAGCAACCGAGAAATTTTATGAATTTTATTTCCTTCTAACGCTTCAGTTACCATTTTTTGGATATCTTGTATTTTTTCTATTTTTTTTGCCGTATCTCTTAAAACTTCTCCCGAAATATCTAACCCTCCAATCTTTGAACTTTCCGCCATTGAAATTTCTTTATACCTATCCCAGACTTTATGAATACTGGCGGTTGAAACCATATAAAAGGTAGGAATTAAATTTTTTCTTTCCATATCATCCCTTAACTTTTTTAAAAGATCATCTGTTGGAGAGTGTATTGCTATAAAAATATTTTTTCCAAAAAGTTTAAAAGGTGCTACGTTCATTTCTCTTGAATCTTGTTCGGAGATTACGCGAAGCGCCTCGTTGTCTATACCTAGGCGGTATAAATCAATATAAGGGAGGCCGTATTTTGATTCTGCTAAAGTTGCCACCAATTGCTCTTCTTCTTGTTTGTGCAGATCCTCTAGTTGTTTATTTTGTTTTTCTTCATCGAATAAAGCCATAATATAATTATATATTAAATGGTATAATTAACCAATGCAGCCAGAAACCAAAAATTGCCAAAACTGCAAAAAAGACTTTATAATAGAGCCGGAAGATTTTAATTTTTACGAAAAAATCAAAGTTCCTCCGCCAACTTTTTGTCCGGAGTGTCGGATGATTAGAAGGATGAGCTGGAGAAATGTAAGAAATTTATATAAAATTCCTTGTGGCGCTTCTGGGCACGATGAATTTATAATTTCCGCGTATTCTAAAGAAAAAAACCTTGTGATTTATGATCAAAAATATTGGTGGTCAGATGACTATGATCCCATGAGTCACGGAAAATCGTATGATTTTTCTATGCCATTCTTTATTCAATTTTTTAATTTACTTAAAGAGGTTCCACTTCCCAATATTTCTAATATAAATTCAACCAATATTGATTATGCAAACATGACTATGTATTCAAAAAATTGTTATCTTGTTTTTTCTGCTACAAAAAATGAAGATTGCTGTTATTCTGAAGGAATAAACAATTGTCGAAATTCACTGGATCTTCTTTCTTCCCACGACAGCGATCGTCTTTATTTTTGTACAGATTGTAAAAATTGTTTTAATGTTTCTTTTAGCACAAAAACGATTGGAAGCAGTGATTCCATGTTTTTATATGATTGTAGAAATTGTTCAAATTGTTTTGGGTGTTGGAATTTGCGTAATAAAAAATATTGCATTTTTAATAAACAATTTTCTAAGGAAGAATATTTTAAAACAATTGAGTCTTTTAATTTGGGTTCTTACATAGAACTTGAAAAAATAAAAAATATATATAATGAAAAATTAAAAAAAATAATACGAAAATTTGCAGATATTGTTAATTCTGAAAATGTATCTGGAAATAACATAGAATTTTCTCGCAATTGTCATTATGCATTTGATGTAATTAAAACTACAAATTCGAAATATATTTGGCGTTTTCTTGAAAGTAACGGGTCAGATAATTATGATATTACTGTTGCCACAAAACCTGAACTTTGCTATGAAAGTAATGGTCCTGGTTCTGGGTATGCGCTAAATTTTAGTGTTGCGACTGGAAATTCATCTAATTATTGGTATACATATTCATGCCTTTCAAATAATGACAACCTCTTTGCCTGCATCGGTCTTCGCAACAAATCCTACTGCATCCTCAACAAACAATACACCAAAGAACAATACGAAGAACTGGTGCCAAAAATCATACAGCACATGAACGATATGCCATATGTGGATAAGAAGGGAAGAATATATAAATATGGAGAGTTCTTTCCTTCAGAACTAAGCCCATTTTGTTACAACGAAACGATAGCTCAAGAATACTTTCCTTTAACCAAAGAACAAGCTTTAGAACAAGGTTACAAATGGAAAGACAGAGAAGAAAGAAACTATATCATAGACATTAAATTAAAAGACATTCCAGATAATATCAAAGAAGTAAATGATGATATTATCGGGAAGATCATAGAATGTGAACACAAAGGAGAATGTAATGAGCAATGCACCGAAGCCTTTAAAATCATTGAATCCGAACTGCAATTCTATAAAAGAATGAATTTACCTTTACCTCACTTATGTCCAAATTGCAGACATTACACCAGACTCAAACAGCGTAATCCCTTAAAACTTTGGCATAGAACCTGTATGTGTGATAAAACCACCCACAACCATGAAGGAAGGTGTACAGTGGAATTTGAAACCAGTTATGCGCCCGACAGACCGGAGATTGTGTATTGTGAAAAGTGTTATCAGCAGGAGGTGTACTAATCCCCATTTCAGCCATGGCGTAAATGGGGAAGAATAAAGAATTAAAAAATGACAAAAGAAAGCGAAAATAAAAAAAATATTAAAACTTTAGTTTTACTGGATGCTCACGCGATAATCCACCGTGCCTATCATGCCTTGCCGGAATTTTTATCTTCCAAGGGTGAACCAACGGGAGCGCTTTATGGTCTTTCTAGTATGTTGATGAAGATAATTACCGAATTAAAACCGGATTATATTGTTGCTTGTTATGATTTACCACAAAAAACTTTTAGACATGAAGCTTATGATGCGTATAAAGCGGGTCGTCCGAAAACCGATGAAGCTTTAATTTCTCAATTAAAAAATTCTCGCCAAATTTTTGAGGGTTTTGGAATTCCTATTTATGATGCACCGGGTTTTGAAGCAGATGATGTTTTAGGAACAATTGTTGAAAAATATAAAAAAGATAAAAACATAAATATTATTATTGCCTCTGGTGATATGGACACTATGCAATTAATAGATGGTAAAAAAGTTAGAGTATATACTTTAAAAAAGGGAATTAACGATACTATTTTATACGACGAAGAGGCGGTGATAAAACGATTTCATTTTAAGCCGAAACTCTTGCCGGATTATAAAGGTTTGCGCGGGGATCCCTCAGACAATATTATTGGCATCAAGGGAATAGGAGAAAAAACAGCTGAGAGCTTGATCGTAAATTTTGGGACGATCGAAAAAATTTATAAAGAATTACGAATTAAAAATTACGAATTACGATTTAAAGAAATTGGCATTAGCCCTAGAATGATTGAACTCTTAAAAAATAATGAAGAAGAAGCTTTGTTTTCAAAAACTCTCGCTACTATTCGCACGGATGCGCCGATAGATTTTACAATGCCGACAAAAACTTTTTGGGAAAATGCGAATTTAAAAAAGATAGAACAAACTTTTGCCACCTTTGAATTTAGGAGTTTGTTTGGGCGTTTGAAAAGTTTTTTTAATACCTCACCCCAGTCCTCTCCTGAAAGGAGAGGGGAAAATTCAGCCCCTTCTCCTCTCCAGGAGAAGGCGGGGGATGAGGTTGTTGACTCCCTTAAGCTTCAAGAAGCCAGCATTGCGCTTTGGCTCATTAATTCCGACATTTCAAATCCAAAATTAGAGGATATTTTGATATTTGCAAATACTTCCTCCTCCTCGGCGGGCAGGGATTCTTTTGAGATTGCTTATGAACATATTTTTAAAATACTTAAAGAAAAAAAACTGGATAAAATTTATGAAGAAATAGAAAAACCCATTATTCCTGTGGTGAAAGAGATGGAAGACTATGGGATTATGATAAATAAAAAATATTTTGAAAAGTTGTCGGAAGAATATCACAAAGAACTGGATAAATTAACCAAAAAAATATACGAGCAAGCCGGCGTCGAGTTCAACATAAATTCTCCGAAACAATTAGGGGAAGTTCTTTTTGATAAATTAGGAATGAAATCACCAGGAAAAAATAAAGCGAAGAAAAATGCCAGTGGCGGGTTTTCCACTAAAGTTTCAGTATTGGAAGAACTGGAAGAAGAGAATGAAATAATAAAAGAAATAATGGCCTACCGGGAGTTGCAAAAACTACTTTCCACTTACATTGATGTCATTCCTAAAATGGTGGACGAAGATGGTCGTCTTCATGCAAAATTTTTGCAAAATGGCACCACGACTGGTAGGTTTTCTTCTCAAGATCCTAATTTGCAAAATTTGCCGATAAAAACAGAATTAGGAAAAAAAATCCGAAATGGTTTTATAGCAAAAGAAGGTTGTAAACTTTCTGCTTTTGATTATAGTCAAATTGAATTGCGGGTGGCGGCGATGCTTTCGGGGGACAAAAAAATGACTCAGATTTTTCGCAACAAAAAAGATATTCATGCTGGGGTAGCTTCTTTTGTTTTTAGTGTTCCGCTAGAAAAAGTTGATAGTGAAATGCGTCGCAAAGCCAAAGTGATAAATTTTGGTATTATTTATGGCATGGGTGTATCCGCCTTGCGTAAAAATCTCGGAGGGACCCGAGAAGAGGCGCAAAAGTTTTATGATAATTATTTTAATCAATTTTTTGGCGTGCGGGATTATTTGGAAAGTGTAAAAGAATTTGCCAAAAAAAATTCTTATACAGAAACATTGTTTGGACGAAGGAGATATTTTCCAAATATAAATTCTAGAATTCCATTTTTAAAAAATATGGCCGAACGAACCGCTACCAATGCTTCTATCCAAGGAACAGCTGCGGATGTCATCAAATTGGCAATAAGATATGTAGAAGAAGATTTAAAAAACGCGAGGGTTTTAGATAAGGTTCATTTAGTGCTTCAAATACACGATGAATTGGTTTATGAGATAGATGAAAAAGTATTAACAAAAGCTAATGAAATAATAAAAAATGCCATGGAAGGGGTATTAGATAGGTCATATTTACATTATAAAACTGATGTTCCCCTAGAGGTGCACTTTGGATTTGGAAATAATTTTGGGGAAGTTAAATAGGATTTTTGTGGTATAATATAAAAATGGAGATAGAAGATAAAAATCTCAATAAAAATAAAGTACATAAAATTTTGGCGCGTTCTTACGCAGTGCACTTTCTTTTATTTCTAGTCGGGGTTGTTCTTGATCTTGTATTTTCTATAAAAGTTTTTACTAATTCTGTAATTGTTTCTTTTGGAGGTGTTCTTATAGTACTCGGCAGTATTTTAATTTTTTGGGCGCAATATACTTCTCGCAATCTAAAAAAGGAAAATATTACTAAAGAAACTTTTTGCCATGGGCCTTACTATTTTACCAGGACTCCTACTAATTTTGGACTTTTCTTTATGATCCTCGGGTTTGGTCTGATGCTGAATGCGTTTTTTGTTGTTTTGTCTTCTTTTATTTCTTTTATTGTTGCAAAATTTATGTTTTTAAATAAAGAAGAAGAAGTTTTGGCTCAAAAATACGGTGTTCCTTATTTGGAGTACAAAAAATCTGTTAAATTTTAAATTATGATTTATCTTTTTTCAGGAGATGACGCTAAAAATAAAATTATAAATTATGAAAAATTCATAAAAGCTGTTCCTGCTGGGACAGAAACTTTTTTTGTAAGTAAAAATAGTTTTGACAAGGTTCAAATTGAAAGTTTTTATTCTGGCGCTAGTTTATTTTCTCTTAAATCCGTTATAGTATTTTCAAATATTTTTGAATATGAAGAGACAAGAAATTTTGTTTTAGAAAAATTAAAATTAATGGGTGAGTCAAACAACTCTTTTGTGTTTTTAGAAGGGAAATTGAATAAGCTGATTTTGGATGCTTTTAAAAAAGCTAGAGCGGAAGTCAACGTTTTTGAATTACCGAAAGAAAAAAAAGAGAAATATGATAATTTTTTGGTGGCTAATGCTTTTGCGAATAAAGATAAACTCAATACTTGGATTTATTTTAGGCAAGCAATGGATATTGGTGTAAGCATGGAAGAAATTATCGGTGTTCTTTTTTGGAAAATTAAAGATATAATTTTAAAAAAGAATTTTAGTAAATTTTCCGAGGAGCAACTCAAAAATTTTATCTCTAAAATTTCTTATCTTTTGCCTGAAGCCAGAAAAGAAGGCCGTGATGCCGAGAGTGCTTTTGAGCAGTTTTTGCTTGAAGCTTTTTAAAAATGATGGTACTATCAGGTTCATGCGCCCGTAGCTGTTTTGGTAGGTCGTTAGATTATATGCGCCCGTAGCTCAGCTGGTAGAGCAGATCCCTTTTAAGGATAAGGTCCTCGGTTCGATCCCGAGCGGGCGCACATGCATCAAATTCACAAAACATTAGTATTTTTTCTTATATTTACTTTAGTAAGTGCTATTTTGGCTTTTAGAATTATAGTAACAGCTTATGATAACGCTTTTGCTTACGAAACTTTTTTTGCTGAGTAAATACATTTAGTGGTAAAGTTTTATGATAAAGGAAAATATTTTTAAACTGCACAATCCTTTCCAGCCGGCGGGAGATCAGCCGGTGGCCATTTTAAAACTTCTGGAGGGGTTGAATAAAGGGATGAAAAAACAAACATTGCTTGGTGCCACGGGAACAGGTAAGACTTTTACGATGGCGAATGTGATAGCGCAATACAATAAACCGACGCTTGTGATAGCACACAATAAAACATTGGCTGCTCAGCTTGCTCAAGAATTTAGATTATTTTTTCCTGAATCCGCTGTGCATTATTTTGTATCTTATTATGATTATTATCAACCAGAAGCCTATATGCCGGCATCGGATACTTATATTGAAAAGGATGCTTCTATCAATAAAGAGATAGATATGTTTCGCCACGCTTCCACGCAAGCGTTGCTCACAAGGCCCGATGTAATAATCGTCGCATCAGTATCTTGCATTTATGGTTTGGGAAGTCCTGAAGAATATGAAAAAGTAAATCTTAAATTAGAAGTTGAAATGAAATTAGACCGAATGACTTTAATGAAGAAGTTAATTGAAATTCATTTTGAACGGACAAATGCAGATTTAACTCCGGGAACTTTTCGTTCTATTGGTTCAAGAGTAGAATTTATGCCGGTGTCTGAGACTGTTATGTATCAAGTAGAGTTTAATGGTTCTAAAATAGAAAAAATAACGAAGATAGATCCAGTTTCTTCACAGATAGTCAAACAAGAAGAGAATATATTTATTTTTCCAGCTAAGCATTTTATTACTGAAGATGTAAAAAAGAAAAAAGCGCTCATAGAAATTAAAAAAGAATTAAATACTCAACTAAAAAAGTTTGAAAAAGAAGGAAAATTACTTGAAGCGGAAAGAATAAAAAGAAGAACAAATTATGACCTCGCGATGATAAAAGAAGTCGGTTATTGCAGTGGTATAGAAAATTATTCAAGACACTTGTCGGGAAAAAATGAAGGAGAACCACCAGAAACACTGCTTTCATATTTTCCTCCTGATTTTCTTACTATTATTGACGAATCGCACGTGACTCTTCCGCAATTACAAGGCATGTATGCGGGCGATGCTTCCCGCAAAAATACCCTTGTAGAATATGGTTTTCGTTTACCTTCGGCTAAAGACAACAGGCCCTTAAAATATGAGGAATTTGAAAAACGAATTGGCCCCGTCATTTATACCAGTGCTACACCGTCCGAACAAGAACGAAGCAAAAGCGAGCAAATTGTAGAGCAGATTATTCGTCCGACGGGGCTTGTGGATCCGGAAACTATTGTTCGATCTGTTAGTGAAAAAGGAAATTACAAAGGACAAATTTCTGATTTCATAGAGGAAACAGAAAAAACAATTAAAAATGGGTTCAGGGTTTTAGTTACTACGTTAACCAAAAAAATGGCGGAAGATCTTTCGGTCTATTTAAAGGATCCCTCGATTAAGTTCGGGACAGGTAAAAAAATAAAAGCAGAATATTTACATAGTGATATTAAAACGATGGAAAGAATAAAAATATTGACTGAGTTTAGAAAAGGTACCTTTGATGTGTTGGTTGGGGTAAACTTGCTTCGCGAGGGATTAGATTTGCCTGAGGTGGCATTGATTGGAATTCTGGATGCCGACAAGGCGGGATTTTTGCGTTCGGAAACGTCTTTGATTCAGACCATTGGTCGTGCAGCCCGCAATAGTGAAGGCAAAGTGATTCTTTATGCAGATATAGTGACTGATGCTATGAATTATGCTCTCAGTGAAACCAAGCGTCGCAGAGATATCCAGTTTGCTTATAATAAAAAACATGGTATTACCCCAAAAACGATAATGAAAAAGATAAAAGATATTACCGAGGAGCTTGAAAGCGAACATGGCAAGGCGGTAAATGCAGAACTCAACCTTGATTTGGAAGTATTCAAAAAAGCGTATTCAAGAGAACTCAGCAAGGAAGAAAAAGCGGGAAGACAAAAAGTTAATTCAGAATTTTGGAACAGAATCCTATCTGACGAAGAGAGGGGAAATCTTATTTATGAAAAAATAATCAAAATAAAAGAGCGTGAAATGAATAAAGCAGTAAAAGAATTAGATTTTGAATCCGCCGCGATATTAAGGGATGAAATTGGAGTTTTAAGATTGAGGTTGGAAAAGAAACAGTAATATGTTAAATTGTGCTGATATACACCCCCTTTGAGTAAAGTGGGGTGTGAATTGCGTTATATGAAAAAAGAACCATTGGAAAAAATTGTAGTTAAGGGAGCGCGGACCCATAATTTGAAGAATATAAACGTCGAAATGCCCCGCAATAAAATGGTGGTAATTACTGGTGTTTCTGGGTCTGGAAAATCCTCTTTAGCTTTTGATACCATTTTTGCCGAAGGGCAGAGGAGATATGTAGAGTCCCTTTCCTCTTACGCGCGGCAATTTTTAAACCAGATGCCCAAGCCGGATGTGGATGAGATTACTGGATTGTCTCCAGCAATTTCCATCAATCAAAAGTCTCGTTCCAATAATCCGCGTTCAACCGTGGCGACGATTACGGAGATTTACGATTATTTGCGCGTGATGTACGCGCGTATCGGGCATCCGCACTGTCCTTTGTGTGGAGAAGAAATAAAAAAACTATCAAATGAAGAAATTTTGAATTTTGTTTTAGAAAAAATTCAGAATCTTGGAAAGAAAAATTCCTCCGCTTTACTCCACCCTTCGGGCGGAACCTTCCGCGTTCGGAATTTCTCTTCTCAAAATTCTGAAAGTAAAAAGCGCAAAGTAATGGGAGTTGAGTGGGATGAAACTAAAATTAGTATTTTTTCTCCCGTAGTGCGTGGCAGAAAAGGGGAATATTATCAACTGCTTTATGATCTACTCGGAAAAGGATTCGCAGAAATACGTTTGGATGGCAAAATGAAAAAACTTCGTGAACAAATAGTTCTTTCAAAAAATAAAGCGCACAATATTGATATTTTAGTAGATCATTTTGCGGTGCATGAATTTACAGATGATAAAGAAGCTAGCCGAATGCGCCTTTCAGAGGCGATAGAACGAGCGTTGATTGAATCTGATGGTTTGGTTTCTATCAAAATAGGCGATGACGAGTTTATAATGTCTGCTAAGTTTGCCTGCAAGAATGATGGTTTTTCTTTTCCAGAAGTTGAACCCCGACTTTTTTCTTTTAATTCTCCCTACGGCGCTTGCCCTTCTTGCAATGGTCTAGGATCAAAATATTTTATGGGAGATGAACCATGTGATACTTGTCATGGGGCAAGATTAAGACCAGAAGCATTGAATGTATTTCTCACAGATAAAAACAAGAAAATAAATATTTTAGAATTATCCTCGCTGTCCATAAAAGATGCGCATGAATTTTTTAAAAATTTAAAACTTTCAGATCAAGAAAAGGAAATTTCTATTCCGGTGACAAAAGAAATAGAAGCGCGACTTCAATTTATGCTGGATGTTGGTTTGGATTATTTACAGCTATCCCGCAAGGCCAATACCCTCTCGGGAGGGGAGGCGCAACGCATCCGGCTGGCTTCTCAGCTTGGCTCTAGGCTCGTGGGGGCGCTTTATGTACTTGATGAACCAACAATAGGTCTTCATCAACGGGACAATGATAGACTGATTAAAACATTGCAAAACCTACGCGATTTGGGCAATACTATCTTAATTGTGGAGCACGATGAAGACACTATTTATGCTTCTGATTATATTGTAGACATTGGCCCAAAGGCTGGGGTGCATGGGGGAGAAGTGATTGTTTCTGGTTATCTTGAAGATTTATTGACTGCAAGGAAAAATACGAATAATTCAAGAACCTTGGAGTATTTGCGTGGGGAAACAAAAATAGAAATTCCAGAGAAAAGACGAGGAGCTAAAGGGGTGCTTCGTATTGCGGGTGGAAAAATTTTTAATATAAATAATATGAATGTAGAGGTGCCTTTGGGTGTGATGACATCCATTACCGGTGTTTCGGGTTCCGGTAAAAGTTCTTTTATGTATGAAATTCTTTATAAAAATCTTCAGGCCCGCTACGAGCGTAAATATCGCACAGCAAAAATATTTAACTGCTCATCATTTTCTGGAACAGAATACTTATCACGCGTAATTTTAATTGATCAGTCTCCTATCGGCAGGACTCCGCGTTCGAATATTGTTACTTATACCGGAGCATTTACTCACATTCGAGATCTTTTTGCTCTAACTGAAGAAGCCCGACTTCGCGGTTGGAAAGCGAACCGTTTTTCTTTTAATGTAAAAGGTGGACGCTGTGAAGCCTGTGAAGGAAATGGAGAAATAGCAGTAGAAATGCATTTCTTGCCGACAGTTTATGTCACTTGTGATGTTTGCGGTGGAAAGCGTTTTGACAAAGAAACCCTTACCGTAAAATATAAGAAGAAAAATATTTATGAAGTGCTACACATGACCGTGGAAAACGGATTGACTTTTTTTAAAGATATTCCGGCAATTTCTGATAGATTACAGACACTTTTTGACGTGGGGCTTGGTTATTTGGAACTGGGGCAATCAGCCACAACGCTCTCTGGTGGGGAAGCGCAACGGGTAAAAATTAGTGGCGAACTTTATCGTCCGCATTTGGAAAAGACAATTTATCTTTTAGACGAGCCGACAGTCGGTCTTCATTATGATGATGTGCAAAAACTTCTGGAAGTCTTAAATAAATTGATATCTCACGGTAACACCGTTGTTCTTATTGAACACAATTTAGATATTATCAAAAGCTCCGATTACATTATAGACATTGGCCCCGAAGGAGGAGTGAATGGTGGTAATATAGTAGCCAAGGGTACGCCAGAAGAGGTGGCAAATAATGTGAAGAGCTACACTGGAAAATATTTGAAAAAAGCTTTGCGCAAATAGTTTATGACAAACAAAACTTTCAAAAAAACAAAATTGCCCGACAAACCCGGAGTATATTTCTTTAAAAAAGGTAAAGAGATTTTTTACATAGGTAAAGCCACATCTCTGCGTGATAGAGTAAAAAGTTATTTTAGTAAAGACCTAATAGAAACACGCGGACTATTTTTGGTGGATATGGTTTTCAAAGCGAATAAAATAGATTATCAAACCACAGATAGCGTACTCGAAGCATTAATTTTAGAAGCTAATTTAATTAAAAAACATCAACCTTATTACAATACACGAGAAAAAGATGACAAAAGTTTTAATTACGTTTGCATAACAAATCCCCATTTACGCCATGGCGTAAATGGGGAAGGGTTGCCCAAAGTAATTTTAGTAAGAGGAAAAAATTTAAAACCAGAACTTTTTGACAAAATTTTCGGGCCTTATCCGAATGGGTTACAACTTAGGGAAGCGATGAAAATAATCAGAAGAATTTTCCCATTTTTAGATGAAAAAAGTAAAAATTATTTAGAATTTTACAGACAAGTAAACTTAGTGCCAGATTTAAATAATAAAAAGCTGTATATGCAGAATATTAAAAATATAAAATTATTTTTTGAGGGTAAAAAGAAAAAGATTTTAAAAAATTTGGAGAAAGAAATGAAAGAATCTGCAAAAAAGCACGAATTCGAAAAAGCAGGAGAAACCAAAAGACAAATTTTTGCCTTGCAACATATCAATGATGTGGCTTTAATAAAGACAGAAAAATCTAGGTTGCAAAATTTTTCCGGATTACTCCAGCCTTCGGCTGGAACCTTCCCCGTTCAAAATTCTGCACCCCAGATTTTTAGAATAGAAGCCTATGATATTGCGCATATGGGAGGAAAAAACATGGTGGGAGTTATGACGGTAATGGAAGACGGGGAAGTTGCAAAAAGTGAATATAAAAAATTTAAAATTAGAACTCAAAGAGATGCGAATGACACTGGGGCACTTAAAGAAGTGTTGGAAAGACGTTTGACTCATACAGAGTGGCCGTATCCTGACTTGATAGTAGTAGATGGAGGTACGGCGCAGATAAATGTTTCCAGAAAAATTTTAACTAAATTGGGGTTGAATATTCCAACAGTATCAGTAGTAAAAGATAAGAGGCATAAGGTCAGAGCAATTATGGGAGATAAACAATTTGGTTTAAAATACAAGAGAGAAATTTTATTGGCAAACAGTGAAGCCCATCGATTTGCCATCACTTATCATAAGAATATGAGGAATAAGAATTTTTTAAGATAAAAGGTACTAATTTCTGCTATCGCAGAGTTTGATACCTTTTTAAAAATTATGAAAAATAGAGAAAACATTTTAATACTGCACAATATTCGAAGCGTGGAGAACGTCGGGGCGATGTTTCGGACAGCTGACGCGGCGGGGATAAATAAAATTTATTTAACTGGCTATACGCCGGCGCCACTTGATAGGTTTGGTAGAAAAAGAGGGGATTTGGCAAAATCTGCTTTAGGGGCGGAAGAATTTGTAAAGTGGGAACATAAAAAAACTATTTTTCCTTTACTTGCGAAATTAAAGAAAGATAATTTTTTAATTATAGGCTTGGAGCAAAATAAAAATTCTGTTGATTATAAAAAAGTGAAATTACAAAATAGTAATGTTTTTATTATGGGGCCAGAAGTTACAGGCATACCAAAAAATATCTTAAAAAAATGTAACATTATCGCCGAAATTCCAATGCGAGGTAAAAAAGAATCATTGAATGTTTCTGTAGCTTGTGGAATTGCTTTGTTTAGAATGTTGAATATTTAATTATTTTTGATGCACAGAGCAAAAGTGGGCGCTACGGCCGTTGATTACTTTTCTTTTTATAACACCCTTGCAATGTGGTTTTCGACATTTTTCTCCTGTGCGTTTATAGGCTTCGTGATGCAGTTGGAACTTTCCCGGGAGGCCATAAATATTTTTATAGTCTGACATTGAATCTCCTCCAAAATTGATGCCTTTTTTCAAAGTTTCTTTAATTGCTTTGAATATTAATTCTATTTCTAGTTTTCTTAATTTAGAAACTTTTCGCTCCGGATGCACCCCAGCTCGCCAAAGTATTTCATCGGAATAAATATTGCCAATGCCGGCGATAATGCTTTGATCCATTAAAACTGTCTTAATCTTTCCGTTTGGTTTTTTGTTAATTCGTAATTTGAAATTCGTAATTGTGAATTGTTCTTCCAGTGGTTCGGGGCCGATATTGTTTAAGTGTTTACTGTTATAGGCGGTTTTTGTATCAAGCAAAGTAATTTTTCCAAATTTGCGCAAATCTGAAAAAACTAAATAATTGCCATTACTTAAAGTGAAGATCACATGCGCAAATTTTATTTTTGGATCTTTTCCATAAAACAGATAACCCGTCATTTTTAGATGTATTAAAATAGTTTTATTCTCAGATATATTTATTAGAATATTTTTCGCGCGTCTTTCCACTGATAAGATTTTTTTATTTAAAACTTCTTTTTTAAAAACCTTAAAATATTTTGGATTAGCTAGAGTATCATTTTTACGTTTATCTTTTGTAGATAAATCTGTCCAAGCATTTTTTATTATTAAACCCAAGATTGTTTTTCTTAGGCCTTTAGTTGTTGTTTCAACTTCTGGTAATTCTGGCATCCCATTAAAAAATTTAAAATTAATAATATTATCTTTACCCGAGCCCGCTGATTTTTTAACGGGACAGGTGCTATAATCATACAATGAAGAGCAAATTATTCATATTAATACTTATTTTTACTACCGTTCCGGGGTTTTTTGCTCATGCCACGACAGCACCCGTTAAGATTTTATTAGTTCCCGGACACGACAATGCAGTTTGGGGAGCACAATATGGAAATATAAAAGAATCCGATATGAATCTAGCGTTGGCTACCCGAATTTATAATCTTTTAAAAAAAGATAAAAGATTTGAAGTTTATATCACTCGCGATTCCAAAGGTTACACAAAAAAATTTGCGGACTTCTTAACACAAAAAGACGAAATTTTAGCTTTTGAACAGAGTGCTAAAAAAATAATGCTAAATGATATTGCTACTGGCAATTTTACTCAAAAAGAAAACGCTCCGCATCACAATGTCAGTGAAGATATTGCTTTGAGATTGTATGGATTTAATAAATGGGTAAATGAAAATAAAATGGATGCCGTTATTCATATTCATTTTAATGATTATCCGCGAAAAACAAAATGGACTATAGGACAATATAAAGGTTTTACTATTTATGTGCCAGATCCACAATTGGCTAACTCTAAAGAAAGTATTTTACTTGCAAAAAATATTTTTATCCAATTACATAAAAAATATGCCATAAGCAATTGGAAACCAGAAGCTAGTGGATTGACTCCCGACCAAAAGCTTATTGCCATCGGAGCAAACAATACACTTAAGGCTTCTGTTCGCTCTATCCTAATTGAATATAGTTATATTTATGAAAAGAAACTTAGAATAAAGTCGACTCGTCTTGCTACTTATGGAGATATGGCCAGCCGGACTGTTATGGGAATCAAAAATTATTTTTTCCCAAAACTTTAAGCGCTTCGCGTATTTTTGCATTAGTATTTACGTTGGAAGAGACTTTTTTTAGCGCTTCACGAGCTTCATTCTGCGAATAACCAAGAGATTTAAGTGCTTCAAGCGCGTCGAGCTCTCCTTGCAAAGAATTTCCTTCTAATTCTTTTCCGACTTTGTCTCGCAGTTCAATTACAATTTTTTCCGCTGTTTTTTTACCAATGCCGGATATTTTTGTAAGGTAAGAAATATCTTCAGTACTGATTGCTTTTTGGAGAGTCTCGATAGAAGCAATTCCCAAAATAGCGAGGGCGCCCTTAGGTCCGATACCAGAAACATTTATAAGCATTTCAAAAAATTCCAATTCTTGTTGATCTAAAAATCCGTATAAATCCAAAGCGTCTTCGCGGACGTGAGTGTGTATAAAAAGAAAAATTTCTTCATTTATTTTTTTTATTTTAGATAGCACGTCGGGAGATACACTTATTTTGTATCCGACTCCATTAGCCTCCACTATCAAAAACTTCTCTGTTTTTAATATGATTTTTCCTTTTATGCTTCCGATCATAATATGATGTTATCATTATTGCATTTTTTTGGATTTTTTGCTATATTATATCCATGCCAATAACCCAATCAGCCAAAAAAGCAATTCGAGGATCACTTCGCAAGAAGGCCTTTAACGATCAGCGCAAAAAGGTAATGAAGGAAATAATAAAGAAGATTGAAAAAATCGCTAAAACGAACAAAGTGGAAGCATCAAAAATGCTTTCGGTTGCTTTTCAGGCTATTGATAAATCTACTCAAAAAGGAGTGATCAAGAAAAATAATGCTGCTCGCAAGAAATCTCGCTTAACAAAATTAGTTAAATAAAGATGAATCATCTTTTAGAGTTTTATGGAACTGAGTGCCCACATTGTGTGAGCATGCATGAGCTTGTGGTACGTTTAGAAAAAGAAGAAGGAATCAAGATTGAGGCTTTGGAAGTTTGGCATAACAAAGAAAACGAAGCGCGATTGATTGCCTTGGATAAAGACTTTTGTGGCGGTGTGCCTTTTTTTTATAATACTAAAACTCAAAAATGGATTTGTGGAGATGAAAGTTATAAAAATCTAAAAGCCTGGGCGCAGGGAAAGTAATTTGAAGTTATTTTCAAAAAACAAATAAAAAAACCTCGCTTCCTCCAGCTAAGCTGGAATCTTCTACGAGGTTTTTTTATTTGTTTTTTGAAAACTATGCGCGTTGTACGTTCACAGCATTCAATCCTTTTGGTGATTCCTCAGTTTCGAAAGAAACAGTATCACCTTCTTTGAGCTCATCAAAGGTTACGCCAACCAAAGAATTGCTGTGAAAGAATAAATCTTTCGCAAGGCCTTCTCCGGTTATAAAGCCGAAACCTTTATCAGTGAGTCTTTTTATTGTACCAGTCATTGATTTTTTTGTTTAAGTTATTAAATTACAAAAGTGTTCTACGAAATCGACTCTTTTCTTTATCCGTTCGGATCAAAGTCCTTAGGATCTACGACCTACTTTGTGTGTCAAGTATAGCATAAAGTAACCCATTTTGTCAAGCTAATTTTTATTTTTTCTCGCTATTTTGCCCTAAATAGGTTAATCTACGTGGA
>JAVHOH010000075.1:0-8976 GCA_036169935.1 Minisyncoccota bacterium | reverse complement strand
ATTATCGCCTCTTTTGATTCGCTTTGGAGTATCCCAAATTTTAAAATGAGTGAAAAAATTATTCAAATAGTGCTCTCAATAATTGGCAATACAAAAGAATTACTTATTATTCAAACTAAAAATGAAAATGATGAGGTAATCCTTGCGATTAAATCTGCAAACTTATTATCTTTTGTGCGCGAAGAATTGGAAGATAGGAAAAAATTAAATTATCCTCCATTTAAACGTTTTATAAAAATAACATATTTAAGTGATAAAGAAGAAATTATAAAAGCAAAAAAATTCTTAGAAGAAACTCTTAAAGAATATTCGCCTGAAATCTTCAGCGGATTCGTAGCACGATTAAAAGGCAAATATGTCACCAATACTTTGATAAAAATAGATCCGCAAAAATGGTCTTTACCGGAACTCAAGACAAATTCCGTAATTGATGAAAATTTATTTAACAAACTGCTTACTCTCCCACCTTCTTTTGAAATACAAATTGACCCGGAAGATTTACTTTAAGCCACGATTACCGTAAACTCCCCTCTTTGTTTATCTTCATTTTTATTAAAATATTCTAAAATTTCGGCTGGAGTGTCAGTTTTAAATTCTTCATAAATTTTTGTCAGTTCGCGCGCTACGCAGACTTTTTTATCTGGACAAAATTTTACCAGTGATTCTAAAGTTTTTAAAATTCTGTGTGGAGATTCATAAAATACCATTGTGCGTTTTGCGTCTCTAATCTCTTTAAATAAGGTTTCTCTCCCTTTTTTGTGCGGCAAAAATCCAAGAAAAGTAAATTCGTGCGTCGGCAAACCAGACCCCGACAATGCAGTTATTAAAGCTGTTGCACCCGGAATAGGTATAACCTGCACATTTGGAAGCTTAGCTCCTAAAAAAAACTTATCTTTAATTTTTGACACAAGCAAAGCTCCCGGATCAGAAATTCCAGGAGTACCAGCGTCTGAAACCAAAGCTAAATCTTTACCCGCTTCTAACAATTCAAAAATTTTATCTGTTTTTGAAAGCTTACTTTGAGCATGATAACTCATCATCGGCTTGTTTATATTATATTTATTTAAAATTTTTTTAGTCTCACGTGTATCTTCACACAATATCAAGTCTACATTTTTAAGCGTCTCAATAGCTCGGAGCGTGATGTCTCCCATATTACCAATCGGCGTACTAACTACATAAAATTTTGACATTTATTTATCTTAAGAAAATAATATTGGGAGATTTTTATAGAGAATCTCCCAAAACTCTTTTACTTCTTCTCCTTTCAAAAGAGCATTTCACAAAAAAGGATCCTTTCTCCACCTATTTGGGATACTGTCGCCAGTACAATCCCTGATACCAAGCCAATTGGTTTCAGTTCCGGCTAATACATATTTCAATACATGATTAACCTTTATTGGTGGCTCAGGACCGATAGCATTCCGTTGATGTGGCCAGCAGATGTTCCGGATCCGCTGTGCCTGCTTGGGAGAAAACCGACCCAAATGCGGAAGCTGATTGCAAACAACTTCATTCCTGCACCTTGGAGAAAATGTTGGTCCTCCAACATCCCTAACAACCTTGATGTCTTGAGGGGTCAATCGAAATTTTCTTTTTTTCATTTTTGGCCTCCTAGCCAATGCAATCTTTCAAACACAAAATACCACACTTTTCATGTTGTTGCAAGTAATATTTAGAAAAAATCTATATTTAATTTTTATTTTCTATACTTTCTAGTCCTCCACTTGTCGGCGATTTTTACGCGATTGAGAGAGCGTTCAAGCTCAGCTTCAAAGTGTTCAAAGTCTACGTCTTCTTTATTTTCTTCCATCATCTTCTTCAATTCTTCCGCGCGAGCTTTTGCTTTTTCTATGGCCATATCAGAAATTTCAGAGACATGTTCGGCAAAGTCTGCTAACACAGCAACTTCTGTAATATTGTTTCCATTCTTTTTCACTTCCACAAATCCGCCCACTACCGCCATCGGCACATGCTCGCCATTTACAAAAGCCACAACATCTCCAGATGTAAGTCCAGTGATAAGCGGAATATGTTCCGGTAAAACCGTAATTTCTCCCAAAGTGGTCGGTAAACTAACTTGGTCAACCATTTCTTCTAGGATAAGGCGTTCCGGGGTAACTATTTTTAATTTGAGTTGTTTTTGCATTCGTAATTCGTAATTTATAATTCGTAATTTACTACAATGCCCCCTTCATATAAAAATCACTTTCTATTTTACTATCGTGTTTACCATCTAGAATTTCTTTAAATGAACGAATGGTGTCAACCAAAGGAACATAGACACCCTTTACTCCGGTAAATTGTTCAGCTACGAAGTTTGGCTGAGACAAAAACTTTTGGATTTTTCGGGCGCGAGCTACGAGTTCTTTGTCAGCTTCTGAAAGTTCTTCCATGCCTAAAATTGCAATAATATCTTGCAAATCTTTATAACGTTGAAGCACACGTTGTACTTCGCGAGCTACTTCATAATGTTCTTTACCAACAATGTTTGGATCAAGAATGGTCGAAGATGAGTCAAGCGGGTCAACCGCCGGATAAATTCCAATTTCTGAAAGTGAACGATTTAAAACCACCGTGGAGTCCAAGTGAGCAAATGTTGTCGCTGGAGCTGGGTCAGTCAAGTCATCTGCCGGTACATACACTGCTTGCACAGAAGTCACTGAACCTTTATCGGTAGAAGTAATACGTTCTTGCAATATACCCATTTCTGTAGAGAGTGTCGGTTGATAACCTACCGCTGACGGAATACGTCCAAGCAAAGCAGACACTTCCGAACCAGCTTGAGTAAAGCGAAAGATGTTATCAATGAAAAGAAGCACGTCTTTACCTTCAGCATCGCGGAAATGTTCCGCCATCGTGAGTCCGGAAAGAGCCACCCGCAAACGTGCTCCTGGCGGTTCATTCATTTGTCCGAAGACCATGGCAACTTTTGGCAACACTCCGGATTCTTTCATTTCATGATACAAGTCATTACCTTCACGGGTTCGTTCACCGACTCCCGCAAAGACTGAATAGCCTCCATGATTTGAGGCAATGTTATGAATTAATTCTTGAATAACGACAGTTTTACCGACACCCGCTCCACCGAAAAGACCCACCTTGCCACCTTTTAAAACTGGACAAATCAGGTCTATGACTTTAATACCAGTTTCCAAAATTTCAACCTTTGTCGCTTGTACTGCGTACTCTGGGGCTTTGCGGTGAATCGGCATGCGTTTTGCACCAGATGTCGGGCTCCCGCTCTGCGGGATACCGACATCTGGTAAGTCATCAATCGCTTCTCCTAAAACATTAAACATCCGTCCGAGAGTGGCAGAACCAACAGGCACCGAAATAGACGCGCCAGTATTCACAACTTTCATTCCGCGAGAAAGACCGTCAGTCGTATCCATGGCTACCGCCCGAACAATTCCTCCGCCTAAATGTTGCTCTACTTCAAGAATTATTTTCTTAACTTGCCCTGAAGAATTTGAAGGGTCCTTCATTACCTCTAGAGCAGTATAAATATCCGGCAAATTGTCTCCAAAATCTACATCTACGACCGGTCCAATAATTCTTTTAATTGTGCCTGTTGTTTTCATGTTGTTTTTTTATTTACTAATAATCTTTTTTACTTTATAAACTTTATAACTTTTTACTTTTAACTTTTAACTTACAGATGCCATCCCCGCGCTGATTTCCGATATTTCTCTGGTAATATTCGCTTGTCTGGCCTTATTGAACATCAAAGTTAAACCATCAATCATCTCACTTGATGCATCTGAAGCATTTTTCATTGCGATCATTCGAGAAGATTGTTCGGAGGCATTTGATTCTAAAATCATCTGATAAATTTGCATTCGGGTAAGTTTATCTGCCAATGACTTAACTAAAATATTAAAATCTCCTTCAAATAAATAATCTATTTTATCTGCAGAAACCTTCTCTTCGTTTAGAGCATTTTTCAATATTGGCAAGATTTGTTTTATATTTGGTTTTTTTGAGAGAGCTGAAATATAATCAGTATAAGCAATCAAAACCCTGTCATAATGTAAGGCATTATATTCATCCATTGCTAATTTAGATATTGGAAGAACATCCGAAAGAGAAATATTGTCCGGTAATTCGGGAAAACTAGCAATAATATTTTTGTCTATTCGACGCATTGCGGTATCTCCTTTTTTGCCGATAGTAATAAAATCTATATTAAAATTCTCTGAAACACGAAACAAGGAAATAACTTTTTTTATAACTTGCGCATTATAAGCGCCACAAAGTCCGCGATTGGAAGTAATCAATACAAGCAGAATATTTTCTTGATTACCATGTTTGGCACGTTCCATAAAAAGTGGATGCGTAGATTCTCCGAGATTTCGAGCGATAGATGTCAAAATATCCCAAGAATAAACAGCATATAAACGTGAAGCTAAAGTAGAAGCAACGGCTCTTTTCATTTTAGAAGCAGCCACCAATTCCATCGCTTTAGTAATTTTCTTGGTGTTTTTTACTGATTTTATTCTATTTTTTATCGCTTTGCCGTTTGCCATAAATTTACTTTAACGATACTTTAAAATCTTCTATTACTTTTTTCAATTCTTCCTCGCCTTTTTCATCCCACATTTTTTTTTCTAAAATTTGTTTATAAAAAACTTTAGCGTTGTGTTCACTGTAATCAGCAAGGCCTTGCTCAAATTCTTTTATCTTTTCAACCGGAACATCATCCATAAAACCTTTCGTCAGCGCATAAAGAGTGACCACTTGGTGCTCAGTTTTTATCGGTGCGTATTGAAGCTGTTTCAACACTTCCACCGCTCTTTTTCCCCGTTCAAGTTGGCGTTTGGTGGCATCATCCAAATCAGAACCGAATTGAGAAAATGCTTCCAACTCACGAAATTGTGCCAAATCAAGTTTTAGTGTTCCAGCCACTTTTTTCATTGCTTTGATCTGCGCACTAGAACCGACGCGAGAAACCGAAAGACCGACATTGACAGCTGGCCTAATACCTTTATAAAAAAGATCTGTCTCAAGAAAAATTTGTCCATCGGTAATGGAAATGACGTTAGTCGGAATATAAGCAGATACATCTCCCGCTTGTGTTTCGACGATAGGTAGCGCGGTGATAGAACCCCCACCATACTTTTCATTTCTTCGGCAAGCACGTTCAAGTAAACGAGAATGCAAATAGAAAACATCGCCCGGATATGCTTCACGACCCGGTGGACGGCGTAAGAGAAGAGAAATTTCTCGATAAGCTACAGCGTGTTTGGAAAGATCATCATAAATAATGAGTACATCACGCCCTTGGTCCATAAAATATTCCGCAATAGAAACTCCAGTATAAGGTGCAATATATGCGAGAGAAGCGGCCTCGGAAGCGCCCGCAGAAACAATAACCGTATAATCCATCGCTCCGCCTTCTTCTAACCGTGCTTCAATTTTTCTAAGTTTTGAATCTTTTTGACCAATGGAAACATAAACGCAAATCATATTTTGGCCTTTCTGATTTAAAATGGCATCAATGGCAATAGCTGTTTTGCCTGTTTGTCTATCGCCGATGATAAGCTCCCGCTGACCGCGACCAATCGGAATAATACTATCGATAACTTTTATGCCTGTAGAAACCGGTTCCGATACGGAAAGGCGAGAAACAACTCCAGGGGCTACCTTTTCAATTGGGCAAGCTTTTGTTGCTTTGATTGCTCCTTTTCCATCAATTGGAATACCAATAGCATTAACTACTCTCCCTAAAATATCATTAGAAACTGAAACTTCAAGAATTTTTCCAGTTGCTTTTACTTCATCATTTTCTTTAATTTTAGAAAAATCATCTAGAATAATTATTCCGACTGCATCTTCTTCCAAGTTGAGAGCCACGCCTGTCTCGCCGTTTGGAAAAGTCACCATTTCAGAAGATTTTATATCCGAAAGCCCGGAAACTTTTGCGATACCATCAAAAACTTCCAAAACCTTTCCGACTTTCTCCACTTTTATTTGGGAGGAAAAATTTTCTATCTCTCTTTTTAAATTTTCTACGATATGGTTTGTATTCATGCGCTCTTTGTTAAATATTCTTGTAATTCCCCAATTTTATTTTTAATCGTAAGATCTATGACTTCATCCCGCACTTCTATTTTAAATCCGCCTAATAATTTTTCATCTAAACTTGGAACCAAGATAATTTCTTTAGCAGAATAACGTTTAGTCAAAGAATCTACAATTTCTTTTTTTATTTTTTCATTAAGATTTTCCCTGCTTGATATTTTTGCGACGACTCTACCATCTTCTTCATTTATTATTTTATTTAAACATTCAAGGATATCTGGGGTTTTTGATAATAATTTTCTTTTTACTAAAAATTGAATAACTTTTTTAAAAAATACAGAAGGCTCTGCCAAGTTTTGGCTTCTGGATGCCTGATAAATAGCGTACGCTACATTTTTGTTTGATATGGCAGACATCCCAGTACTAAAATTTTAAATTGTTAATAATATTTTTCATTTCTTTTTTCTTTCTAATTATTTTTTATCATAATATATTTACCCAAAAATTTAGTACAGGACAAGTATTACAAATTATTTAAATCTTGTTTGCTACTAATCAATTTCTCAGTTGCAAGCATCGCAAGAGTAACAATTTCATTTTTTGCTTCTCCAACCATTTTTATTTTTTCTGCTTCTAGTATTTTTTTGCCATTTTCTATAACTCCCGCCACTTCATTTTTGGCCTCTTCCAACATTAATATCTTTTTAGCTTCTGCTTCTTTTTTTCCTTCTTGAAAAATTTTATTCGCTTCCACTCGAGCTTTTAGAAGCGCTTCATTGTATTCCGCTTCTGTTTTAGCTAAAAGTCCTGCATTTGTTTTTGCATCATCTATTCCCTTCGCTATTTTTTCACTTCTTTCTGTCATTAATTTATTTAATGGTTTAAGAGCAAAAATATACAAAACCACAAAAACAACTCCAAAATTGATTGCTTGAGCAATCATAATCTTCCAATCTATGTGAAATGTAGAAATAATTGATTCCATGGGATTGAATTTTATTCTCCTCTTGAGGAGTACCCGCTCTGTTGCGGGGGAGGTAGAAAATTCGTCCACCCCGCCCCAAGGGGCACCCCTCAAAGAGGGGAATTATTATATCGAAAACGCGATAACAAGCGCGTAAATAGCGATTGCTTCAGCGAATGCGCAAGCAAGAAGCATGGGTACCAGAATCTTACCTGCAGCTTCAGGATTGCGTCCGATTGATTCCATGGCTTTAGAACCAATCATGCCGATAGCCACAGCCGGACCGATAGCTCCGATTGCCATAACGATTGCTTTTGCAAATGTTGTTGAATCCATATAATTTTCTTTCCGACTTAAATCGGAATACTGTTACTAATAATAATCGACTCCTTATTTGTTTCTTTATTTTCGTGTTCTTCGTGCTCATCATGATCAGATGCTCCAATGGTAAAATAAACAACGAGCAAAATTGAAAAGATTAGTGCTTGAATAACTCCCACGAGTATTTCAAGAAAAAGAAATGGTATTGGAACAATATATGCCACGAGAGCAGCCATTGATACTAAGAGCACTTCTCCAGCAAAAACATTACCAAAAAGACGAAAAGAAAGTGAAGCTATTTTTGCAAATTCGCCCACAATTTCGATTAAACCAACAAAGAACGTGATTGGTGCTACGATTATAATCGTAGGCTCGTGGCGAATTTTTGTGAATATTTCCCCGAGCACTTTCAGATTAACATATTTATTAAAAGTTTTCCATATCCCTATAGAAAAAACACCAAATAAGTTTGCTCCAACGACCGCCATGACCGCCAGCGCAATCGTCGTATTTATATCCGCTGTACCACCCCGAAGAAATGGAATAAACAACAGCCCGTGTTCCCCTTTTTCCAAAATTCCAAATGCCCCCAATGGAAGTATTCCCAGCCAATTATTAACAAGAATAAAAAAGAAAACAGAAATAGCGATTGGAAAAACTCTTACAGAAAGAGCTCTGTCATTCGTCACTTGATCACACATTCCGAGCGCGCCTTCCACCACTATTTCAAAAATATTTTGTAATTTTCCAGGGATAGTACGAAGCTTAAAACGAAGGATTATGGAGATAACAACGACGATCATTACTGCCACCCAACTAGTCAATAACGCATTTGTAAGAGTAAAATTCTCAAAATGGTGTATCGGCTCAGCAAACAATGTAATTTCTTGAGATATTTTTTCCATATTTTAATTATTTTTCTAAATCTTTTTTTTCAGTATCTTGTAATTTTTTCATATAATTTTTTACAACCCAAACTATTTTAAAGCAGGAAAACAAAAAAGCCAGACCAGTCAGTGAAAAAAATATAACTGGCTTTGTTCCATAATGTGTATCGAGAGCCTTGCCGGCAATAAGCGCAAGCACCACAGGCACGATAATCCAAGTAGAAACTTCGCTGAATAGTTGCATTCCGGGTTTCCACCAAGGGCCCTTACCATCATTATTTTGTTTGCCTTCTTCCATAAAAACAAAGCCTTTTATAGCTTTAATTCATTATAAATGAAAGAGAAAATAGATGCAAATGTTGAAAAATTTCGGTCTAGATTTTAAAATATTCTTTTTCTAATTCTTCAAAAAATTTTTTAACAGAATCTTCCCCGTCTTCACCTGAAAAATCATCTTCTATTATTCCAACATGTGAATCACAAATAGTACTACCTGAAAAAATATGCCATATCCTATAATCTCTAAAATTAGGATATTTACTTTCTAAGTATCGAGATCGCGATGCAATTCTGTTCATTACTTCAATCTTTTGTTTTATAGGTAAATTACCCAAAAGAAGTCTGGATTTTATACCTGCTATTCTTTGATTTCTTGCAACGGGAGATAACGGAATATTTGGAATATTTGGTTGTGGTGCACTTCCTATGCCCATAGTGATATGATACCAAATTAAAAAATAAAACACTACAACTCGATGCCGAGGGAGTTTCTTCTAGTGA
>JAVHOH010000074.1:0-1857 GCA_036169935.1 Minisyncoccota bacterium | reverse complement strand
ATTAATTTTTCCACCACTCTAAACACTGCATTCTTGGATTTGAAATCAAAAAGTTTAAGCATTTCGGAATATGTCGGCATTCTTTTATTTTGCGCGTAGAAATATTCTAATTTTGTCTTATAAGGCTTAGGCATAGCTGTTGCCTTTTAAAATATCTTTCCGAAAAAATAAATTAACAAACCTATTCATAAGACCCTTTCTCGTGTGATAACGAACCTTTTTCAAAAGCAACTTGTGCTCCCTCGCTTCTTTCACATACTTCTCTCCTTCCATAATCTTTAAATCAATTCTTTTATTAATCTTTTGGATCTCCCTCTCTAACATTTTTAAATATTGTGATTGTGACATTGATTCTGCGGAATCACGTCGCGCAAGTCAATTTAGCGCGACGCTATCAAATTAAATTTACTAATGTACGACCCCTATAGTATAAGTGAACGAGCGTTCACTGTCAACCACCCACCTGTGGATAACCTTTTTGGTTCTTTTAATACATATAAAATAAAGGTATACTAAAAACATGAAGAATTTGACCAATGTAACACTTGTCGGTATTGATTGTGCCAATCTTGAGCACTTACAACTTGCTGCCGATATATCTACAAAAGGTATATCTTTTGGTAAAGTTTTGCTCCTTACCTCAATCAAAAGCAATGACCCCAGAGTAATACAAATACCCCAGATAAATTCAGTAGAAAAATATTCTGATTTCATGATAAAAGAATTATATAAATATATTGATACAGAGTTTGCTCTTGTATTCCAATATGATGGTTTTATTTTAAATCCATCCGCTTGGTCTGATGATTTTCTTAAATATGATTATATCGGAGCACCATGGTACCATCTCGGCAATATTCATGTAGGGAACGGTGGCTTTAGTTTGCGAAGTAAAAAATTAATTGATTGGTTAGCGGTAAATTGGAGAGAAATAAATGCACTTATTCATCCAGAAGATGTTTTTATTTCAAAATTTGCTCGACCAGCCCTTGAGCAAGAAGGAATGAAATTTGCTCCAGAAGGTATTGCCAAACAATTCAGCAAAGAAGGAAACGAAAAATCTGTAGTGTGGAATGATGAATTTGGATTTCATGGAATGAAGTATACAGACATATCTAATTGGCTGATAAATCACCCTGAATATAAAGACAAATTAACTTATGAACTGGATGACTATACAACACTAATGAAAAAGTATAATAAGTATCTTGTCCACGGTGGCATCATTTATACTTTTCGCTTTAAAAAACAAAATATGAAAAATTATGTGCAACTCTCAAAAAATCAGAAAAATTACGAAGCGAGAGAAGTGAAAGAAAAATATTATGATTTTAGTAGTGTGAAGGTAGGAGATATAATTGTCTTCAAAAGATCAGGCGTTATTTTTGAAAATGTTCCAGTTCCGGCTTTTGAGAAGAAAGTAACAAGATTGGAAACTTTTAAATCTTTTTACGATTTACGTAAGGCATATCCTAAAATTCATGTCACTTATCCGACAAAAGACATTCCAAAATGGAAGAGACATTTTCTAAAAATATTCAGTGATTGGGTATATCCAAAAGACAAACCGTATAGCGTTTTTTGGTTTGATTAATTGTTCACTTTTGGCCTATATTGTATCGCCTCTAGGATGTGATTTTCTTCAACATTTTCTGAATTTTCCAAATCCGCTATTGTTCGGGCAATTTTGATGACTCTGTGATATGCGCGGGCGGAGAGGGAAAGACGCTCGGCGCTGTCATCGAGCAAGTCTCGCACCTTGCCATCTAGGTGCACTATCGTCCCCAAGTCTTTCACATTCATTTCACATGCATGTAGAATATCCACCAACTCTTTCAATCTCAGATCTTGCTCAAA
>JAVHOH010000073.1:0-1862 GCA_036169935.1 Minisyncoccota bacterium | reverse complement strand
TTGAGGAGGAGGATTAGGTGGACAGTATCCACAGAGATCACAGGCGGCGTAGCGGACAGCATTAGTTCGTGCTGTTGTAGGGCTTGCAATATTAGTGTTATTTGATCCGTTGATCATTTCTTTTACAGCAACATAAGATTTTCTTGGAGTAAAATCTGGATTAAATAATCCAACATTAATGGTCTTTTCCAAGTTACTACATTTGTTATCATTGGAATCTTTTAAATCTGTAGCCATAAAATAGTACACATAATTTACACCAGCTTGATATAAGCAGGTATAGCGATCAACTACTAACGCCGCTTGTTCCTCCTCGGTTGAACTATTAAAACTATCACACGGGTTAAGCTTTCCATTAGTTTCAGTCACGGCAAGTTTTGCCGTTCGATTAACGGAATTACCGTTTTGCAAAAGATATTCCTTAGTTTTTTTTGCAAGATCGACGGACAAGGCAAGTTCTTGATAAAGATGAATATTCATAACATCAAATTTTCCATTTTTTACAACTTGATAAAAATATTCTGGTGATATAGTCTTGCCTTGAAGAAAGGCTGAGTTCATTCCACGAGTTGAAGTTGATGGTGCCCAAACCCTTGCTTGAGGGTCAGTTTTTTTTATTATAGAATATGATAAGTTTAAAATCTCAACCATATTTTCGGGAGTTCCTTCGTAAGATAATTCCGGCTCATTCCAGATTTCCCAGTTTGTCACAACCTTTGCTACACTTCCAATACTTTTACTGTATCTTTTGACCGCTTCACTATTAAATTTTTCCCAATTTGGATAATATTGAGGTTGAAGGACTTTTTTACCTGCCATTTGTCCGGTTTTAGGTATTTCCCAGACCGGCACCCTAACTAAAATTGGAAGAGCTTCAAGTCCTGAAGATTCTATATCTTTGAAAATCGGATCATAAAAACTCCAATCGTAAGTACTTTGAGGCCTCTCAATCATTGCCCAGGCAAGTTGAAGTCGAATCGAGTTGATTCCAGATTCTTTAATTTGTTTGAAAAAATTCAATCTTTGTTCGGCTTGATCAGAAATACTGTAGGTATCTACAAATAGTCCAAAATATTCTCGAGGTAATTTCTGGACATCTTGATTCGTTACAGAGCATTTGTAAGTTTGAGCAAAAGTAGATTTTGTTAAAAATAAGAGAATTACAAAGAATATAAATATTAGGCATCTATTAATGATAGACATATATAGTCTATTATATATAAATATGAATGTAGTTCATTTATCATTTGACATTTTAATCTTATATACTCTATACTACTATCCAGTATGGAAGATACAAAAAAAAGAGTAAACAGGATAATCGGACAATTGAGAGGGATAGAAAAAATGTTGGGTAATAAACGGGAATGTTCTGATGTCCTTCAACAGATATCCGCTGTCAAAAAAGCCATTGACGGACTGTCTAAAGAAATAGTAATATCTGATATCTGCAAATTGATACCGAATGAGGATAGTGCTAAAATTGGGAGGATGGTGGAGAGAGCCATAAATCTATGAATAATAAAAATAATAAAACAAATAATTCCAATAATTAAGACATTTGTTTATTATGTTATTTATTGGTAGTATTGGTCGGATTGGTAGCATTTGACTATTATCTTATGGTTGAAAACGTTGTAATCATAGGTGGGGGACCTGCGGGATTATCTGCAGCTATTTATCTGGCTCGGGCTGACCTTAAACCTTTAGTGTTTGCAGGATCTCCTCCAGGCGGACAACTGACTCTTACTTCAGAAGTCGAGAACTTTCCCGGATTTGAATCGATTTTAGGTTCAGAATTGATTGAAAAGATGAGAAAACAAGCAATAAAATTTGGGACGAGGATTGTGGACGAGAATGTG
>JAVHOH010000072.1:0-1913 GCA_036169935.1 Minisyncoccota bacterium | reverse complement strand
TATCCACACCCCCTTTATTGTGTTTTATTTTTATTTTTAGTGCTATACTATAATGTATAAATTACCGCTAAGGTCGTTTTAGTGGTGAAGATGTTTATTGTCATATAAAATTATTATTAGAAATTATTATTAACTTGTCCCGTGTAGCCTTGGCGAAGTGGGATGAAAAAAATTATGAAATTAAATTTAAAAAATGTTTTTCTATCGGTCGGAATCTTTGCTTTTACTTTGGCATTAGTTGGAGCTCTTTCAACTAACAAAGTATATGCGAATACATGTACAGCCACTGTGAGCGGAGACTGGCATACGACCACAAACTGGGGTGGTTGCGGAGGAGTTTTACCACAACCAACCGATGATGTCGTTATCCCGGGTAATAAAGTAATGACCCTCAGCGGAGATGCTACAGCTGCTTCTATCTCTGTCAGTGATCCAGTTGCTACGGGCAATAACGGCATTAGTAACTTCAACGGACATACTCTTACTGTCGGAGCAGGAGGGGTAACCTTTGTCGGTTCCTCTGGCGCCTCAAATTCTACAATAGCTGTAGGAAGTGGAACGCTTACTGCGACGGGAAATATAGCTATTAGTGGAGGGGCTGTTGGCAATTCCGTTCTTAATGTTTCTACGGGCACAATTAATGTTGTAACTATAACCATGAGTGGTTTTGCTTCTGCAGCACAGCTTACTTCCACTGGCGCAAGTAATATAAATATTAGTGGCAATATTACAGGTGGAACCTTGGATGATACTGGAGGCATGATAACCTTTACTGGAGCTGGTGCGCACAATCCCGGAAACTATGCAACTGGTTATAACAATGTTGCTATCGTTGGTGGTGGTACTGTAACGTTGCCGGCTGGACAAACCACAACTCTTGCCGGAACACTTACAATAAATTCTTCAGGAACATTAAATACAGTTGATAATGCTTTAACTGTTACTGGTGTTTCTAATATTTATGGAACGATAACTTTCACTACTGGCGCAAAAGTATTTACTGGTTATACTTATTTATACCCTGGTTCAGTATGGAATGAAACAGGTGCTTCTACTTTTACTTTTGGAGGCAACTTCACTAACAACGCTAATAGCTTTACGGCAAGTACGGGGCTTCACACTTTTAACGGAACCGGAACTCTAAGCGGAGGAACAACAACTTCAATTGGTTCAGTTACTTTCTCAACTGGTGCCCATATCAACAATGGTATTTTGACTGTGCCTACTCTTCTTACTATTACAGGAGTTACCCTTACGAACAATGGTACGATTACTGCTACTACAAGTCTTACTGGTGCTGGTGGAACTCTTCTTCAAGGACCAAATGGAGTTTTGAACATTGGTAATACCATTGATACTATCACTTTAGATGTTTCAGATGCTGGAAATACTGTTAACTATACAAAAGCTGGAAATCAAATTATTTTTGATCCGGCTGGAGCTACATTTCATACCTACTATAACTTAGGACTCTCTGGAAGCGGAACAAAAACATTAAACTCTGCTGCTCTTATAACTCATGATTTGACTATTGGTGGGACAGCGACTGTTACATTGGCGAGCGACACTGTTACTTCCAACAGGCTTTATTTTGGAACAACTCAACAAGTCAATGGTAAATGGGGGGCATTAGCAGCCACGGGTGCAACTCATAAAACTGATACTCAGTTTACTACTACAATAAATCAATATATGACTGTAACTTTGAATCCACCCACATCAAGTGTAGGACCGACGATTACCACTCCTGCTCCTGGTTTAACAACTGTTACTCCTCCGGTAACTCCAGTAACCTGCACACTTCCGCAAGTTTTAGATGCATCAACTAATACTTGTGTTACTCCGGCGGCTACCGATAACGGTTGCTCAGGAGGAAATAAATACAATACTTCAACTGGAGCAGTATGTGTAAA
>JAVHOH010000071.1:0-1928 GCA_036169935.1 Minisyncoccota bacterium | reverse complement strand
GAAGATTGTTGCGATGCTTTAGGGTCTAAGTATGACGGTAAACTTGTCAGTTCCTTTGGTGATATTGCCACTTTTAGTTTTTATCCTGCCCACCAGATGAGCTGTTCTTTTAATACACCTATCCCCTATCTTGATGAGAATAAAATCTGGAATATGGACACAATTAAAAGTGTTTATGAAAAATATAATAACGATCCTAAAAAAATAAAAGTATTATCGTTCGGAAATAACAACAAAGTATCTTGGACTATTCCTTCAGCTATTTTGAGGCATAAATTAGGAACGTCAAAAAAAATGTTTAAAATAACTACACAGCATGGAAGATCAGTAGAAGTGACAGAAGATCATAGTATTTTTATCATTGATCAAAAGACTGCAGATATTGTTCCTGTAGAAGTTAAAAAAATAAAAGAGGATGATTTTATTGTCACTACAAATAATATTCCAGATAGTAACTTTATAAAGCAGATAGATATTCTTGAATATTTTAAAACCAGAGATTCATATGTTTCAAATTTTTCTGAAGTAAATTTAACGGCCATAAAAAATCGAGATTATGTTTGGCAATATAAATCTAGAAATTCACTACCTATAAAATATTTAAGTGCTTACGATTTAGGTAAAGAAAACATTTTAGTTGGAATATCTCAATCAAATAAAATTCCTGCAAGAATCATAATTAATGAAGACTTGTGTCGACTACTCGGCTATTATATGGCGGAAGGATCATACCAAAATGGCTTGATATTTTCATTTAATAAAAATGAAAAAGACTTGATAGATGATGTTGTGGAGATATCAAAAAGACTTTTTAATATAAAAACCTCTATTGCTAAAAGTAGACACAATGAAACAAACGTAGAAATTCAGTCGAAAAATCTTGAAATTGTTTTTAGAGAAGTTTTTAAGATTAAAACCGGAGCTAAAAATAAACGAATGCCTACTTTTATGTATCACGTAGATGAAAAATGTATTAAAGCATTTATATATGGATATACTAAAGGAGATGGCTCAATTAAATATCTAGAAGATAACAATATTAGGATTGATGTGTCTAGTGTCTCAAAGGATTTACTTAATGATTTTCAATATTTGCTTTCTAAGGTTGGAATAAGCGCTTCTTTTTACCGAAGGAATAAAGCTCATGGATTAAAAAAAATACGAGGAGTAATTACTTCAAATAATGAAAATTACACATTGGCCTTTGGAGGATATAAATATAATAATAAAACAATAGTAAAAGAAAATTTAAAAGATAGAAATAATTTTGCTGATCAAATACCTCTTTTACCAATATTCAGAAAATATATTAGCGTAAATAAAGATCAACAAACAATATCGAGGCAAAGATTACTAAAATATGTTAAATCTAACAAAAAAATTTATTCCTTGTTGAATGGCGATCTTTCTTTCATGAAAGTTAGAGGTATTGAAGAAATAAAATATAGCAAAGATCAGTTCGTGTATGACTTTTCGGTTCCAGAAAAAGAAAATTTTTACGGCGGTTTTTTGGGAATATTTATGCACAATACCATGGGAGAAGGTGGGGCCGTCGTCACTAATAATTCTCTTATTCACAAATCAATCAGACAGTTTCGTGATTGGGGAAGAGATTGTTGGTGTGATACTGGCAAGGACAATACGTGCAGAAAGAGATTTGGTTGGAAGTTGGGAGAATTACCTCAAGGGTATGATCATAAATATATCTATTCACAGATAGGCTATAACTTGAAGACAACAGATTTTCAGGCAGCCATAGGCGTTGCCCAACTGAAAAAACTGCCAGGATTTATCAAAAAAAGGGGTGAGAACTATAATATACTATATAAGTTTTTCAGTCAATATAAAAAATATTTTATTTTGATGAAGGAAGATAAGAATGAAGAAGTAAGCTATTTTGGATTCCCTCTTATTGTTAAGCCATCAGC
>JAVHOH010000070.1:0-1981 GCA_036169935.1 Minisyncoccota bacterium | reverse complement strand
GAAGTGCCATTATTGGTAGTACTATAGCAGGGGTAGTAATTTTTAAAGAAAAAATAACCATCTTCAAAATTGTGGGAGTTTTAATAACATTCATAGGAGTCGTCACGATAATTCTTACAAGATAAGAGTATTTCAATATTTATCGAAACAATCCCTCAAAGCTTACCTGTTTTGTAATGAGGCTAAATTCGTCCATAAGCTTGTTTATATTAATCCTCGGTCTAGGAGCCTACTTTGAAGTAATAGTATTTTTCTATACGATGACTTCCTGTAGGTATCTATTTACTACTATGATTTACCTTTCCTTGCTACTTTTCTATGAAGAAAAAAATATATCCCTAAACTAATAATACCTCCTATTAAAGCACTAATAATAAACGCTATCAGAAAGGTTAGTTGCGTACTCACACATACTAGTTTTACAAAACCCAAATTACAGATGAGATCTGTAAATGTCATTGAGATACTGAAGACAAGAAGTAAAGGTGGAATAGGAAACACAAATCCTACAAATGAAGAAAGAAACCCGACGCACAGACCTGTTAATAGATATAACCAAGGAGTTGGATTAATTTTTTTATTGAGTTCAATATTCATACTAATATTCTACTAGAAAATACATCATGGTTAATTCTATTCAAAACACCTTCTTATTGCCTCAGCTTGGGGGGAGCACCGATTAAAAATAGATTGTCATTACAATCTAAACAGTATAGAGTGAGAACTTCTTTGTAAACTCTCTTGATTTCTCTCTATTCATAAAAAAACAGACTCCAAAATACTCCAAATTCAACTCCGCAGTCTTATCGAAATTATCTTGCTGGGTAGCATAATTACCTCCAACCATGGTCTGGGTAAAATCGGTAAAAGGGATTTTTTCGGCGATAAGTTTATTTCTTAAGGTTCGTATTTGATTGCCATTCTCTGCTCTTAAAACTATAAATCCATTCTCCGACGTTGTTGGATGAACTGTTTTATCCATATCAATAAAATCCCTAAATCTCATAGGAGAGAAGTTATCTTTGTATTGATATACAAGACCTGCGGTCATATGTCCGAGTGCATTTAATAATTGCGGTGGAGAGATCTTTTTATTTAGGACACAAACAAATTGATCTGTTGTGGGTATATATTCCAACATATATTATTTCTTAATTTGTTCTAAATTATAAACCGATAGCATAAAGTCTAAAAATGTAAATAAGAGATTATTGATGGGGGTATAATCATGACTTCTCAATGATTCGGCATTTTCTATATAAGGAAGTGATTTATATTGTTCCAACTCGTGAAAACAATTTTGTATCATTCCTTCAATGGATTCTAATGTAAACTCAAAATGACATTGGAACCCATAGACTCTGGGTGAATACCTAACTATTTGACGAGGACATCCTTCGCTTGTCGCTAATATTTCTGCAGTGGGAGTTAATCCGGGCATATCCCCATGCCAATGACCTACAGGAAATTTGCTTTCAAATGTTGAAAATATTGGATCATTTTTTGCCTTATCAGTGAGGGTTATATCAAAAACTCCAATTTCTCTGTTTGGGCTGTGGTCAAACCTTGCCCCAAGTGCCTCTCCAATAAGTTGGGCGCCCAAGCAAGCTCCGAGGACAAATTTATTTTGCTCGATGGCCTTTTTGATAAAAGCAATTTCTCCTTGAGCATGAAAATGAGGACATTCCTCTACTGTTGTCGCCGGCGACTGCGGTCCACCCATTATAAAAAGATAATCAAAACCATTTACATCTGTAGGTAGTGAGTCGTTAAGGTAAAAACGGGTATAAGTAACAGGAAAATTATGATTTTTTGCCCAGACTTCTATTGCCCCTGGAGCTTCAAAACTTTCATGCATTAATATATGTATTTTCATTTAAATATTATATCAGGAAGCAATTTTTGAGATAAGCTTAAAATAAAGTACCTTCTTATCGCTTCGGCTTGGGGGAGCCAGCTTCAAATTTAGTACCCCAATTTC
>JAVHOH010000069.1:32207-33655 GCA_036169935.1 Minisyncoccota bacterium | reverse complement strand
TTGCCGTTGTTTAGAATAGTTTCAGCGACCGTCGCCCCATTTGTTCCCCCGACAAATTGATGCGCGATACCTGTCACAGTACCTGCGCCAGTGGTGGATTTATAAATTAACCCATCTCCGACAGCCGTCCCCCCGATGATAGTTTGTCCGCCGGCAATGCCCGTGATTAAATTATTAGTTATTGTATTGACTGTACGAGTAAGTCCTGAGCCGAAAGTTAAAACGGATTCCTTTCCATTAAAAGTATTCCAATCAGTATTTGAAAGCGCGCCAGTGGTGGAAGTGGAAGCTAAAGCCAAAGATAGCACTTGGGTAGCAAGAGAAAGTCCGTTTGGAGTAGCGCCAATAGTAACAGCATTGTGGCTGATGGTCGCCAAAGTTTCTATTTTGTCATAGACAGCATTCTTACTTGGAGCATGAGTGATATCTGTGTCCCATGCCACGCCATAAACGGTGTCATCAATGTTGAGAGAAGTGAGAGGAGGACGGACATTGCAGTTTGGATCTAAATCAGAAGGCAAACAAGTTGGATTTAATGTCTCCCCGGGTTCATAAAAAGTGAGTGGATACGCGGCCAAAACTATCTTTGTAAAGAAAGAAAGAAGCACAAAAACAGCAAATAGAACAACTTTCTTTTTTGTTGATATAACCTTTATTTTTGAAAATATTTTTCCCATTTTTTTACTCAGAGATACCGTTTATATTATACAATAATTAAGCTATACGACGTTATAAAATATGTGGATAACTTGCATTTTCTTTTTAGGTTGTGATATGATAGGTAAATATGATTAATAAAAGTAAAAAGGAAATAACCAACTCAGAACTTCTAATGTCAATGAATAGGAGTTTTTCTCGTCTTGAAGAAAGAATGGCTACAAAGGAAAATTTGTTAAAAATTCAAATACAGACAAATAGCATAGAATCCGATTTAAAAAGTTTTAAAAAAGATGTACGAGAAAATTTTAAAGAAGTAAATGAAAAACTTGATGATATTTCAGAGACGGCTTCATTTTATGATAAAAGAATTGAAAAATTGGAAGATAAAGTTTAAATTTATTTTTGAATTTTTGACATCAAAATTCCCGTCGCCCATTGGCGAAATTGAGCGCCACGCTCGGAGTTTACGCGATAACCAACCGCAATAATCGCTTCCAGCGAATACATTTTTACTTTTCTTTGGACTTCTCTATCTCCTTCATTTTGAACTAACGAGAATTCCTCGGTAGTTGATTTTTGGCTTATTTCTTTATTTTTATAAATATTTTTCAAATGAAGAGAAATATTATCAGCTGAACAGGCAAACAACTCAGCCATCTTTTTTTGAGTAAGCCAGATATTCTTTTCAGCATATAAAACTTCAATATTTACTGACCCATCTGGTGATTCATAAAAAGTTATTTGATTGTCTGGGGGTTTATTTTTTTTATTCATAAGAAAGAAGCAAG
>JAVHOH010000069.1:25174-32107 GCA_036169935.1 Minisyncoccota bacterium | reverse complement strand
AAATATGTGGATAACTGTACTAATGACAAATGACTAATTTCCAATGACTAAATTTGGACATTTGAGCTTGGAGTTTGATTTGACATTGGTAATTGGAAATTTGTCATTATTTTCTATCTCTGTATCTTCCCAATCAAAATACCCAAGAGTTTTTTGACACTATTTTGCGCCTCTGCTTCTGTCTTACTCACGGTAAAATTCTGCCACTCTGACATAATTTGTTCATCTTTGAGGTCTCGAACAGCATTTTCCAAAGAGAGTCTGGTTTCAAAATCAACTTCTTTGTCGGCTTGCAATACTTTCTTGATAAACATTGAAGTGAAGTTGATCACCTTTTCATTTAAGTCTGTCTTAGACTGCGTAGATTTTATTTCTTGCAATTCTTTAGAAGCAAAAAAATATTTTGGAATAAAAAATGCATTGCCGATGACAAGCGCTCCGATAACTATTATTAAAATAAGACGATTTTTATTTTCCATCATTCGTTTTTATTTGAAAACTTTGATAATTTATCTCGCAAGGTATTACGATAGAAATTATACATTAATAATAATAAAACAACAATCAAGAGAATTGTTTGAATATCAATTTTTGGCAACCATCCCATAGTGGACCCGAGTTCTATGTTTTGGTGAATGCCACCACCTTCAGAAACGACAAATACTTTGCCTTGATAGGCTTCATAACCAGGCGCTTCAACTTGAAAATAATACGAACCTGAAGGAACAAGGAAAGAATAAGTGCCCCGGACATCGGTTACTTGTGGATTTTCTTGACTGTAGGTTTTTGCGGACCAGAGTTCGTATTTTTTTGTAGAATTATTTAATTCATATAGAGAAACAATCGCTCCTGGAATACGTGTTTCTTTGCCATTATTTTTTTCAAAGACATAACCTTCTGGGTCAACGACGGTGATCATCCTCATCTGGCGAGTACCCAAGACTGGGTCTATATAATCAATAACCGTGATAACTTCATATTCGCCGGGGACGACAGGGGTAATGACATCAGCAGTGTATATTCCATCATGATCAGGGTCGGTATATTCAAAAGAAGAAAGCACGAGTTTGTTTTCTACAGAGATGGGTGCCGGATTTGTTTCCACTAAATCATTCATAGAGAAGAGGACAGAGGCGGTCAAAGATGAACGAAGAATATTGTTTTCTGAAACTCTAGGGGTGGTTGCCTTAAAGACAAAATAACCTGTAACACTTCGCGCTTTGCTGATTGGTTTGACGACGAGACGCATCGTTTTTCCGGGGAGAGAAGATATTTTTTGAGTCACTTCTCCCTTATCTCCAACAGACAAAGCGACATTCAAATCAACCAGCTCTCCATCAGCTCGGGCAAAGACGAATTCGGCTGGCAGATTTTTCTTGGCAATAAGTGAAAACTTGGCTATCGGCAGACCTTTGATCAAAGCGATTTTCCCTGTGCCGACACTGCCTATCATTTCTCCAGTCATCCCAGAAAGTCCGGGAACATCCAAAGCTACCCCATTTATATTTTCTATATCAGGCAATTTTTCTAGCCCAACATTTTTAATTGTTTTATCAAGAATATTTGCCAGTCCGGGAATATTCAAAGAGACGCCAGTCAATTTACTCATATCACTAAATCTGTTTATCCCGACGGTTTTGAGAGTTTTATCAAGTTCGGGAAATTTGCTGGCCAGAATGCGAATTTCGTAAGGCAGAGGAGCAAAAACGAATTCCCGAATAGCTTTTACTGGTAAAAGATTCCATCGTGTTTGAAACGAGAGAGGCGCAATTTTTGGAATTTCAACAATAACATTTGTATTTTTGGGTCTAAAAAAATTCAAAAAGAAATCGGAAGCAGAATTAATAGCTTCTCCAAGATTGTCAATGATACCGACAATAGGATTTATCACGACCGGAGGAAAGGTCAGCGTTGTACAGACATTGTTAATTAAAATTTGTGGAAAGGGACAAATTCTTCCGCCTCCGCCACCGCCATGATGTCGAACGCTCGCTGGTCGCCAATCGGTTTTTACTTTGAAATTCGCTTCACTACAAGAATTTATCGTACCAGCGCAATTAAAATTAATCTGACTGCTATCTGATTTTAGAGTCGCGTAGCCCGAAAATTCTCCGCTCGTGTTAATGGTTACTTTGCTAAAATCTATCCAGCCAAGGTTTGAGCTCCAAGCAAAACCAGAAAGCGTTCCTTTGTCAGTATTTTTAATCCCTGAAGTAGAAGGGTTTAAATTTATCCAACCAAACTGAGGGCTCCAAGCATTTCCTGAAAGTTCGGTGTCCGTGATGTGTACGTTACAATTATCACAACCAAAATTTATCCAGCCTATATTTTCTCCCCAAGCGTATTTGGACGTTCTGTCGATTGTTCCATTTGTTTCAGAGGCAAAAGCAAAAGACGCAGAAAAAACCATAGAAACTAAAATTCCCAAAAGAAATAGCTTTCTCTTAACTGAATTATCTGACATAAATTTAATCAGAACGTAAATATTATAGCACATTATTCATCTAAAATTTCAAAATCACTCTCAATTTTGGGGATAATCCTCTTCCGCCGAATAAAATAAACCGCGCTAGCCGAAGCTCCAATAAAAAATAGAAAAACAATTAAAAATATCGGCGAAGAATTTGAAGTATTTGTTTCTGATTTTGGTTGGGAAATACTATTATTGATGGAAGAAGCAAGAATAGTTTTAGGATTCACCCCTCCCTGCACCCTCCCCAAAGGAGAGGGGAAAACGGAAATTGGCTTGCTGTTTTGCCCCTCCCTTTCGGGGAGGGGTTGGGGAGAGGTTGTATAACTAAACATCACTTCCCTCTCAGAATTAAATAATTTCAAAGTATCTTTATCTACTAAAGTAAAACCAGTAATTTTGGAAGAAATGATTATTTTCTTCTTGGCTGCGAGAATTGTATTGCGCGGTATGGTAAAACTTTTTTGAGTGCTTATTAAATGCCAGTTTGAAAGATCAGCAACATAATCGGTATTATTAAAAAGCTCCACAAAAAAATCTTTAGCGTCGCCGACATTAGAAATTGAAACTTGAGGCGCGATTACTTTGATATTAATTTTTTGGCTAGCGTCTGGGACATCGGTAAAAATATTTGGATAATATTCCAAAAGAACAGTATATTCGCCTGGATAAAAATAAGTATGTAAAAATTTTTCATTATTGATTACTTGTGTTTCTCTAAAATCTCCATCGCCAAAGTTCCAAAAATATTTGCCGATAAAAAGCTGTTGTCCGTTTGTTCCAAAAGTTTTGCCTTCTAAACTGAAAGGAATTCCGACATAAGCGAGCAGATTAGCGGTAATTTCTGTCTTAATTTTTTGTACGGCTGTTTTGGTTTTAGTTTTAGTTGTTGTTTCTACAGTACTTTCACTATCAGAAGTAGAACTGTCGTTGCTATCTGAATCATCAACAGATGAAGAACCCGGTGGAAGATTTTCTTTTGCATTGTTCGCTTCTCCGGGTGTCGGCGTGGCCGAAATCCAAGAACTGTCTGCTAATTGCAAAGAATTGCCAGAATCTTTTCTACCTCCCAAATTTGTATCATATGTTACTGAATTAATTATTGTCTTATTTGGATCTGAAATAGCTTTATAGGTTTTATATTTTGAACTATCATTTGGAAGAGAAAAATTTGAAGAAGTAAAAATTTGCCCAGAAAAAGAAATTGCATTGCCACTGCCTGCTATAATTGCATATGAATTTGACTCCATAATAAACGAACCGGAAGTTCTCAAAGGCGAAGAATCATCTTGATTATTAAAAAACCTCCAACCTTCTAAATTTATTTGGTCTCCGTTGTTATAAATCTCTATCCACTCATGACTACTACCCTCTGCTGGATCATACATTACTTCATTTATAATCACGCTAGCCTGCGCAAAATGAGCTAGATAAAAAGAAAACACGCCTGCTAATATCACAATTAGTTTTTTAGACATATATTTTTGTTATTTTTTAAAAAAATTTATTTTGCCAAAATCCGTTACTGGATGCTATAATATTAACATGAATGAAAACAAAAAAGAAGATGAGAATAAAATAGATTTTTTAGCAATTGGAGATACGGTGGTAGATGCGTTTATTAAATTAAAGAAAGCAGACATTATCGGACAACCAGATACTCCCGGCTATGAGATAGCAATCCCGTTCGCAGAAAAAGTTATCTACGAAGATGTTTTTGTTATACCAGCCGTAGGGAATGCCGCAAATGCTGCTGTTTCCGCTGTGCGCTTAGGACTCGATACAGCTATCGTCACAAATCTAGGAGATGATAGAGATGGGGAAGACTGCTTAGCTGTACTTAAAAAAAATAATATAAAAACTGATTTTATAAAAATTAATCCGGGAATGAAGACAAATTACCATTATGTGCTTTGGTATGGCGCAGAACGCACTATTTTAATAAAACATCAAGACTACAAATACACCTTGCCGAATGTGGGAAACCCTAAGTGGATTTATTTTAGTTCCGTGAATGAAACAGCTTTTCCTTTTCATTACGTAATTGCAGATTATTTAGATAGCCATCCAGAAATAAATTTTGCTTTTCAACCAGGAAAATTTGAAATTAAATTGGGTAAAGAAAAATTAGTGCGATTTTACAAACGAGCAAAAATATTTTTCTGTAATATTGATGAAGCAGAAAGAATATTGGGAATAAAAGATGCCGAGCCAAAAAATTTACTTACCAAGATGCATGAGCTCGGACCTGAAATTGTGGTAATCACCGATGGGCCAAAGGGCGCTTATGCTTATGACGGAACAGAATATTTATTTATGCCGACATATCCAGATCCTAAACCTCCATATTCTCGCACTGGCGCAGGAGATGCTTTCTCTTCCACGACTGTGTCCGCCCTTGCTTTGGGTAAAACTTTAGCGGAAGCACTCGCTTGGGCAGGAATAAATGCGATGGCTGTCGTCCAACAAGTCGGCGCAAATGTCGGACTTCTCTCCAGAGAAAAACTGGAAGAATATCTAAAAAACGCGCCAGAGAGTTACAAAGCAAAAAAGATTTGACCTCACCCCTACCCCTCTCCTTGCGAAGGAGAGGGGCCAAGGGTGAGGTCGAATTATTTTCTCTTTAATACTTTTTTCACCGCCTCTTTAATAGAATTTTTGCCCATACCATAATGTTCTATGAGTTCGTCGGGAGTGCCTGATTGGCCAAATTTGTCTTTTATTCCAATAAATTCTATCGGCACCGGAAAATTTTGCGCCAATACTTCCGCCACAGCCGAACCCATCCCCCCAGCAATCTGATGTTCTTCTACTGTCACTATTGCTTTCGTTTCTTTTGCGAGAGTAATTATAGCAACACTATCTATCGGTTTTATTGAAGCTAAGTTCATCACTTTTGTTTTTATTCCTTCCATTTCTAATTCTTTTGCGGCTAAAAGCACGCGATGCATTAGTCCGCCTGTCACGATTATCCCCACTTGGGCGAGTCCTATATCGGGCATCCAAAAAATTTCTGCTTTATTTATATCAAAAGGAGTTTCTTCGGTGGTTATTATCGGTGTTTTCTCACGAACCAAACGTAAGTAAGCGGGTCTTGAAGTTTTAGCTAATGCGAGAGTAGCTTTTTTTGCCTCTATCGCATCACAAGGAGAAATTACATCCATGTTTGGCATCACTCGCATTAAAGCAATGTCTTCCAAAGCTTGATGTGTGCCACCATCGGGCCCCACAGAAATACCAGAATGTGAACCGACAATAACAACCTTTCTGTCGTTGTAAGCTATCGTCGTCCTGATTTGTTCCCAGTTTCTTCCCGGAGAAAACATTGCATAAGAAGAACAAAAAGGAATCTTGCCCATTGCAGACATACCCGAAGCGACAGTCACAAGATTTTGTTCCGCGACTCCGACTTGGATAAATCTTTCTGGAAATTTTTCAGCAAATAAATTCATCTGGGTACTTTCTGTCAGGTCAGCGCAAAGACCGACAACATTTTTATCCCTTTCTCCCGCAAGCAACAATCCCTGTCCGAAACCTTTTCGAATTGGTATCTGTTCTACCTCTGCGCTAAAAATTTTTGGGTTTAATTTTAATTTAGGGTTAAGCATATCATCAACTTTTTAATTTCTTCTTAATTCTTTTAATGCATTTTCTCCTTCTTCTTTATTGGGCGCCTTACCATGCCATTTATAATCTCTTTCAAATTCTTTTACACCCTTTCCAGGTATCGTATGCGCAATAATAACTGTAGGTTTTTCATAAATTGCTTGCGCCTCTTCTATAACTTCATTCAGGGACCGAAAATCATGCCCGGAAACTTCTATCACGTGCCAATTAAAAGCTTTCCATTTTGCATGAAATGGCTCAAGAGGCATAACGTCTTCGGTATATCCTTCAATTTGAATATTATTTCTATCCACAATAGCAATTAAATTTCTTAGTTTGTGTTTTCCGGCAAGCATTATCGCTTCCCAAGTATTTCCTTCATTCATTTCCCCATCAGACATAAAACAATAAATGGTTCGGCTTCGCTCACCACAAGTAAAACCGTTAATTTTGTCGGCCAACGCCATACCCACAGCTTGCGAAAGACCAGAACCAAGAGGCCCGGAAGAATTTTCAACATAAGGCAAATATTCTCGATGCGGATGACCTTGAAGTCGTGTACCGAATTTTCGTAAAGTTTTCAATTCCTCAACTGGAAAATACCCAGCGTGAGCCATCGTGGCATATAAAACTGGAGCAATATGCCCATTTGAAAGCACTACCCTGTCGCGTTCTTCCCAAGCTGGATTTTTTGGGTCATGTTTTAATATATGAAAATAAAAAAGGGTAAAAATATCCGCCATACCGAGTGGTCCGGCTGTATGCCCACTCTTTGCTTCCATCAACATCTCAATAATAGAGATACGAATATCATTCGCCTTCTTTCTTAATTCCAAAATTTTTTCTTCAGATAAAAA
>JAVHOH010000069.1:0-25074 GCA_036169935.1 Minisyncoccota bacterium | reverse complement strand
CCAAAGATTGACTGCTTCCAATACACCTTCCTCCGTAAAATATCTTGCCCCTAAAGAAAGAATATTTGAATTGTTGTGTTGTCTTGATCTAACTATAATATTTGACTCATCATCTACGACAGGAGTAGCATTTCCATAATAAACGACCGCTCGAACATGAGGAAATCTATTTGCAGCGATGGCTTCCCCTTCCCCCGTACCACCAAGAATAATCCCTTTTGCTCCATCTGGATTTTTGGAAATAGCACGAGCAACTGGAACGACAAAATCTGGATAATCATCTACTTCATTATATTCAAAAGCCCCTTTGTCTATTACTTCATATCCTAGAAGTTTTAAAGAAGAAACTAATTTTTCTTTTAAAACATACCCCGCATGATCTGTCCCAATATAAATTTTCATATAATAAAATTATACTACTTTTCTTGTCTATAGTATATAATCAAAATATGCTCAAATTTTATAAATATCATGGTGCCGGAAATGATTTTATCTTGATAGATAACCGCGATAAAAAATTCAATATTAAAGATAAAAAGAATATTAAACTATTGTGTCATCGGCATTTTGGTATTGGTGCAGATGGAATAATTCTTTTAAATAAAGAGGGGGGTTATGACTTTAGAATGGTTTTTATAAACAATGATGGAAGTACTGGTTCAATGTGTGGAAACGGAGGACGCTGCATTGTGCATTTTGCTAATAATGTTTTGAAAATTATTAAAAATTCAAAAAAAATAAAGTTTATAGCAGTAGATGGAGAACATGAAGCAGAAATATTAAAAAACGGTTTGATAAAATTAAAAATGCAAGACGTGAAAGAAGTCGGTACAAGAAATAAATTGCCTTTTGTCTGCCAGGGCACTACTCCGCACAATATTTCATTTGTTAAAAATTTATTAAACTTCCCTGTTGTGAAAATAGGAAGAAAAATAAGAAATTCTGACCCGGATGGAGTCAATGCAAACTTCGTAGAAATTATTGATGAAATATTTAATGTCCGTACTTATGAACGTGGAGTTGAAGATGAAACTTTAGGATGTGGTACAGGTGCTACATCTGTCGCCATTGCTTCGCATTATTTAGGAATTTTAAAAGAAAATATTTGCCACATTAAAATGCCTGGAGGTAATTTAACTGTAGAATTTGATCCGCCAACTGGCGGGAAAAATGGCACCTACAAAAACATCTGGCTTACCGGTCCGGCTGTATGCGTATTTGAAGGAGAAATTATTTTATAGCATTTCCGGTTTTAATCACATGTTCGACAAGGGTGTATGTATACCCCATCTCATTGTCATACCAACCAAGAACTTTCACGAGATTGCCTCCGACAACACGGGTCATTTTTAAATCGGCAATAGAACCATATTTACTCCCGAGAATATCGCTGGATACGAGCTCTTCTTCTGTGACACTGAAAATATTTTCCCATCTTTTTTCTTTAGCTGCTTTTTTCAAAATTTCATTCACCTCTTCTACTGTTGTTGCTTTTTTTGAAATGAAGGTAACATCCACGATCGATCCAGCCGGCACTGGTACTCGCATTGAAACTCCGTCAAAAAGTCCTTCCAGTTTTGGAAATGCTTTCGTGACAGCAATAGCTGCTCCGGTGGAAGAAGGCACAATATTTTGCGCCGCCGCGCGACCCTCACGAAAATCTTTTTTGCTTGGTCCATCAACTAACGCCTGAGAAGCCGTATAACCATGCACTGTATTTAAAATCGCTTTTTCTATACCCAGAGCTTCATCTAAAATTGCGATCAACGGACTTGCCGCATTCGTCGTGCAAGATGCATTGGAAGTAATATCGCAAGTGCCGAATTTTTCTTCATTTACTCCGAGTAAAATAGTCTCTCCGTGAACTACAGATGCCGGGCTTCCGCCCTGCGGAATACCGACATCTATAAAATCTTTTGCTGGAGCTGAAATTACAACTTTTTTAGCACCAGCATCCAAATGTGCTTTTGCTTTAGCATAAGAAGTGAAAAGTCCGGTTGATTCCACTACGACATCTATATTCAAATCTTTCCAAGGAAGAGCACTCGGATCTTTTTGTGCAAAAACCTTAACCCTCTTTTCATCAATAATAATCTCGCTTGTCCCGTTAGAAGTTTCAATTCTAATGGGATGCTTCCACCCCCGATAAACTGTGTCGTATTTAAGTAAATAAGCCATGTTGGCGATATCACCCAAATCATTTACCGCCACCAGTTCAATTTCAGGCTTATCCCAAGCAATTTTTAAAAAAGCTCTGCCAATCCTGCCAAAACCATTGATACCAACTTTGATTGTTTTCATGCTATTATTCTAGCATGGAAAAGCAATTCGTACATCTCCACACCCACTCTCATTATTCTCTTCTAGATGGGCTTTCCAAGCTTGAAGATTTAGTTGATCTCGCCAAGAAACAAGGAATGTCGGCAATCGCTATCACTGACCATGGCAATATGTATGGAGCCATTGAATTTTATAAATTAGCCAAAAAAGCCGGAATCAAACCGATTATTGGCGTAGAAGCATATATGACTGCTGGCTCACGTAAAGACAGAACGGCTGAAGCCGGAGGCACTAAACGTTATTATCACCTCACTCTCCTCGCTAAAAATTTAGAGGGATATAAAAATTTAATTAAACTAGTCACTCTAGCAAATTTGGAGGGATATTATTATAAACCCCGAATGGATAAAGAAATATTGAAAAAATACAGTAACGGTATTATTGCTCTTTCTGGATGTCTGGGCGGAGAATTATCCCAAACAGTTCTGCGAGGTGATACAGCAAGAACCGATGAGCTTGTTGCCGAATATCAGAACATTTTCGGCAAAGAAAATTATTTCATAGAAATTCAATGTCACCCTTCAGTAGAAAACGACAAAATGGTTCGAGAAACATTAATTACTCTTGGAAAAAAACACAATATCCCCGTAGTGGCTACTCAAGACTCTCATTATCCGTGTAGCGATGATCACGAAGCGCATCACACTCTCCTTCAAATAAACACCCAAGGGGACAATAGAGAAAACAGCAAATTTGAATTTTCTAATGATGACTTTTCTTTTATGAACACAGAAAAAATGCAGGAAGTTTTTAAAGATGTTCCAGAAGCAATTACAAATACAGCGAAGGTTGCCGAGATGTGCAATTTAGAATTAGAACTAGGCCGTTGGGTTTTTCCCGATTTTAAAATCGAAGCGGGCAAAACTTATGATGAGAAATTACGGGAACTTGCCTATGCGGGATTTGAACGCTTAAAAATAAAAGAGACTCCTGAGATAAAAGAACGCGTAGAATATGAACTGAAAGTTATTTTTAAAAAAGGTTATTCGCCTTATTTTTTAGTGGTTGGTGATCTTCTGCGTTATGCAAAAGAAAACGGAATTTTAAGCGCAATCAGGGGATCAGTAGCAGGCTCAATGGTTACTTATCTTTTAGGCATTACAAATATAAATCCGATAGAATATAAAATTCCTTTTGAAAGATTCTTAAATCCATTTCGCCCATCACCCCCAGATATTGATATGGATTATGCCGACAACAGGCGAGATGAAATGATTGAATATGTAAAGCAAAAATATGGCGAGGATAAAGTGGCGCAGATCGGAACTTTCGGCACGATGATGGCACGCGGAGCGGTACGCGATGTGGCTCGATCTTTAGGATATGAATACGGAATTGGCGACAGACTTTCAAAAATGATTCCGATGGGTTCTCAAGGAATGCCCATGACCATAGACCACGCAATGGAAATCGTTCCTGAACTATCAGCCGCTTATAAAAAAGAAAAAGATACAAAAAAAATAGTGGATTTGGCAAAAAAACTGGAGGGGTGCGTTCGACACATTTCAGTGCACGCTGCCGGAGTGGTCATAGCTCCCAAACCCCTATCAGAATATACCCCGACTCAATTTGATCCCAAGGGAGGAAAAATAATTACTCAATATGACATGTATAGTATAGAAGAAGCCGGCCTTTTAAAATTTGATTTTTTAGGAATCAGAAATTTGGCAATCTTGGCGGATGCGATAAGTTTAGTTAAAAGATTTTATAATATAGATATAGACATTGAACATATCCCCTTGGATGATAAAAAAACTTTTGTAATGTTAGCAAAAGGACAAACCGAGGGTTTGTTTCAGCTCAACGGCTCCGGCATGACTAGATATTTAAAGGAATTAAAACCTAGTTCTATTCATGACATCAATGCGATGGTTGCACTTTATCGTCCTGGACCAATGGAATCAATTCCGGAATATATTAAACGTAAACATAATCCAAATCTTGTAAAATATCTGGACCCGCGAATGAAAAAATTTTTAAAAGAATCATATGGATTAATTGTCTATCAAGATGATTTACTTTTTTCTGCGATCGAACTCGCTGGATACAACTGGGAAGAAGCCGATAAATTCCGCAAAGCTGTCGGCAAAAAAATACCCGCTGAAATGGCTGCCCAAAGAAATAAATTTACGGAAGGTATAATCACCAATGGACAAACCCCAGAATTTGCAGAGAAACTTTGGAAACTTTTTGAACCTTTCCAAGCTTATGGATTCGGCAAGGCACATGCTGCATCATATGGCAAAGTGGCTTATCAAACCGCTTATATGAAAGCTAATTATCCAGTCGAATACATGGCGGCGATACTCACGGCAGAATCTGGCGATGTAGAAAAAATTGCAGAAATAATAGAGGAGTGCAAAAATATGGAAATTCCAGTTCTTCCCCCGAATATCAATGAAAGTTTTGGTGGTTTTACTTGTTTGCCTGCTTCGCCGAACTTGAACATAGATAAAGAAAATAAAAGCAAAAAAATTAGATTTGGATTCTATACTATTAAAAATCTCGGAACTGATATTGGGGACAGCATCATCGCGGAAAGAAAATTAAACGGCAAGTTTAAATCTATCACTGATTTTTTGGACAGAATTAAGCACAAAAATTTAAACAAAAAATCAATGGAAGCTTTAATAAAATCAGGATGTATGGATGAATGGACTGACCGCGGGATACTGCTATCAAACCTAGAAGCGATGCTCTTATACAACCATGAAAACAATAAACAAAACGAAAATCAAATTTCTCTTTTTGGTGGATCAACCGAGGTAAAAGCTCCAGAATTTAAATTACAGATTGCAAAAGAAGCCACTCAGGCAGAAAAATTAATTTGGGAAAAAGAACTGCTAGGACTTTATATTTCCGGACATCCGCTGGATCGCCTGCGTGATAAATTGGAAAAACGAACTGTAAATATCAAAAAAATAAAAGAAGAATTCGGGAATGGAATGCAAATCACAATTGCTGGAATAATAGAAAATTCAAGACAGGTCATGACAAAAAATAACGAACGCATGGCATTTTTAAAAATTTCAGATTTAACTGACTCCATCGAAGCTGTCGTTTTTCCTTCAATATTTAAAGACTTTATTGATATCCTCGTTCCAGAAAAATGCATCGCTCTCTCTGGAAAAGTCTCCAACAAAAACGGCGAAAAAAGCATCATCATTGAGGCGGTGAAAGAAATTTAAATGTTTACTATAGTGACGGCCGTTAGTGTAGTAAATAAAAATTTAATTATACAAACTCATTGCTTTTTCTTTGCTCTCGGTAAAAATACACTCCACTGCTTCAGCAACTTTTTTTGAAAGTTTTTTTAAGATTTCTAACTCTGGTTTTTTATATTTACCCAATAAAAAATTAAGTACGGCTTTCTCGCCTGACGGCTTTTTTAATTTCCCTGCAGGTGTGACTGGAGATATACCGATTCTGATACGTAAAAATTCTTGGCTTTTTAAAGCTTTAATCACAGAATTAAGACCATTGTGCCCCCCCGAAGACCGATTAAAAGAAATTTTTATTTTTCCAAGTGGTAAGTCAATGTCATCATAAATCACAACCAAATCTTTCAAATCCTTTTTTGATTTTACCAGTGGGGCGACGCCTTTCCCTGAATTATTCATAAAAGTATCTGGCGTAATAAATTTAATTTTTAACTTGCTATTTTCTTGCTCTAATTTTTTTTCAACCAAAGCAACTAAAATACGCCCAGTATTGTGCCTGGTATTTTCATATTCTTCTCCTGGGTTTCCCAAACCAACTACTAATTTCATATTTTGTAGTATATCATACCCCCTCCGCCTTTGGCACCTCCCCCTATATAGGTGGAGGCTGGGGGGTATAATTATTACCCAACAAATATCACTACCCTGTCAAGAATTTTTTATGCTATATTGTACCAATGGAACAAATAAAGACTAAAGCCCAATCGTTTTGGGAGCTTGTGCGTTTTGCGCTTATAGCATTAATCATCGTAGTCCCTATCCGAATCTTTATCGCAGAGCCATTTATCGTTTCGGGATCTTCGATGGTCCCAACATTTGAAAACGGAGATTATTTAATCGTAGATAAAATATCTTATAAATTAAGCAGTCCCAAAAGAGATGACGTAGTCGTTTTTCGCTACCCGAACGACACCACAAAATTTTTTATTAAAAGAATTATTGGTCTGCCAAATGAAACAATAGATATAAAAGGCAACGACGTAACAATAACAAATGGAACACATACGACAGGTTTTAAACTGGATCAGCCTTTTGTAAAAAATTCTGGAAATAATGACACACATTTTGAATTAAAAAGCGACGAGTATTTCGTAATGGGAGACAATAGAAGCGCCAGTTCAGATTCAAGATATTGGGGAGCAGTAAAAATAAATCTCTTCGCAGGAAAAGCATTTTTACGTTTACTGCCAATAAATAAAATAAATATTTTGCCTGGCAATTATAAACAAGCAGAACCTCAGTAGCAATACAAGGCTCGCTACGAGATAAGAAAAACAATGAAAAAAATAAATAAAAATAAAACGACCGACATAACATCACCAAAAGGAATGAGAGATTTGATGGGTGAAGAATATTATGGATTTCAAGGATTTTTTGAAAAGGCCCAAGAAGTAGCTGTGTATTATGGTTTCAAACCTATTGAAACTCCAATAATGGAACATGAAGAAACTTTTACGGGAACTATCGGCAAGGGTACGGATATTATAGACAAAGAAATGTACACTCTAAAAACCAAGGGTGGAGATCATTTGGCACTCCGTCCAGAACACACTGCTCCTCTGATGCGTGCCTATATAGAACATGGAATGCAAACCATGCCTCAGCCGGTAATGTTTTATCAATATGGTCCAGTCTTTAGGCATGACAAGCCTCAACGCGGACGCTATAGGCAATTCTGGCAGTTTGACCTAGATGTACTTGGAAATGATAAAAGCATCATGGATGCGCTTGTTATTAAAACAGGTATGACCATTTTGGAAGAAGCGGGAGCAACAAACCTGACAATTGACGTGAATTCTATCGGTGATAAAGAATGCCGAAATAGTTATATAAAAGAACTGACAAGTTATTATAGAAAAAATATCAACTCCCTGCCTGCGATAGATAAAGAACGCTTAAAAATAAATCCACTCCGAATCTTGGATTCCAAAGAAGAAAAGACAAAAGAAATAAATGAGAATGCTCCGGATTCGATTTCTTTCCTCTGCCCTTCCTGCAAAAAACACTTCAAAGAAGTTTTGGAATATCTGGAAGAAATGAATATACCTTATAATATAAATAAAAATTTAGTGCGAGGGCTTTCTTATTATTCTCGCACGGTTTTTGAAATAATAGAACAAAATGGCGGAGAAGACGGGTCCCCCATCGCGCTCGGAGGTGGTGGCCGTTATGATTATTTAGCAAAACAAATTGGCGGAAAAAAGGATGTGGGGGCAGTGGGATTTTCAATTGGAGTAGACAGGATTATCGGATCTCCTTGGTACAAAAATCTTTTACCGCGCATATTAAAAAAGCCAAAAATTTATTTCATTCAATTAGGTTCTGAGGCAAAACTAAAAAGTTTAAATATAATTGAAATTTTACGAAAAGCGCATATTCCTATCACCCAATCGCTCTCTAAAGATAGTTTAGGCTCTCAACTAGCCATTGCGGAGAAGCTTTCTATCCCTTACTCAATAATCTTTGGGGTAAAAGAAGCTCTTGATAATTCTGTTATAGTACGAGATATGTCTAATCGGTCTCAAGATACTGTGAAATTAAATAAGCTTTTAGAATATCTGAAGGAACTTAAATAAAAAAAATATGAAAAAAATAGTCCAAAAAAATGAAAAGGTTTTGCGCCAGAATGCAAAAGAAATATTAATAAAAGAAATTACAACTCCTAAAATAAAGAGAGTCCTAAAAGAAATGTCTCTTGCTCTTAAAAGCCAAGATGATGGCGTAGCTATCGCCGCACCCCAAATAGGATACAAGCTAAGAATTTTCGTTGTTTCGGGAAAAATCTTTACGGCGGATTTTATGCAAGAAAAAAAAATTCTAAATCAAGAACCTCGCCCCAGCCCTCTCCTGATAAAAGAGAGGGAGGAAATTCCGAAAGATTTAGTTTTTATTAATCCAAAAATCTCCAAACTTTCACGGGAAAAAGAATGGGTTCCGGAAGGCTGTCTTTCTGTCCGGTGGCTTTATGGTAAGACTTTCAGATCAAAAAAGGTAACAATTGCAGCGTATGATGAGAACGGAAAGAAGTTCCAAAGAGGCGCATCAGGCCTATTAGCCCAAATCTTTCAACATGAAACTGATCATTTAAACGGGATACTTTTCATTGATCACGCCAAGGATATAAAAGAAGAATTACCTAAATAACTTATAAGTTTTAGCTTTTTGCTAATAGCTTTATGAATAAATTAAATTTTGTATTTTGGGGAACCCCAGATGTCGCAAGAGATACTTTAGAGATTTTAAAACAAAACGGCTATTTGCCGTCACTTATCGTTACTTCTCCAGACAAACCCCAAGGACGCAAAATGCTTATTACTCCCCCACCAGTGAAAGTTTGGGCAATAGAAAACAATATCCCTTATATTCAGCCAGAAAAACTTACAGAACCCCCACAAGTCAGACATGTGGGTTCCCACATGTCTGACTTGTGGGGAAAAAATAATGTTCAGCCAGATTTATCTATTGTCGTCGCTTACGGAAAAATAATACCAGAAAACATTTTAAATATACCAAAATTAGGTTCTATAAATATTCACTATTCTCTCCTTCCAAAATATCGCGGGGCTTCTCCCGTAGAATCCGCTATTTTAAATGGTGATACGGAAACAGGAGTAACAATTCAAAAAATGGCATATAAAATGGACTCTGGGCCGATTATTGCAGAAGAGAAATTAATAATATTCCCTGATGAAAAAGCTTCCGAATTAAAAAATCGATTAATAAAAATAGGTGGAGAACTTTTGATAAAAACTTTAAATACCCCCTCCCCCTCCCCCTCCCCCTCCCCCTCCTATATAGGGGGAGGCTGGGTAGAGGTAGAACAAGACGAATCACAAGCGACTTTTTGCAAAAAAATTAAAAAAGAAGATGGGTTGATAGATTTGAACGATGGTGCTGTAAAAAATTACAATAAATTTAGAGCTTATGCGCATTGGCCCAGAACATTCTTTTTCAAAAATAACAAAAGAATTATTATTACAGATGCTGTTTTTAAAAACGGACAATTCATCATCAAAAAAATTATTCCCGAAGGCAAAAAAGAAATACCATATACAGACGTCGGACATCAGATGTCCAACGTCTGTTAGTATTTTGAGGTAAAAGGATTCCTTTTAGAAAGACCTTTCAGCATTTTTTTGACACTTGAGGCTCCCCGTTTAAATAAAGTCTGCCGATAATCTTTATTTTTCCTAATTTCACTAAAAAGATTTTCTTTTATCTCATCAATCGCTTGATATATATCTTCCTTATCAGAACCAGAGTAAAATTCTTCCCCCTTTATATTAATTAAACAGTCAGCATGGAAAATAATACCTGATTTGTGATGCTTTGTGCTCTTTCCAACCTCAAAATTAACTAAAACTTCTCCTCCTTCTTTTTCAATTGTCGAAAGCAATTTTTCTAAATTAGTAACTCTTTTTAAAATATAATCTTTTATAGCGTCTGTAAGCTCAAAATTTTTGCCTTGCAAATTTATTTTCATCCCAATATTAAAATTTTAATTAATAATCTTTATCTTTATGTCCCGTAATCAAAAATTTAATACGGGACAAGTATATTTATTATATCACTTTTTTATATCTCGAGTAAGGGCTCTAAGAAGAATATCTAGCTCTATTGTAGCTACCCCCACGATAGTATCTGCCCCACCATAATATATATAAAGTATTCTATCTTTTTCAACCATTCCGCATGGAAAAACGACATTATTAACTATGCCACTTTTCTCATATGATTCTTCGGGTTCAAATATAGGATCAGAGGTGCGCGACAAAACTATCGCCGGGTCATTCAAATCAAGCAAAACGGCTCCGATTCTATAAGTACTATGACTTTTGGAAATACCATGATAAAGAAGCAACCATCCGTATTTTGTTTTTAAAGGAGAGGCACATACACCAACCCTTAGACTATCCCATTTATTTATCCTTGGTCCAATAATCCTGATGCATTTTCGTACAGTTTCTATTTTAAAATTAAGCGATTTCAAATAGTCTCCGCAAATTTCATCTCCAAGTCGATGTACAATAAAATATTTGCCTGCCCGTCCTCCGGCATGGCCATTTGTTTTTTCCGGAAAAATACAAGTATCTTTATCATCAAAACCCACGGGAGTAATTACAATAGGCTTTTCCCATTGCCATTTTTTTTGTAAAAAATTTTTTTCAGTGATAGAAGTGACAGCAACTCTCGGCGGACCGATGCCATCAAAGGCCGTGTAACACATATAAATAGTTTTCCCTATTTTTGTCAGTCGCGGATCCTCGCAACCAGAATTTCCCCCGGTAATTTTTTTTAATTCAAAATTTTCCCTTGGAATATAAACCGGTTCCGGAAGTCTTTCATCAATAAAAAAACCATCTTTCGTTGAGGCATAACCAATGGATGAGGTATTGTCTTCTCCTAGCGCTCGATATAATAAATACGTTGTATTTCGTATTCGCAAAGCGGCTGGATTAAACGTCGCTTTAGCCTCCCAAGGATGATTTTTATTTGGCACAATTATGGGATTATTCAAAGAACGCAATAGATGCCATCTTATGGCGGTCTCGGGGCGCATAGTAGAGATAAGGTCTACTACATTTACATGTGCCAAACATACAGTAGTATCTGCTCCACCATAGTATATTAAAAGTGTATCTTTTTCCAAAAGTGCGCCAGATGGAAAAACTATCTCTGGAACATGGCCGACAAGTTCATACGACTCCCTGGGAACTAAAATAGGACCACGAGTGCGTCCAATAATTTTAAGAGGATTACTTATATCAAGAAGCACTGCTTCTACTCCAAATATTCTTGGAAAATTTTCTTCAGAAGAAAAATAGTTTTGGATATGTGAATATAAAAAAAGCCAACCATGCGATGTCTTAATTGGAGTAGCTCCTACTTCTGTATGATCAGAAGGTTTTCTTTTTAAATCAATCGTATATTTATCTATTTCTGAATACCATTTTTCCCAAAATTTTTGACTCCAAAGTTCTTCTATTTTATTAACTTGCGCTATTGCCATCTTCGTCGGAGGCATATCTGTATTTACACTCACAATAACGGTTATCTTTCCATTAATACGCTCAGGAAACAAAGTCATCGCTTTTGCATTAAATGGAGTTATCAAATGTCTTTCATTTACTTTTTTTAAATCTTTAGAAATAGCCAAGGCAACTTTAATGCCACTAGCTTCAAAAGGATATTTAGATAGAGCAGTATAAAAAGTATAATATTGTCCTTCAAAATATGTAATACGAGGATCTTCACATCCATATTTTTCCCATTCTTCTTTTGGTGTAATAAAAGGCACTCGATCTTCAAAATGTCTACCATCTTTTCCTTTTCCTATGCCAATAGTTGAAATTTGGTGAGGAGTAAGCAACTTATCTTCAGCAGAAATAGCACGATAAACACCATAAAAAGTTTTCCCTTTTTTAACCACACTCATATTAAAAGTAGCAAAATCTTCCCAATAATGTTCTTTATCTGGGACAAGTATTGGATTGTGATGTGATCTTTTTACTACGTACATAATCTATTCTTCTGTCTTATTTTATTTTCTTTAATTTAGATACTTTAAAATGAATCAGTTCTTTCAAAAATTTATCTAAATTAGCCGTTGCTACACAAGAAACCTTATCTGCTCCACCATAGTATACAAATAATTCTTTACCTTTTACTATCGCACCACAAGAATAAATAACTCCTCTTTTAAATCCTTCATTTTCATACCAATAATTCGGCTCTAAAATAGGCTCTTTGGAACGATAAAGAACTTTGGTCGGATCTTTAAGATCTAAAATCATTGCTCCTATCCTATACCTATCTGGGTTTTTGTAATCCATCGCATGATAAATGATAAGCCAACCATATTTTGTTTTTATAGGAGAAGGTCCAACTCCCCGAAACCAACTATCCCAAGTTCTAGTTTTATCTATTGGTCTTGAATTATTACTTTTTATAAATTTTTTACCATCAAGCTCATCCAGACTATCAAAATATTCGATAAGAATTTCTGGAGCAAAACTATGCATAATAGCATATTTACCCTTTATTTTTTCTGGAAAAATAACCCAATTTTTATTTATTTCACCTGGTGGAGAAATAAGAACGGGTTCTTTCCAATTCCATTTTCTATTTATAAAATCTTTTAAACTTATAGAAGTAAGAGCAAGGCGCAAAGAACTCCAACCATCAAATGCTGTATATATCATATAAACCCTATCTCCCACTAGAGTTATTCTGGGGTCTTCACATCCCCCACCTCCTCCACCCCCAGAAGAATAATTAACAAGTTTTGTAGCAGGATCTTTTTTGACATCTTGCCTTTTACCATAAAAAGCCAACTCTTTAAAATTTTTATCAAAATGATAGCCATCTTCACTATTTACATACCCTAAAACTGAAATATCAGAATCACCTACTGCTCTATAAATAATATGAACTTTCCCATCACGATAAATAGCCGTAGGATTAAAAGTGGCTCTTGATTCCCAATAATTTTTACTTTCTGGTTCAATAATAGGATTATGATGAGATCTTTTTAGACCAAGCAGGGTAATTTTATTTTTTATAACCCTTTTTTTCTTAAGAATCTTTACTTTTTTTGCTAAAACTTTTTTAGTAGTTTTTTTAACTACTTTCTTTTTAGTCAAAACTTTTTTATTTTTTTTCTTAAATACGACCATATTTATCTTTTATTCTTATAATATCACCTTCGTTAAAATCTCCATAAGCTATCTCTAAAATTTTTACATCGTCATTTTGAGCCTTTAGCTGATGTTGTTCTAATTTCTCTATTATAAACTCATCACCAGGATTTGCATTTCTTTTGTCCTCGCCTATAGTCACGACAGGATGACCTGAAATAATTCTCCAAAATTCTGTTCGGTGATTGTGATATTGTAAACTTAAAGATTCATTGTGCTTAATTGAAATAATCTTGACTGTTGTCTTCTCATTGTTAGTAAATTGATCAAATTGCCCCCAAGGCTTTTTTATGGTAAGCGTCTTCATTGTTTTAATTATACAACTAAATAATTTTTTAGCTAACCCAATTCTTTATAATTGCTTCAGTTTCCTCTGAATTCTTCACTGCTATTGTATCAAAACCGGCTTCAAATACCGAATAGTCATTACCACCCGGGAAAAGACCGTCTCCCACAAAAATTACATCAGATTTAGTAAAACCTGCCTTATCGAGAAACCTAATAAGTCCTACCGCTTTATTAAAACCCTTTGGAAGTATATCTATACTGGAAGTTCCGTTGATCAAAATATCAACTTCTGGCAATAGTGGTTCAAGCATAGCTTTAATTTTTTCTCTTTTTTTTCTGTCAGGATCAAAAAGCAATTTTATTTCTACGGGAGCTTGTTGCCCATTTGGAGTAAGAGTAATTTGCGTGTCCCTGTCTTCAATTATATTGCCTGTTGGATTTGATGGTATTTCATAAATAGGATTATCAATCACCTCTTGCAGTAATTTTATCACTTTTTCTTTTAAACCACTATCAAGTGGTTCTTTGTCTGCAAGAATCCATTTTTTGTTTATTTCGTCATATTCATACCTCTGACTGCCACTCGTCGGCAAGAGAGTAAAATTTTTTATATAGGGCAACATGGAATTGTCATTTAAAAACGGTGGAAGGAATTGATTTTCAAGCTGATGAAAACTTCCCCCAGCGATCGCAATAACCATTTTTTGTTTAAGAAGTTTTTTTATCAAATTTGCCATACTTTCCGTGATAAGAGTCTTGCTAGCGGTAAGCGTTCCATCGACATCAAAAGCAATAATTTTTTGAGAAGGTAACATATTATTTTTTAGTTTTTAGTTTAGCTTTTTTTACCAATTCTGAGGAACTTCGTATTTTTCCTTTCTTTCCAACATTAAAAACCATTTTAATACCAAGTCGTTTGCAAACTTCATATTCAGGAATATTGTCTTCTTTGCGATCTCCGCCATTCGCAAAAATATGCGGTTTTAATAATTCAAGTTCTCGGCAAACTGATATATCTTTTGTATTTGATTTATGAGAAGTAATCACAACTCGATCAACAAATTTAAGTGATTCAAGAATTTCTCTGCGATCTTCTTCGCTCATAAAAGCATGTCCCTTTTTTAGTTTTAGCCAATTATCATTATTTAGAATTACCACAAGCTCATCTCCAAGCTCTTTTGCTTCTTTAAACATATCTAAATGCCCAACATGCACTGGATCAAACCCCCCGCTGACCATGACTATTTTCTTTTGTTTTTTGGATTTCTTTGGCATAGCTATATCCACTCATATTTTCTAATAAAATACATTTTCAAAAATTGGGTGATTAAGAAATATAACACTAATCCAATTAATAATAACACGAAGTAAAGTGGAGGCAAAGGTAAAAATTTAAAGGCTCCGGCGAATGGTGAAAATGGCAAGTAAAGTCCGACGGCAATTACGCATAGCGTAGAAGTTATAAGTGGCCAACTAGCCCAACTTTGCAAAAACGGAATCTTACTTGTCCTGATAATATGCACAATTAAAGTCTGGGTTAGAAGAGATTCCACAAACCAGCCAGTATGAAATAAAGCTGGATTCCCCCACGCGTGAAATACATAAAGCATGACAAAAAATGTCGCATAATCAAACAAGGAGCTTATCGGACCGAAGAATAAAATAAATCTTTTTATATTTTTAAAATTCCACTTTTTTGGTTTTAATAAACGCTCTTCATCTACATTGTCTGTGGGTATCGTCATTTGAGAAAAATCGTAGAGCATATTATTAGTGAGTATTTGAATCGGCAACATCGGCAAAAAAGGAAGAAGGATACTTCCTCCGACGACGCTAAACATATTTCCAAAATTAGAACTGGCCGCCATTTTTATATATTTAATAATATTTTCAAATATTCTTCTACCCTCTTTTATTCCATCTTTAAGAACTATCAAACTTTTTTCAAGCAAAATCATATCTGAAGATTCTTTAGCGATATCGGTTGCCGTATCTACCGAGATACCAATATCTGCCGCAATCAGAGAAAGCGAATCATTGATACCATCACCTAAAAATCCAACCACATGATTTTTATTTCTTAAGCTCTTTATTATTCTCTCTTTATCGTAAGGAGACAATTTTGCAAAGACTGAAACATTTTCTATTTCGTTTTCCAATTCTTCCTCAGATAATTTTTCGACATCTTTACCGAGTAAAATTTTATCAAACACCAGACCAACATCTTTACATATTTTTTCTGTAACTATTTCATTATCTCCAGTCAAAATCTTTATCTTTACTCCTAAATTCTCTAAATCTGATATCGCTTCTTTCGCGCTTTGTTTGGGGGGATCAAAAAATGCCAAAAAGCCAACAAAGGTTAGCTCATTTTCATCCCCCGCTCCAAAAACCTTTTTCTCTAATTCTGTTTCTTTGTATGCCACAGCCACAACTCGAAATCCTTCTTTGTTTAATTCTTCTTCTATTACTAACTTTTTTTCATCACTAAAATCTTTTAAAGAAACTATTTTTTTATCAACTAACACATTAGTACAAGAAGCAATAATTTCTTCCACCGCCCCGGTACAAACCAGTATCGATTTTCCTTTATTTTCCCTAACAATCACTGACATTTTTCTCCTATTATAATCAAACGGAACTTCATCTATTTTTGAATAATTTTGTATTTCCAACTTTTCTTTTGCTTCTTCATGTTTTAAGATAGTTTCATTTATAATATTACTTACTCCAGTTTGAAAGTAACTATTTAAAAAAGCATAATGTATAGAATCTTCGCTATTTTTACCAAAAATATCTAAATGTTTTTCTAAAACAATCTTTCCCTCGGTAAGTGTTCCCGTTTTATCTGTACATAAAATATCCATTACTCCGAGATTTTCTATACTATCGAGATGCTTAACTATTACCTTATTTTTTGCTAAAACCATGGCCCCTTTTGACAGATTAACAGCCACAATGGTAGGAATCATCTCTGGGGCCATTCCGACTGCCACCGCCGTCGCAAATAAAAATGCCTCAAAATAATTTCCCTTAAAAATTCCATTTAATAAAAAAACTGCTGGCACCATAAATGCCATAAATTTTAAAATTAAAATAACAAATTGTTTTAACTCTTTATTAAAATCAGAAACATGGTCATTTTTATTGAGGTCAGAAGCAATGCTTCCCAAATAAGTATTCTTCCCAGTATTTAATACGAGAGCCGTCGCCACTCCACTCTCAACGCTTGTACCCAAAAAACACAAATTACAAAATTCTATTACCCCTTTTTCATCCAAACTGGAATCTATCACGTGTTTTTCTGCAGGCAGGGATTCGCCAGTCAACATCGCTTGATTAATAAATAAATCTTTAGAAGAAATCAACCTCACATCCCCGGGAATAATAACACCTGAGTATAAATAAATAATATCCCCCGGAACAACATTTTTCAAAAGAATTTCTTTTTTAACATTATTTCTAATTACTGTAGTTTTAGTATGAATTATCGTTTTTAGCTTGTCCGCGGCTACCGCTGCTTTTGTTTCCTGATAAAAATTTAAAATTACACTCAATAAAACCATTAAAATTATAATAACAAAAGACTTTATATCCCCAACAAATAAAGAAATTAAAGCTAAAATAGTAAGCAATAAATTTAAAGGAGTTTTTAAAATTCCCAGCAATTTCAAAAGATGATTAGTCTTTTTTTCTTCTATAATATCGTTAGCTCCATAAATTTTTAATCTCTTCTTTGCTTCTTCTTCCTCGAGCCCTTCTATTCTCGAGTTTAATTCCTTAAATGCAAAACCGGGCTCTTGTTTTGCAAATTTATATAGCTTTTCAAAAAGAGCTTTTTTTAAAGAACTCGTAAGTTCATCATCTTTTTTGCTTTTAGCAAAAACGTGTTTCAACCAATTCATATTTTGTAATTATAACAAAAATTAGCAAGAATTTTATTTCAATAGTTACTTACTCTTATTAACCTTTATTTACAGTTTTCCTTAGAGCCCTCGTAGCAATCATGACTCTCTTGACGGCTAAACGCTTTGCTGTCTTGTGCGAACGTCGAGATTTTTTCTTTGGACTAAGGGTTGTTCCTCTTTTTGCCATAAAATTTATATTATTTAATAATCTACTGTTACAGTATACTCTAAATTCTATTTATTTTCAATTGAATAATCCAAGCTCTCCGTTGTGACCATTCGGCCGTGACTCCAATAATAATTTATTATAAAGATCACCCCGATGACCGCGAGAATAAAGAGTCCGTTGGTAATCAAGTCTTTGTGATGATTCATTTTTATAAATAAATATAAAAGCAACACAAAGAAAATTATCCCAAAAATAATAAATAAAATCATATTTGTAGTATTGCGGGGTGAAGCTAATAATTTTTGGAAAAAAGTCGGCTGTTGAATAGGATTTGTTGTTGCTTCTGAAGCATTTGTTGTATTGGCGACAACTTCTGATCCGAGAACGTTTGCCGGCTCCCCACCGGTAACATCTTCAATCTTTTTAATTTCTATTTTATTTATTTTGACTGGCGAAGGTTCTGTTTGCTGAAATGTTTTCGGAAGAGAATTCGCATACACCTGCGCCACAAATGTCGCTGGCATTCCATTATACCTGCCACTCGCCACTCCTGTGCCTATTTCCGTATAATTCCCTTTTACAATATTTGCCTTGTGCGTAGGGCTAGCCATCCAGGCATTTGTGACATCCATAGAATCGTTAAAGTTAACCGCCAAATTTTCTCCGGCATACTGATAATTATATCCGGCTTGTAGGAGCCAATACCAAGGGGTTTTTCCTTCCGGACTGGTGTGCGCAAAATATCCCTTGGATGCCATATCTTGCGCTTTCATTTCTGCTGCTTTATTTAAAATTGGATTTACGGCAAGAATTTGCAGATTTTGTATTTTGCGTTCATCATTGGTTAAAGCCGACAAAACGCCAGGCAATACCGCTGCCATATTCCCCGTCGTGCTTATGCGGGAGAGGATTGGAACTAAAAAAGTAAATATTTCCAAAAGGAGAATAATGGCGACAACATTGCGAGCGTTATTGTCGCGCAAGATATGCGGACGATGCTCATTGCCTTCGTGCGGAATAAAATGTTTTTTAAGCCAAGAAAACATGATTTTTATTTATTAATATTAAACTTAATATTACCTATTTTTTCTAAAATTTCTAATGTAGCTTTTACGGAGAGGTTTTCTGTATTTTTTAATATAATTTTATTATTATATGATTCAATTAATGGTTTTAAAAACTCATCTCCCCACGACGGGGAGAAGGTAACCACCCCTTTAAAATCCACCTCTATTTGTTCATCTTTGGGTATATTATTAAGACTTGGTTTGAAAGCAGAAAAAGCCTCTTTACCAGCTTGTCTAGATATTAAAGTAGTTCCAAATTTTTCTAAGAATATATTCATATATTTATATATTACATTAAAAAGTAATAAAAGCTATACAACCTCTAAAGTAACTCCCAGCATTTTTTATATTGAGATTTGGACTATTTTTCTTTAATTCTAATTCAGCATTTCCAGACTGAAAAGAAAGACCAAGTAAACTTTGAGTAACTACCTGTTTGACGAATTTTAATCCGTTTCCTCTTTCTTCTGGCGCTCTGCCAGAGAGAATTTCTGTAAATGCAACTTTTAATGCCTCTTTATCATCAATAAGTTCTGGGCGAACTCTTTTTAGTGTTTGTAAAATACCTTGACCTCGATCAGCGAGTACTACTTGTCTTTTGTTTAAATCATAGCCAAAAAAAATTCCTGGAGTGTCAGGCCAGTTGCCTAAGTTATGATCAAAAGAATTGTTACCAATCTCACCAGCAACAGCTACTACCAGAGGAAAAATCTTTTTTATTTCTTCATCATCAATTTTTTCTAATTCATTTTGCATTCTTATAAGACGAGCTTGTAAAATAGAACTATTGGAGCAATAAAAATGTACAGGAAAATCTGTTCCAGAAGAAATCCAATCTGTCGCTATTTTAAATAAATCACTCAGATAAATTTTTATGGCTTTTTTGGAATAAAGACGATGGCCAGTAGGAGTATTCCTAATAGAAGGAAGACGGCCATTCTCATCCCAACGCCTTAAAGTATCCAATGAAATATCAAGTATTTCGGAAGCTTCTCTTATAGAAATTAAATCTTTTTCATCTATATTTTTCATATATTTTATATTATCACTATTATCAAAACTATGCAAATTTTATATGAAACTATGCATTATTTATCAAAACTAGTAACAAAACCCCTTCTGTAAAGGTATTAACAGAGTGTCCTAATACAGGGTTGAATTTTCCAATTTCACTTTTAATAAATGTTAACACTTTGTAACGGCCGTCAAGTATGTTAATATGTAAATATGTCATATAATTCGCCAAGTCTCGGAGATCTCTTAATAGCAACACTGGGAAGTGCTAAAAATACTCGTAGGTTTTATTCTATAATTCGAGAACGAGAATTTAATCGACACAATAAAAAGAGTGTTCGAGTTACACTTTCGCGACTACACACAAAGGGTTATGTGAATAATTCTGCTTCGGGTTGGTCAATAACTAATAAAGGCAAGAAATATTCACAAGGCACTCGACTACTGAACTATATTACATCTCCTTTTAAAAAAAATCCATCCCCTAGTATGATTATTTCTTTTGATATTCCGGAAAAAAATAGAGCTATACGCAATTGGCTACGAAACCAAATAAAAATATTCAACTATAAAATGCTACAGCAAAGTTTGTGGATTGGTCCTAGTCCTCTTCCTGCATCTTTCCTAAAACGCTTGGAAGACTTAAATATAAGAAAAAATGTTAAAACTTTTAAAATAACGAAAAGAAATAATTAACATGTTAACACTTTGTGACGACCGTCAAGTTTGTTAATAAGTGGGAGTTGGATAACGGATTGGGGAACCAAGAAAAGCACCCGGAGAGGGTGCCTTTCTTTTTATTGGTTAACTATTAATAAATTATTTATTGAGCAATGCTCTGGTTGCTGGCCCTACTACTCCATCCCCTTTCAAGCCATTTGCCAATTGGAATTTAATGACAGCTGCCCGCAATAACAAACCAAATTTGTCATCAATGAGGCCTTTATAATATCCCAATTCGGTAAGCCTATTATGAAGCGCTAAGACATCGCATCCTTTCATCCAAAGTCTCATTGTTCTATCAAGATTACAGGTCTCTGCGCCAAGAACTTGACCTTTGCCATTATTTCCAACACAAGACTGACCTGTGGTTATACTAAACCCAGTCGTTCTATCGTCACATCCTCCAATTGGTCCTGTTTCAGCACCCAATACCTGACCACCCTCTTGACCGCCAGAATTTTTGGGTGGAATAATGCGTCCACCACCGCCATGATGTTGAGGAACATCTACGCACATCCCATCGCTGTTTAATTCCTTTCCCTGAGGAACTTCTGCTTGGGCATTTTCTAGGTTAGGACATACGTCTATCTCATGGTTACCAAAATTTTTAAATGTAAAGTCCCTAGCTTCTCCACCCTGAAGAGTGTATCCAACAGTACCATTCGCGCACGCATGTGTTCCATCCGAAACTAATGTTGGAGATGTTTGTTCCCAGCCACTTCTGTTTTCTTCACAAACAATATAATTAATATCTGGGTCTAAATTTTCAAAAATATAATTACCATCACTATCGGTTGTCGTTGTTTTTTCAGGCAATTCCTTGATTGCAATTGTATCTCCGTCAGTCCTGTATTGAAACAAATCAATACCCCATCCGGCAATGATAGATTCGTCATCGTCTTGTCTGTTGCTATTCGCATCATTCCACTTCATTCCGGAAACAGTAGAAAATAGGGAAGGCGTTGCAGACGCCTGAGATGCATTCATAAACAACCCACCAGCTAAAACCAACACGGACACCAAACCGACAGATAAATATTTTTTCATATATTTTTTCTTAAATACTACTAATAATTAATAACAATGAAATCTTAATAAAGTCTACATTTCATCTTATCTTATTTTTATAGTTTAATGCCCAGAATGTCAAATTTGGTATGTGTAAAACGAGTGGATAAAGGTGTATTTAAAAAAAATGAAAAAAGTTTTAATCTAGAAACTGGCATACCAGACTGGATGCACAGGGAATTACGCTCGGCCGTGCAGTCGCTTCAAATGTTTTTGCCTTACCTTTTTAGCCATGAAAAGACCAAAGAGCTATCACAGATTTTCTAGTTTCTACTATCGCCCCGAAGAATCGGAAACGGATTTAAAAGCCACGATTTATGTACCTTATGCAAAAAAATTCTTGTAATACTAGATTAAAATTAAATAGGGCAAACAATGGGTTAAAATTTTCCTCTTTATTTTAAATAAATATCAATATTTTTCTTATGCTCTTCATAAGTTTTAGCACAATGAATTTTTCTATTTTTATCATGCAAATAAAACATGCAATTTGTCTTCTCGGGATTATACGCAGCAGAAATAGCCGCTAATCCCGGATTGGAAATAGCTCCCGGTGGAAGACCTTCATGCAAATATGTATTGTAAGAAGATTTTAATTTCTTATCTTCTGAATTTACTTCTTCCCACCATCCGTCCACTTCATTCCCCTTCACATATTGCAAGGTCGCATCTACTTGCAGTTTCATTCCTTTAAAAATACGATTCCAAATAATTCCGGAAATTAAATTCATGTCCCCCTTATCGGCTGCTTCCCGTTGGATAATGGAAGCGATTTTGATGGCAGTTTCTTCATTTATTATTTGTTTTGAACTCGGTTTTTTAATTTTACTTACTTGTGTCGAAAATTCATCCAGCATAGTCGTCTGAACGACAGCCGGACTGTCATCTTTGTAAATAAAATAAGTCTTGGGAAAATAATGCCCTTCTACGCTGACATTACTCCCATTATTTATAAAATTTTCTTTATCTTTCTCACTCCAATCAAGTTTATATTTCAACACTTCTGCCACTTCTTCTTTGCGTAATCCTTCTTGCACTCTCACTATCCGCATGGAAGGATTCGCCAAATTAACATAAAAAGAAAGCTTTGTAAGTAAAGCCGGATCAAATTTATAGTAAAAAACTATGGATAAAACTATTCCTGCGAGCAAGGTAAGTGATATAATAATATATTTTTTCATATTCTAATTTAATTATACTATAAAAATATTCTATAAAGAAATTGCTATATCAAAATCAATTAAATATAAACGTGGTATACGTTTAAAATCAACCTTGCCAGTCTTTTCATCTCTAAAAAAACGAAGACAAAAATTACCTTCATTTGGATGAACGTGCTCTATCTTTAATTTTTTTAAAACAGAAAGTATTTTATTTTTTTGTTCTTCTAACTCTTTTTCAAACATAAAGGTTTCTTTTTCCCAATCTCTTAAATTTATATCCAAAACTCCACTAAACACATCTACTAACCCAGTATTATTCAACCTATATGATTGTATCGGTTCTATCGGAACATAATCGAAACCTTCTTTTTTCCATAAATCATAATCTTCATAAGCTTTTTGCCAAGCCGAGAACGCTTCTGGTTTTATATGTCTAATAATTGTTTTATTTTTTAATCCACCTCCAATAACAGTTGTTCTTGAACCTGTTTTTTCAAATTTTTGTCTTGAAAAAGTTTTATTATCAATATTTATATTTTCATATAATAATGACGGCTTAATTAACTCTTCCCCTAACCCTTTTTCTATTATTAAATCAAATAGCTCTTGCCTTTTTTCTTCCGGTACCAATTCTGATATGAATCTAATAATTCTGGCACAGGCTTTTTGTATTTCAATGTTTTGACTCTCAAGGCCTGATCTGATCAGAGAAACTCTTTCCCCATCTGGCGCCAACCAAATTGTCTTAATAAATTCATCTTCGGCATTTTGATTTTCTAAATCTTGACTACTTTTTGCTAATGTTGTATTTTTCAAAAGAACTTTTTCTCGTAATGGCAATAAATGAATTAATTTGGCATATAATGCTCGTATTTCAGTATTTGGATTCTTTAGGCCCAATTTAACTAAACTAATTTTTTCTTCTGTCGGAAACATCCAAATTACTCCCATGAGAGCTTTTTGTGTTTCAATATCCGGATTTTCTAAACCTCGTCTAGCTTTTGCTAATATTATATTTTTCAAGGAAACTCTTTCTTTTTCTGGTACCCACCAAATCATTCCAGCGTATTCCGACAACAATTCAACATCTGAACTTTCAATAGCTTGTCTAACTTTTATTAAAATTGCATTTCTTAAAGAATCTATTTCTTCAAGGGGAGCTAAAAAAATCATTCTAGCGTATGCTTTCTTCACTTCAAAGTTCGGATTTTCAAGGCCTGATCTGATCAGAGAAGCTCTTTCTTTTTCTGATACCCACTCAATCATTCCGGCGCAGGCTTTTTGTATTTCAATGTTTTGACTCTCAAGGCCTGATCTGATCAGAGAAGCTCTTTCCCCTTCTCCCGCTAGCCGAATTTTTTTGGTAAAAAATTCAGGAGAATTCTCTTCTTGTTCTCTAATAGAATCATTTTGTCTTCGATCTTTAAAATACCTAGCAAAACCATGCTCTGTTATAGCATCCTGGCCAGAAATATTATACATTTTTAAATATTCTGGCAAATTACTTTCTCTTCTTGTAGATTCTATTTTCATTAAAGATTATTTTATTCAGAAACTAAGGCTCCAGTAATAAAGGCTGCTGCTTGACCTCTGGTTATAAAGTCTTCCGGACAATATCTTCTAGGGTTAGCGGCGCATCCGGCGGTAATGCCCTCTCTTAATAATGTTTCTATAAATTTATATCCAAAATCATTTGCAGGAACATCCGCAAAAGAGGGGGAAGCTGTCGAATCACCCAATGAAAGATTTCCGGTTACTACCAAAACAATAGCGGCCTGTCTTCGATCCAAAGAATCATTTACCCCAAATATTCCATTTCCATAACCTACCATTATCCCTTTAGTAGACACCATCTGAACACTTTTCCAGTATAGATTACTTTGAGGGACATCAGAATAAATATAAGGAAAAATAATTAAATTTGAATCAACTAGGGCTTTCTGAATCAACTTTGGTTTTAAAGTTCTCGGTTGAACATTGTTTTTAATTGACAGAGCCGCCATCGCTCCAGCCGCCGAATTGGTGTGAATGGTAGATAAAACCAAGTGACCCGTAAGCGAAGCATTGATCGCGAGCCCCGCTGTTTCCTTGTCGCGAATCTCCCCTACCATCACAATATCCGGATCTTGACGCAAAAGTGAACGAAGCCCATTGGCAAAAGTCAAACCGATCTCGGGCTTTACTTGCGTTTGATTAACTCTCGGCATTTGATATTCGATAGGATCTTCTACCGTAGAGATATTAACTTCCGGCCTATTTAAAATATCGAGCATCGTATAGAGAGTGGTCGTCTTTCCGCTCCCGGTCGGCCCAGTGGCAAGCACCATTCCTGTTTTTTGTTTCAATGAATTATGTATCCGCTCGTGCAAGATGCCATCTATGCGGTAACGCACGGTAAGTTCTTTTTCTCCGGGTT
>JAVHOH010000068.1:0-2031 GCA_036169935.1 Minisyncoccota bacterium | reverse complement strand
GTAACTATATCCTGAGCTGTCAGAATTTTATAATCGTTCATTTCTAAAGCTTGTTGCACAAAATCTAAAATAGCTTCTGTGTCATCTATTACCAAGATTAAATGCTTATTCGGTACTCCGAACAGAGACCCCTTTGGGGAATTATTTTTCATTTACTCACCAAGCATTTAAATAAGAATTTTTTTAAAAGTTTAGCATAATCTTAAAAAAGAGGTTGTGAAACCGTGGATTAATAAACCGCAAATTAATAATTTACTTTCATGGAAAGAGATAAATTATTAATAGCTATTGGTCAACGTATTAAGCAACTTAGAAAAAGCAAAGGTTTTTCACAAGAACATTTTGCTTTAGAAGCTGGCTTAGATCGTAGTTTTTACGGTCACTTTGAAAGAGGCAATAGAAATATATCAGTTTTAAACCTGATAAAAATTGCTATTGCTCTCAAAGTAGAAGTGGGTGAATTATTCCCTGAAATCGATAAGATATCGATTTCAGGGCAGGTTAATAATTTTACTCAATATTCCTGCGACCAGATCCGGAAGCTTTAAAAGATTTTGTCAATCAATATTCCCGATAGCGTACTTTTTGTATCGCCTTGGATCTCCAACCGGACCACGTACCCCAGACTGAAAATTATCATTAAGGATGATTTGACCGTTAACCTCTATTGCTAATTGTGCCGTTCCATACCAGCCCCATGTTTCCGAATCAATAATCACTGTTAGATAGCCTTCCCAGGGATTAAGATCGTTTAACTCAATAACTCCCCAGTCAGTGAATTTATCCATGTCCTTAGAGTTAAGATAAATTTCTGAAGGGTTAACACTATAGCTTTTAACATTGGCTTTCGGATCTCTGATATGTTTGCCGAAGCTTAAACCTTCAGCCTGAATTATCATACTTCCACTCGTGATAAATTGTAGTCTTGCCATCTTTGCCCCCTAATATCCTAATCGTAAACATTGCCTCTGTGAGCAACTTTGTAAGCAAAGAAAATTACAATTTCCTCGTTATCTTCTTTGGTTTTGTTTAATAAAAATACAATCCTTATATCTCCGGTTCTTATCCTGTGATAGCTTTTCCATCTACCTTTTAAAGCTTTTAGATTTATGTTTGTATCTTCAAGAAGAATAATTTTTTTAACAGCCAAGCTAGCTAAACTAGTAATCTCTTGTCTTGTTATCAGTGAGCTGTTTTTTTCTAAAAACTTTATTGCCTGCTTTGAATATTTTACTTCGACTTTCATATCTCTATTGTGTCTGTTACTCCTGAGTATTCATGGCATTCAGGATCTTTTAGAAGCTCTTCCAGTTCTGCCTGTTCCTGATCATCTACAAAAGGTATTTCACCAAGGGGACTAAAAATCTCAATTTTGTCTTTTGGAAGCAATTCTAAAAAAGCAAGAATCTTTTCGTACACGTCATCATTGATTTTTAAAGCTATCGTCCTCATTAGTTTAATCTTACCTTCAAGTTCAAATGTTCTTTAATTATATTAACACCTGAAACTTGGAATGTACTTAAAAAAGTCAAAAATCCTGAAACTAAGAAACCAGCCTCCAGAGCCTTGAAAATGGACTTTACCAGAAAGGACTCCAAGATAAATTTTCCTCTGGCCAGATCCGGAAGCTCCAAAAGTTAACTTTAGAGCCATGAAAAAGAAGTCCATAAGCAAACTTGTTAACGGGCTTTTTTTTATATTTTCGATTTCATAAATAAGATAATTAAAGATAAAAATAGATATAGTAACTTAAGAAGCTATTTATAAATATAGTAATAGGCTAAGATTAAAAATTGTTTTAAATGGTTTAAAAGAATGATATTTAGTTATAAATAGCCTATGAAACTATCAGGTTTTTAAACCAAACTTCCACAGGCTTCTCTTTGGAGCCGGTAAGCCCCCAGTAAAGCTCCAACTTCACCAAAATAAGCTTTACTGTTACGGTTACGCAAAAAAAACCTTTTTGAGCCTTAAAAATGATTTTTGTAAAATAAAAGTTGACCACCTTAACCATAAATTGTAATCAAAAAA
>JAVHOH010000067.1:0-10044 GCA_036169935.1 Minisyncoccota bacterium | reverse complement strand
ACGATGAGGATAGAAGTCCCGCCTAGAGCAAAAGAAGTGTTGCCGGTAATGAATTGCATAACCAGAGGCAAAATAGCAACAACTCCCAAAAATACCGCGCCAAGAAGCGTAATCCGACTCAAAACTTTTGAAATATATTGCGAGGTAGATAAACCCGGACGAATACCTGGGATAAACGCACCATTTTTTTGTAAATTGGTGGAAAGCGCTTCTGGATCAAAAGTAACGGCGGTATAAAAATAAGTAAAGAGAAATACAAAAATAAAATAAAGGATCGCATACAAAACGCTTGTTTGTGTAAACGCCATAAGAAAATGAGAGATCTTTACTAAGATTACATTACCAAATCTAGACAAGAAAGTGCCGATCATTTGTGGAAAAAGCAAAATAGAAAGCGCAAAGATTATCGGGATAACTCCGGCTTGATTAACCCGAAGAGGCAAGTAAGTAGAACCGCCACCGTACATTTTCATCCCTCGAACACGTTTGGCATAAGTGACAGGGATAGGCCGTTCCGCCTCAGTAACGAGAACAATACCAGCCAAAATAAGCAAGCCCACCACCGCAAATACGAGATAAAGAGGAATTTGAGAAATATCAAAAGTAAAAATATTCTGACTCACCCAAGAAGGAAGTCTAGAAACAATACCGGCAAATATCAAGAGAGATACTCCATTTCCAATACCAAATTCGGAGACAAGTTCTCCAACCCACATCAACAACACCGAGCCTGCCACAACAATAAATAAATTAGTAATACGGTCAAAAGCGGTTAAATTAAACAAAATATTTTGTTTTTCAAGAATATACAAAAGACTATACCCTTGAATCACGGCAAGCGGTACAGTAAGCAATCTGGAATATTGAGCAAATCTTTTTCTCCCCGCTTCGCCTTCTTCATGATAAATTCTTTTTAAGGAAGGAACCATGATAGTCAAGAGTTGCATGATGATTGAACCTGTGATATATGGACCAACCCCAAGCATGATAATAGAGAGATTGGAAAGCCCACCTCCAGAAAATATATTTAGAATTCCAAAAAATTGGTTATTGGCAAGGAATCTGGAAAGTTCTACTGTATCAATCCCCGGGATAGGAATAGCAGAAAGCAATCTAAATATTATTAACGCAAAAAACACAAACATTACTTTTTTGCGCAAGGTTGTGTCTGTCCAAATTAACTTTATTTTATTCCAAAAATTTTGCATAAATTTTTTACCCCTACCCGACCTCCCCCTACTATAGGGCGAGGAGGAAATCTACTTAATTCTGATTTTTTTACCCTTGATACCCAAACGTTTTCTAATTTCAGAAAATTTTTCTTGCTGGCCGTCTTTTTGAGAAATAAGTTTATCTTTTCTTAATACAAAAACTTTTTGAATAGACTTAAATTGATAACCGCGATTCTTCGGCAACTTTTTAATAATATCACGAAGTTCTGGACGACGCTTGTTTCCTGCTCGCGCTGTCTGCCCCTTGCCTCCGCGACCAGAAGTTTTCGCATGTTTGCCTCCGCGACCAACAAGCCTATCTCTTTTATTCTTGTGATTTCTTTTTAAATTATGTATTTGCATATAATTAGGTTCTAATTTTTGGTATCTTCGACTTCTGAAATCACGACTTCTTTATTAGTAACCACAATGCTCTCTGGGATTATTTTTGTATACTTTGAAGAAATTTGGGAAAATGCTGACATGACTGCTTTTGCATTATTTAATTTATTTTTACTGTTAGACAAGATTTTCCCAGTAATATCTTTTATCCCAGAAAGTTTTACTATATCACGAACTACTGATCCAGCCACAAGTCCACGACCTTTATTGGGCATCAATTTTACATAAGAGCTCGAGAATTTAGCGGAGAGTTCATGAGGGATAGACATGGTTTTAGTTAAATTTAATCTAACCATATTTTTTTTGGCGTTTCTTAAAGCTTTATTGATCGCCAAAGCGGTATCCCCGGCTTTTCCTAACCCTAAACCGACACAACCTTTTTTATCTCCTGCAACCAAAGCAACACTAAAAGAAAATCTACGTCCGCCAGCTACGACACGAGTAACTCGGCGAATATCTAAAATTTTCTGGTCAAATTCGGGCTTCACTCTGTTAAAAGAAGACCCTCTGCGACCACCACTTCTTTTTTCTTTTGTATTTCCTTTTGTGTTTTCCATAAAATTAAAATTCTAAGCCTGTGCTCCTGGCTTCGTCAGCTACTAATTTTATTCGTCCGGTATATTTAAATCCATTACGATCAAAAACAACTTTTTTGATTTTTCCTTTCAAACAAATTTCTCCTATTATTTTGCCGACTTCTTTTGCGCGTTCAGTTTTCGTGCCTTTAGTTATCTTAACATCGCTTGCTTGCGCTAAAGTTTTCCCCGTTATGTCATTGATAATCTGCGCATAAATAAATTTATTAGAACGAAAAACTGTGAGCCTTGGGCGTGTTTCAGTACCCCTGATTTTTACTCTAATCTTTTTCTTTAATCGTATTCTTTTGTCTGTTTTTGTTTGCATGTTTTTATACAGTCTTCTTCCCCTGTTTACGCTTAATAACTTCACCTTCATAACGCATTCCTTTGCCTTTATATGGTTCCGGCTTTTTCAGCGCGCGAACTCCTGCGGTAAAATTGCCGACCAATTCTTTATCAATGCCGGTAATCGTAATGTTATTTTTTTCCGCTGTGGCAGTAATTCCCTCTGGTATCTTCACAATTACCGGATGAGAGAAGCCGAGTGCAAAATGCAATTCTTTGCCTTTGACTTCGGACTTAAATCCGACGCCTTCTAATATTAATTTCTTTTGGTAAGGAATCTCTGCCCCCTTAATCATATTTTTTATATGTGAAGCGTAAGTACCCCAGAGAGATTGGGAAAATTTATCATTTCTTTTTATATTTAAATTAATAGTTTTATCGGTGATGACGATAGTGATATCATCTCGGAAAATTCTGCTGAGTGTTCCTTTTGGGCCGGTTACAGTAAAAACGTTGTCTTTGTTTGTGACTTTAACTCCAGCTGGTATTAATATTTCTTGTTTTCCTATTCTACTCATATAATTTTTGTGAGGAGCCTAGCTTCTCATTTTTACCAAATTCTAAATAACGCTTCACCTCCCACTTGTTCCTTTCTTGCTTCTTTACCCGATAAAATTCCTTTTGGTGTTGAAAGAACAAGTAATCCAGATCCATTTCTAACCGAATGAATATCTTTCATTCCAAAATAAACTCGTCGAGATTGTTTAGAAATCCTTTCTACTTCGGTAATCTTTGGCTTTTTGTCTATATAAATAAGCCCAACTTCTAATAAAGGCTGACCTTTTTTAACTTTTTTAGAAACTTCAGAAATATAACCCGCTTTTTTCAAACATTCGCCGATAGCGTTTTTCATTTTAGAATAAGGAATTGAAACAGACTCAAGACCTGCCAAGCTTCCATTCTTCATTATTATTATCATATTTGAAATTGAATCCATAAATTTTATATTACCAAGAAGACTTTCTAACACCTGGAAGCATTCCTTCATTTGCTAATTCTCTGAAACAGATACGGCAAATACCGAAATCTCTCATAAAAGCATTTCCTCGGCCACAGCGAAAACATCGATTTTTCTGTCGTGTGGAAAATTTTGGTTTTTTTGCTGCCCTAGCTTTGACTGATGTTTTTGCCATCCCATTAAAAAATTAAAATAATAAACTTTATCTTTTCTACAAGTCCGCTGATTTTCTAACGGGACAGGTAAATAATAACTGGGAGTGCTTCGTTAATATCTCACTTTTTTTCTTTAGACCTCTAAAACTAGAGATTTAAAGGAGAAAAATAGATTAATCAAAGCTCTATTCCCTTACTCTGATACTAGCAAATAAAACAAAAAGAGTCAATTTTTTTATTTTAAAAACTAATTAGAAGCTTCATAAATTTGATTAGGATAGCTACCACCAAAAGCGACACACCAATAATAAAAATTATTAAAAAACCATTTATATCCTTTCACACCGCAACGATAAGGGCTATTTGTATCTTCAAGTTGAGCTGTTAGATCATATTGAGCAGGATACGAAGTTTTTCCAACATTGCCATACACATAAGAAAAGCAATTGGCAGTCCAAGGTGAGCAACCTGAATTAATTGGATCTTTCGGTAACGATGGAATATATGGCGCTAAATCACTTGCAAGAGAATTCCACGAACTGTTATTGCTATATCTGTATCCATTACAATCCCAACCACATCCAGATTGCGGATAATATCCATTAGTATCATAAAACAATTCTAAGGCAGTTTTTATCTGTCTCAAATCTGAAATGCGTTTTGAGTCGCGCGCTTTCATTCTCGCCCCATTCAGACTTGCTAAAACAACACTGGAAAGAATCCCAATAATAGCAACGACCACTAGGAGCTCTAATAGAGTAAACCCGCCCCCCTTCGGGGTCACACCAAATTTTGGTGTGCGGGTAAAACCTTTATCATTCCTCAAATATGTTTTCATAAAATGAATCTTTAGTTATACTGACATTATACATCAATTTTAAAGACGTCAAAATTCCTCTTGAGCACTGATTGCGCGGACAAAAAAGAAAAACCTTGTTTTTTTCAGAATTTTTGGAACCTTCCTCTTTTTTAAAAGGAATAAACAGCTCGGTAGCTGGCATGGACAGCTGGTAAAACAAAACTCCCCCAAAATGGGAGAGAAATGAAATAGTTACGACGGCCGCAGAGCCACCAGTTGTCGTTCCAGTCGTTGTCGTTGCGGTTGACGTTCACGTTGCGCTCGTCATTCCAGTGGTTGAACGTGGCGTAGTCTGTATGAAATGCCTTCTATGTCACTGCCGATCTGAGCGCAATTTAATGCCAAAGATCGTGCTGTATATTATTCCGCATCGTAATGCGTTAGCATTCCACACCAAGTATTTTCATTTTTTAATGAAGTGCTGCATACACCACTCTATCCGAAACCGTAATCGCGGATACTCTCGATGTATGGATACTGGATTCGGCCGCCGGAAGCCTTGACCGCCAGCAAGATTCGCCTACTACCATCTTTATTTTAGCAAAAGAAAAACCGTCCTCCAAGCGGTTTTTCTTGTTAGACGGTTTGATTTAAAAAAATGCGAAAGGACAGAAGTCAGAGGGTCAAGAAGCGCAAAGTCACGAGACCTCAGGACTTGCGACGGCCGCAGAGCCACCAGCTGCCGTCCCAGCCGCTGCCGTCGCGGACGACGCTCGCGCCGCGCCCGTCATGCCAGTGGTAGAACGCGGCGTAGGAGTCACTGCCCCACTGCACTCCGTTGGGGTGCTCGTCGGCAAAGGCCGGATCGTCTGCGTTGACTTGCATCTGCGCGACCGGGTCAATGACGAAACCGCGAGATTCGAGTTCCGCGGCCACTTCCGAGATCGGAACGAAGCGCTTGAGCGGGAAGAAGTACAAATCGCCTTCCTCCGGCCCGTCGGTGGGCATGGTCGCGAGCATGTTCTTGTCGACGTACTGCTTCCTTCCCGTGGCATCCAGCATCTGCTGTCTCGTCTTCGTCCGGTCCACCTTGAAATGGCGGACGATCATATCCGCACGCCACTCGACGCGGCGACGGAGAGAATCGAGACACTCCTTCACCAGCTCTGGTCCCTCCTCCTCGAGCACCAGTTGGGTTCCTTTGCGGGGCAGGCCACTCTTTCGAACGGCATCCACGAACAGACCGTGGAATTTTTCCCCCTGCCCCTCGGTTGCAGTTGTGTGGACTGACGTTGATGTGGTGGAGACATGCGCAGTTCCTGACGGCATGGTGACACCTCTTCTTTCTGCTAGTTAGCGACTTCTGTCGCCATAGCTTTAAAGACACAATGTTAAACACCGAGTGTTCAACATTCTTATATACTTAAAGCTATGGCGAATTTTTCTTCCGCAATTTAAAAGAACTTTATACTTTTATAGTATACATCTTGTGAGAGATTTTGTCAACAAAAATTTATTTTCTTTTTTTCTCGTCGGAACGCGCAGCTTCTTCCTTCTTAAAAGGAACACCCAGGATTTCAAAGAAGGCAGTGCCTTCTTTTTTATTTTTAGCAGATGAAACTAGGGTAATAGACATACCGAAAACATCACGAATATCTTCATCAGCGGTTTCTGGAAAGATTGTGTGTTCTTTAATGCCAATAGTGAGGTTGCCGATATTATCCACCGCAGTACGATTAATACCACGAAAATCTTTTGTTCGAGGAAGAGCAATATTTATTAATTTTTCAAGAAAAGCGTACATTCTATTCCCGCGCATTGTTACCATGATGCCTATCGGATCACCTTGGCGAACCTTAAAGGATGAAATAGATTGCTTGGCGCCTCGCAATGAACCCTTCTGTCCGGTAATTTTTGCCAATCGTTCTGCGATAGCTTCATTTTTATTTTTATCCTTTTTCATTGGTGTACCAGTACCGGTATTAACCACAACTTTTTTTAGTTTAGGCGCAGCCATGGCATTTTTGAAATTAAAACTACTCTTCATTTTTTCAAACGCCTCGACTTCTTTTTCTTTTACAGTTAAATGTTTCATATTATTTTTAAAATTTATTTATAGTGAGCCTGTCGAACTACTCTTCTTTTTTAACATTGGATACATGAATGGGCATCGCGATATTTATCATCGATCCTTTCTCGCCAGACTTTTTTGGACGCTGATGTTTTTTCATCATATTTAATCCTTCCACTATAACCTTATTTTCCTTGACCAAAACACGGACAATTTTGCCTTTCTTGCCTTTATCTTTACCAGTTATCACTATTACATTGTCGCCTTTCTTAATCTTCATTTTTTTAATTCGTAATTCGTAATTTATAATTCGTAATTGCCTATATTACTTCTTGTGCTAAAGAAATTATCTTTTGAAATCCTTTCTCCGCCAACTCTCTTGGAATTGGCCCGAAAATACGGCCAGCCTTAGGATCTTTTTTCCCTTTTTCTAAAATAACCACGGCATTATCATCAAAACGAATGTATGAACCATCTTTTCGACGGTAAGCACCACGAGTGCGGACGACGACTGCTTCCAGCACATCTTTCTTTTTTACCATTTTTCTAGGACTCGCAACTTTGACGGAAATAATAACTAATTCACCAAGTGAAGCATATCTTTTTTTTGAAGAACCTAAAATCTTGAACACCTTTCCTACGGTGCCTCCGGCGTTGTCTGTTATTTTTACTAAAGTTTCATTTTGTATCATAATTTTTTCTTTATAACTTTATAACTACCTTGAATCTTTTATCTTTGGAAATTGGTCTGGTTTCAACTATTTCAACTTTATCTCCTATTTTATATTTATTACTTTCGTCATGCGCTTTGTATTTCTTGCTAACTTTGTAAAACTTACCATAAAGTGGGTGTTTAACAAACCTGGATGTGGAAACAACTACAGTTTTATCCATTTTGTCTCCTACAACTACCCCTTTTAAGATGTTTCCTTTACTTCCGGCTATTTCTTTTATTGTTTTTGTTTTCATAAATTTTTAATTATTTTCTATTTATCTCAGTCATTACTTGGGCTATTTGTTTTTTTAAAGCAGATGCTTCCTTCACATTTTTTGACTTAGAACCTTCAGCTTTGAAATGCAAAACTCGCAAGCTTTCTCGCAAAAGTGCCAACTGTTTTTTAAGCTCACTTTCTTTCATTTCTTTTAAATTTTCTTTATCTTTTTTCTTTGCCATATAATTTAATTATTTATAGTGAGCTTGTCAAACTATTGCTTGTGTGCCCTTGAAACAATTCTGGTTTTAAGAGGAAGCTTCGATCCCGCTTTTCGCAATGCCTCGTGGGCAACTTTTTCCTCCGCGCCATCCACTTCAAAAATAATTCGCCCTGGTAAAACGTCAAAACAATATCCTTGTGGATCCCCTTTTCCTTTTCCCATCCCTACCTCTGCGGCCTTGGCAGTATATGGTCTATCCGGGAAAATCCGAACCCAGTATTTGCCTGTCTTGGTAAGAGTACGAGAAATAACTTTTCGGGCAGCTTCGATTTGATTTGACTTCACTCGTGCTTGGGATTCAGCCTTTAATCCGTAAGAGCCGAAAGAAAGCTTGATACCACGAGTGTCTGCCGACCTCGATTTCGGGTTAGAGCGTCCTGTCTGCCATTTTCTAAATTTTACTTTTTTGGGAGTTAACATATAATTTTATGTGGCGTTAAGCTCGTAGATACTAATCTGTTTTATCTTTATTAATTTTTCCCGCCTCTTCGGTGGGTCGTCGTTGAGACGACTTATCGGCAAAAATTTTACCACGGTAAATCCAAACCTTGATACCGACAACTCCGTATGAAAGAGTTGCTCGTTCTCGTTTGAAATCTATGTCCGCGCGGAAAGTCTGAAGCGGAATACTTCCTCGCTTTAGCTCTTCCGTCCGAGCAATTTCTGCTCCGCCCAATCGCCCAGAAAGCACCACTCTCGCACCCTCTACTCCGTGAGCTTGCATAACTTTTTCAATAATTTGCTTGATGACTCGACGATAAGGCATACGCTTTTCCAAACCTTCGGCAATCATATAAGCCACAATAGCGGCATCAGCTTCGGGATTTGCTACTTCTATAATTTCAAGCTTAAAATCTTCTGGTCTCGGAAGTTTTAATTTGTCCATTTTCTTCAAAATATCTTCTTTGAGCTTTGTCGCTCCTTCTCCGGACCTACCGATGATAAGACCCGGGCGAGAAGTCTTGATAATAAAACGGGTAGCTTTTCGGCTTCTTTCAATCTCAATGCTAGAAATATACATACCTCTCAGCTTTTTTTCTAAATATTGGCGAATCAAAACATCCCCTTTCAGATAAGCAACATATTTTTTCGGATCGGCAAACCAGCGAGACTTCCAGTCTCTCAGTATAATCAATCTATGCGCATATGGGTGAACTATTTTACTCATTTTATTTTTTTGCTATCTTTTTAGCTTTGGCTACTTTTGATTTTTTAATTGCCATAACTTTTTCCGCCAAAAGAAGACTAAGATGACTTGTACGTTTATTTATCCTGTGGCCTGTGCCCATCGCTGCCGGCATCATTCTCTTCATCACAATGCCTTTATCTACACGTAATTCTTTGATAAAAAGATTTTCCATCTCTACGCCCATTTGCTTTGCATTGGCGACAGCCGAAAGCAAAAGTTTTTTGATCGGCAATCCGGCGCGCTTCGCCAAAAAATCTAGCTCCGCAATGGCTTCCGCTACGCTTTTTCCTTTAATCAATCCGGCTACTAGGCGAACTTTTCTCGGGGATTGTCTGTAATTTTTTAAAAATGCTTTCATGTTTTTTATTTAAAATTTTATTTCGCCAGCGCTTTGGCATCTGCCGCGACAGCGGTAGCAGTTTTAGCTTGCGCTATTTCGGCTTCTTTCTTTTTCATTTCAAGTTCTTTCTGCATCTTTCCTCCATGTTTCATAAATTTCTTCGTTGGTGAAAATTCTCCCAATCTATGCCCGACCATGTCTTCGGTGACTAAAACTTCCACATGCGTCTTGCCGTTGTAAACACCAAAAGTAAAACCAAGCATCTCCGGAGAGATGACGCAAGCGCGTTTCCAAGTCTTGACCATGGGCGTCTCCAGCGGGTTTTTGCCAGCAATCTTTTTCAAGAGCCTTTCGTCAACATTTAATCCTTTTTTAATTGATCTGGTCATATTTTTAACAAATAAAAAGTCCCCAACGGGCTTATTTCATAATAGCAAATTTAATCTTAATGTCAACTAGATTTCAAAAGACCATTATAATAAAAAGCTGAAATAAAAAAATGCCAATTTTTGAAAAAAATAATGTAATAAAAAACAAAATCCCCTTTCGGGGATTTTTAGTATTTTTATTTATTCTTCCCAGTTCTGCGACGAGAAACAATAAAAACGTTTGAATATTTCTTTGGATGACGACTCTTTCTTCCTCCGGTGACCTTACCCCATCTGGTCTTTGGTCGTTTGGTTCCGCGTCCTTGTCTGCCTTCTCCACCTCCGTATGGATGGTCTACTGGATTCATCGCAGTACCACGAACTTTTGGTCTAATACCTTTCCAGCGACTTCT
>JAVHOH010000066.1:0-2127 GCA_036169935.1 Minisyncoccota bacterium | reverse complement strand
GTAGAATCTAAAACAGCAATTTCATTTCCTTCTTCGTCTTTTTCCTCCGGCTCAACCAATAATTCTTTGATAAAATCAATCCTATTCTTTAAAGGCATGGCGATAAATTTTTCTACCTGTTTTGTTTCTTCCCACATGTCTGACTTGTGGGAAATAAAATAAAATCTGGAAACGAGGGTTTTTAAGAGAGCATTTGCGTCCGGCACTATAAGAAAAAAATGAGTGTTCTCAATCGGTTCTTCGAACATTTTCAATAAAACATTTTGGGCATCTAAGGAAAAGCTGTTCACACAAATCACAAATATCTTTTTTCCCACAGAAAAACTTTTATTCATTGACATAGAACGCAAATCAAATGCTTCATCAATTTTAAAATTATCAATTGAAATATGAATAAAATCAGGATTGCCGGAAGTTTTAATATTTATGTTTTCGCAAAAAGAAAAAATTTCTGGCACAATTTCATCTCGCGCGCCTTCTATCAAATATGCATGATGTAAATTATTTTTATCTAAATGTTGGGAAATCATAACTATTTCTTGCTCAAAACTGTTTTTTTATAAACATCCAAGTGCTCTAATGCAATTCCTGTGCCTTTTACTACGCAAAAAATAGGATCTTCGGCTAAAATCGCCTTTACTCCTGTTTTTCTATAAACCAAATCTGGAAAATTACGTAATTGAGACGAACCACCAGTCATAATAATTCCGTGATCAATAATGTCAGAAGCAAGTTCGGGGGGTGTTTCTTGCAAAACATCTTTAATTGCTTTTATAATTTGTCTCAATTCCGGATCTATCGCTTTTACTATTTCATTAGTTCCCACTTGCGCGCTCCGAGGTAATCCTTGAATAAAATCTCTTCCCTTTATTGTTACTCGAAGTTCTTCTTCCAAAGATACGGCTGCGCCTATTTTAATTTTTACTTCTTCAGCTGTTCTATCCCCTATCGCTAAATTAAAAGTTTTTTTTATATAATCCGCGATTGCGGTATCTATTTTATTTCCTGCGCATTTTACTGAAGTAGAAGCTACAATGCCACCCAAAGAGATAACTGCCACATCTGTCGTCCCTCCACCAATATCGACTACCATATACCCTTTTGATTCATAAATTGGAATTCCCGCGCCGATGGCTGCTAAAATTGGTTCTTTAACCACATAAGCATTTCTCGCGCCTGCACGGATGGCTGCTTCCACGACAGCGCGTCTTTCTGTTGAAGTAACCCCAGCTGGCACAGAAACCATGACATCTGGCTTGAAAAAATTGAATTTCCCCAAAGCTTTCCCGATAAAATAATGAAGCATCGCTTCCGTTACCCTATAATCCGCGATAACTCCATCTTTCATTGGACAATAAGTAATGATTGAATCTGGAGTTTTACCAATCATATCTTTTGCTTCAAAACCAATTGCTATAATTTTGTTATCTTGTTCGGACACTGCCACCACTGAAGGTTCATTTAAAACCACCCCTTTGCCAGGCACAAATACCAAGGTATTAGCCGTGCCTAAATCTATCCCTAATTTGCATGAAAAAAATCCCATAAAAATAATATAGCATATTTATGCTAGAATAAAAATGCGTAAACTAAGAGCTTAACACCACAAAAAAGTATGAAAATAATATCCGTAATACCACTAAAAAAAGGAATCTTGAGAGGCGACCTGACTTATTTCACCAGTTTAGATATTTCTGTTGGACATATTGTTTCTGTCCCAATAAGAAATAAAAAAACTCTGGCTCTGGTAATCTCTTCAAAAGAACTAACAACCGAAAAAAGCAATGTAAAGGGGATGAATTTTAATTTAAAAAAAATAACAAAAGATAAGGGGAATTCTATTTTTCTCCCAGAATTTTTAAATACTATTTTTGATACTGCTAAATATTTTGCTCAAAATAAAAATAATGCTATTACGTCTTTAATCCCGAACATTTTCATAGAAAAATATGATGAGATTGCAAACCTAACTTCACCCCCTACTCCTATCCTGTCAGGAGAGGGTGGCCAAGGGCCGGGTGAGGTAAAAAAAATAAAATCAGAAAAACTACTATTTCAATATCCAATACTTGACCGCATTTCTATATACAAGACTCTTGTTCGTGAATCCTTCGCGAGAGGAAAATC
>JAVHOH010000065.1:0-2173 GCA_036169935.1 Minisyncoccota bacterium | reverse complement strand
TCATATTCAAGCTGATAAAAATTTTCTGGAATAGCGTGTTGAGCCAGCATTTCTTTAATTTCACTCTCGCCGAACCTTTTTTGCACCATTGCAAAATATTCGCTTGGTTTGTCGTCGCTGATTTCGATATTATCTTCAAATTCCAAAAATGTCAGGTTGGCAATCTGGTTTATTTTTGCCTTGTCCTTGTTCTTATCAAATCCGTATTTTGAAATAAGATAATTTCTCGGAAAGATATGATGTTTTTCCAAACGCTTCTTTTTAATTTTCAGCGACGGGTCATAAAGATCGCCGACAAGTTTGCGAGAAAATAAAACTGGCGAGCCGAGCTTGTTGAGCGCGGCATAAAAAGCGTTTGCTTCTGGGCTTCTTGCCGATGATGTTTCCATTTGCCCGACAAGCGTAATATCCCAAAAATCATTGGTTAAATTCTCGCCGATTATTTTTTCAAGCCCGCTAATAAATCCGTCGAGATTAAACTCTTTGATTCTGTTCAAATCCTTTTCAAAAGCGGTTTCTGGTGAAGAAGAATATCTGCCAGTGAGGGAAGACATGACAAACCAACGCCCTATAATTTTCTGCAATTCGTGATTTTGCGTATTGAAATTTTGTTTTCCAATAAGATAAATAATGTAGCTAAACAAAACGGCACTTTTTGACGATATAAGTTCTTCGTCTTTATAACCGCCACCGATAAGAATTTTCAAAAAACTTTGCCAATTCGTATTATCAAGAATGGTCGGCAAATTTAATTTCAATTTATCAAATTGTTGCGTTCTCAATTCTTCTGAAAATTCTCCTGATTCCATATCGCGTCCGCGAATAATGGAATAAACATCTTTCATTTTCGCTCGGTAGAATGTTAAGCCAACCAAAACACGAAGCATATCGTCTGGGTCGGGTTTTATCAGGTAATTAAAAGATGAAAAACGAGTTTCTTTTTCTGGGATTTTCCTTGAATCGATACAAAATTGCTCAATTTCTTTCCTGCCTTCTTCCCAATAAACAGATAACAAAGTCAAAATGAAATCTGCTTGCGTCAAACTTACGCCTTGGCTATTTATGCGAACGAAAATATCCGAGACAATTTCTTCTTCTAAATTTGGGGCAATTTCAAGAGCCGTAAGAGGATACTTATTGATATTTATAAGCGATTGAATGTTTGAGGAAATTGTCTTTTCTTCTTCCTTTGTGATTTCTCTTTTTTCTTTCAAGTTAGCAATAAAAGAGCTAATGATTGCAAAATCACCTTCACCAGACCAAAGAGAAGATAAATCGGCAATATATTCGGGGTCGCGATCTGTGGCGGCGTCGCCGACTTTGAAAGTAGAATCCAACGGCTTAAATGCAATTTTTATATTCTTCCTTTCATAATCAGGGGTTAAAACTTCTTGATTTTTCATCACCGCAAAAAGAGCCGTCAATCTTTGTTGTCCGTCTATAATTAAAAATCTTGGAATTTTTCTTTTCTTTTCTTCAAAGCCGATATTTTTATAATCGCTACGATTGGCATTTTCCCAAAAAAGCAAATATCCGATTGGATAACCACGATATATTGAATCAAATAAATCACGGACTTTTGAGATTTTTTTATACCAAACAAATGGACGCTGAATGTCGGGCAAAGCAATATCGCCGATTTCAATATCGTCCATTAGTTTTCCAATCGTATAATCTGTTGTTTTGAATACTTGTGCCATATTTTTATTTAAATAATTCTGCCGTCGGCACGCCGAGGGCTTTGGCTATTTTTTCTAATGTGTCCACCGTAGGATTGGGACTTTCGCCTGTTTCTATCTTTACAACTGTATTTAACGCCAAATCAGCGTCTTTGGAGAGGCGATCTTGTGAGATTCCTTTTTTGATTCGCAATTTGCGGATATTTTCGCTAACTGTATTTGCCATATTGGTTTGACTTTGATAAACTATTATAATACACTACTTATATTGAGTGTATATCAACTTGCTTAATACAATGGTATCAAAAATATTAAAATTTGGCAAACAAAAAGGGAGTTCCTTAGCGTTGCCCGCGAATGGGTTGGGTGGGTCAAGGGCAACATCTTCTTTGGTGGCGCATTTTGCTTTGCAAAATACAGCCTCAAATTCCGTCAGCAAAAAAGTTTTGGGGGCGAAGCCCAAGCAGGCGGGCAAAAAGGAAGGGGGTTGGGGG
>JAVHOH010000064.1:0-10471 GCA_036169935.1 Minisyncoccota bacterium | reverse complement strand
TATTTATTAAACAATATAACAAACAAAAACATGAACAAAAATAATAACAATGGAAAAGTACCGGTAGTTTCGATTATTATAGTTTCAGTCGTGGTCTTGGCTCTTGGATACTTTCTATTCAAGAATCCTCCACAACCAAAACAAGATCAAGATTCTGCTTCAAATATGGATAGTATGCACGGCGGAGCTGCGATGGCTGTTAACAGCGACGAATTAAATTCTCTGATAGGAAATCCTATGCCAGGCATTCAACTATCAGACAAAGACGGAAAAGTATATACCCCAGCTGACTTCATGGGAAAAAACACGGTTTTATTCTTTAACGAAGGTTTGATGTGTTATCCAGCTTGTTGGAATCAAATGGCATCATTCGGCGGTGACGAAAGATTTAATGGCGACCAAATTCAAGCCATCTCAGTCGTAGTTGATTCTGCGAAGGATTGGGAAAAGGCAATTAGTAAAATGCCGGAGCTTGCTAAAGCTACTACCATGTTCGATATAAATGCTAGTGCTTCTAAACAACTAGGTGTATTAACAACGGCCTCATCAATGCATAGAGGATCTTTGCCTGGACACACTTATATAGTTATTGATAAAAATGGTATTGTTAAATATGTGTTTGATGACCCAAATATGGCAATAGCAAATGATATGCTTTTCGGTAAAATTGGAGAATTAAATTAATAAATTAAATTAAAAATATGGAAAACGAAATAAAAGATGAGGTAAAAAAACCTGCCCACTTGGCAGACGAGGAAAATGTTTTGTCCCCAGCTGTGAGTATTATTGTTGTAATAGCTTTAATTGTCGGAGCTGTCGTTTATACAACACGATTAAAGAATCAGGAAGAGTTAGGAAATTCGCATCCTGCGCGATTAAGTGCAGAACAACAAAAAGAAATTGTTTTACAGGATGGTGTAGAGTTGCCAGTAAAATGGAGTAACCTTGGAGTACAAATGACTGAAACTGGAGTGATTGATAAAACAAAATTTGAAAGTCTGTATACTCAAAAAGGTGGATTAACAGAAGCAGATAAAAAATTACTTGAAGGTGTGGATAACGGAAATCTGGTAATTAATTCTCAAAATTCGGGAGTAATTTTGAATCTACTCTGGGCACTTGGACTAGGAGACAAAAATTCTATTCTTGAAAATGGGCCAATGGTAGATCCTAAATATGGTGGTGCTGGAAATTTCGCATCGACTGGTGGGTGGACACTATCTAAAGGTAAAGCGATGGATCATTATAGTATGCATTCTTTTGTAACTCTTACAGTAGAACAGCAAGCTTTAGTTGAACGAGTTTCTAAAAATATATACCGTCCTTGTTGTGGAAATTCAACATATTTCCCTGATTGTAATCATGGAATGGCAATGCTTGGATTATTAGAACTTATGGCTTCGCAAGGAGTTTCTGAAGCGGATATGTACAAGGTCGCATTGCAAGTAAATACTTTTTGGTTCCCTGATCAATATGCGGCAATCAAAACTTTTGTGACATCAGAAGGTGTTGATTGGAATACGGTTGATCCAAAGAAAATTTTGGGAGCTGAGTATTCAAGCTCTGCTGGAATTCAAAAAATAATGTCACAAATAAAACCTCAAGAACAAAAGGGAGGAACAGGTTGTGGGGCTTAATAATTTAACTAAATCATATTATGACAACAGAACAAAAAGTAATTGGAGGAATTGGTTTATTGACACTAGTTATTATCGTTGGCGGATTGTATTTATCTGGCAAGGGTCAAAATGAATATAGAAACAGGCTTAGTAAACCTATGATGGGAGAAAAAATGCCTGATTTGGGCGGTGAGCATGTAACTCGTGGAGCAAAACATGGAGTATACAATTCAAACCCTCCAACGTCTGGTCCACATTGGGTTGATACAGCAGGACCGGGGGTCAAAGACCAATCTACTCCTGATGAGCTTTTGCTTCATAGTATGGAACATGGAGCAGTAGTTGTCTGGTATAAAGGAGGCTTGGATCAAAGTGAAATAAACAAAATTAAAGAAGCTTATGATAGTGCTTCTGGTAAAAAAATAATGGTGTCTCGAAAAGATTTAGATGTGCCAGTTGCACTTACGTCATGGGGGTATCTTCTAAAGCTTCAGACTGTTGACGAAGCAACAATAAAAGAATTTATCGAAACAAATAACGATAGAGGTCCTGAACAAGCGCCAATTTAAGTAAAATTTTTAAAAACACAAGGTCGACATTATTAATAAACTGATTAATTAAAAATTAACTCTTAAATTTATGGGACACTTATCATTAAAATCTTACGGTTGGAAATGTGTTCTTGGATCCGAAATAGCGTATGTTCTTTGTGTGCTGGGTGGATTTCTGCCACTTCGTAGTACAGCAGGTATTGAGCTTCATCATACACTCTTTGAGACACTGCCTGGTTTTACTTGGATTAGTTTCGGTAGTTTTGTACTTGGTGCGATCTATATGTTTGTCTTTGCTTGGATTTTTGCTTCCTATTTCGTATGGATGCATAATTCAAGCCTTATCAATAAATAAAATAATCATTTATGTCACAATGGATAATTATTGTTCTCTTGATTGTTTTATGTCCGCTAATGCATTTTTTTATGATGCGCGGTAGATATGGTAAACATGAAGAACATACTGGAAATGAACCAGAAAACAAAGATGTTAAGAAAGATCATTCAGGTCATGGATGTTGCCATTAAAAAAATTATATGGAAAATTCTTACGGCCTTTGGTCGCTTGTTATTATAAATTCGCTCGTCTTCATAATCTTCGCTTTTAGTTTTGTTAAACCAAAAACTTCGCGAGACTGGAGGTCATTCGGAGGCTTCTCTGCATTCATTGTCGCTTTATTTACAGAAATGTATGGTTTCCCGCTTACTATATATTTTCTCTTTCCGTGGCTTTCCGCAAAGTTTCCCAATATTAACTTCTTTGCGCATAATTCAGGGCATTTATTTGAGGATTTCTTTGGTTGGGGTGGTGATCCTCATTTCGGACTATTTCACATAGCAAGTTATATTCTGATCATTTATGGCTTTACCCTTCTATTTATGTCGTGGAAAGTGCTTTATAAAGCACAAAATGAACACACTCTGGCTATTGCTGGTCCTTACGCTCGTATTCGTCATCCACAATATGTAGGCTTTGTGATAATTATGTTCGGTTTTTTCTTGCAATGGCCAACACTTCTCACGCTTGTTATGTTTCCAATTCTTGTGTGGATGTATACACGGCTTGCTAAAAGTGAGGAGAAAGATTCTCAAAAAGAATTTGGGGAATTGTGGAATGAGTATGCAGAAAAAACTCCAGCTTTTATTCCAAAATTGAAAAATTAACAATTTCCGCCAAGGGCGGATCAGCCTGCTGGCTGAAATAACAAAATAGTAAATTTATGTTTAATATATTTAAAGAAAAGTGTCCAGTTTGTAAAATGGAACTGGAAAAAGGTAAAAGTTATCCAGAAAAATCTGGTAAAAAATTCTGTTCAGAAAATTGTAAAGAAGAATATGGAAAGCAATCTGAAATGCAATCAAAGCATTCTGGCGGTAGTTGTTGTCATTAAACCAATATGTCAAATAGCACCACAAAATCAATCCTATATGGAACATTGGCAAGTCTGGTCCTACTCGGAGTTTATTTTGTGGTGCTTACATTGGTTTCTGGGTGGAAGTTTACCTTGAGTCAATTTACAGATTATTGGTATTTCATTGTCAGTTTAGCTATAGGATTTGGGATTCAGATTGCGTTATATCAATATATTAAAAATTTAGTGCATAGCGGACAAGGTATGGGTAAAGTGGTTGGAGTGTCTGGAACCACCTCCACCGTAGCGATGATTTCTTGCTGTACGCATTACTTAGTTAATTTATTACCTATTCTTGGCGTGACTGGACTCGTTACTTTTGTCGCACAGTATCAAGTCAAGTTATTCTGGGTAGGAATTTTCTTTAACATCGCTGGTATTGTGTATATGCTAAGTAAAATTATTAAATTAAAAAAACAAATATGAAAAAAACAACAGCAATAATAATTTTACTAGTAACTATTTTTATTAGAGGATTTATTATTTTAAGTTGTAAAATTCATTTTTTTGTGATAAATTATATGTCTAATGTTAAAAAAATATAATTTTCATGTTTCAGGAACACATTGTGCGTCATGTAAAATCTTGATTGAAGATATTTTAAGTGAGCAAGATTTTGTAAAAAATTCGCATGTTAATCTTAAAAAAGAGATTGTAGAAATCGAAACTGATAGCGATCAGAGTGCTGAAGAGTTAGCTATTATTCTCACAAGTAAAACAAAAGCAAATGGTTACACTCTTTCAGTAGAGAAGTTGATACCAGAGAAAAAAGATGATGATTTAATTTGGAAAGCTTTGCCTATCGGGCTTATATTTTTGGCTTTCTTTTTTCTGTTGCAAAAATCAGGAATTCTTAATCTTGGCATAGGAGGAAAGACGACACCTCAGGCAGGTTTTCTTATTGGACTTATCGCTTCAGTATCTAGTTGTTTAGCTATTGTCGGAGGACTTGTTTTGTCCTTGTCGGCAAAAATAGAACAAGATGATAAAAGAACAACCAAGAAACCATTTATTTTATTTCACGCCGGAAGATTATTTGGTTTTGCTTTACTTGGAGGTGTTCTCGGATTAGTCGGAAAAGCAATCGGAATAAATTTTATGTTTTCTGCAATACTTGGATTGCTGGCATCTGCCGTAATGATATTGCTGGGGCTCAACCTTGTCGGAGTATTTAAAAAAAGTACGTTTACTTTACCCAGTAATTTATTTTCTTTTTTTAGAAAGATAGAACACGCTTTCTGGGCCCCACTTCTTATTGGTTTAGGCACATTTTTCTTACCATGTGGCTTTACTCAATCAATGCAAGTGGCGGCGCTATCAAGCGGATCATTTTTTTCAGGATGTTTACTTATGTTTTCTTTTGCCTTGGGTACCTTGCCGATGCTTGCTTTGGTGTCATTCGGTTCGGCTTCATTCGCCCATTCGAAACACGCGCCACTTTTTTTTAAGTCCGCAGGAGTTGTAGTCGTAGGTCTTGGACTGTTCGCTTTTATCGCTGGTCTCGCAGGAATAGGAATTATTAATCCATTATTTAATATTTAACTTCATGAACAAAACAGCTTTAGCTATCGTTACATTAGGCCTTGTAGTTTTCATGGGTATTATTTTTACTGGCAATTCAAGCTCGAGTAATGGGCAAAATGTTGAGATAAAAGATGGAATTCAATATATTAGGATTGATGCAAAAGGTGGTTATTCTCCAAAAGTTTCCACCGCCAAAGCAGGCATTCCGACAAAACTTATAATGAAAACTGATGGCACTTTTGATTGCTCATCATCTCTTGTAATTCGTTCCCTTAATTTCCAAAAGATTTTACCTCAAGAAGGTGAAACGGAAATAGACCTCGGTATACCTAAAGCAGGAGATCCAATCCAGGGAGTATGCGGGATGGGGATGTATGGTTTTAAAATTGATTTTCAAAATTAATTTTTCTCTAAAATATGTTTGTTAATAAGGCTTTTTATGCTATAATTTTCCCTACATGCAAATTATTACAATTTTGATGAAAATCAAGACATTTTTTACTAAAAAAAAGATCATCTGGACGGTGGTTATATTGCTTGTATTATTTGGGGGCTGGCTTGTTTTTGGTAATAAATCCAATGCTGGCAACATTCAAACTGGTTTGGTCAAACAACAAAATATAGAAAAAACAGTTCTAGCCACCGGGCAGGTAGTCAGTTCTACCGATTTGAATTTAAGTTGGCAGTCAAGTGGCGTGGTCAAAAAAGTTTTAGTAAAAGAAGGGGATGTGGTTTACACCGGACAATTATTAGCAGAACAAGATGTGAGCGATTTAGTGGCACAATTGCACAATGCGCAAGCGGGTCTTGTCATCGCAGAGCAGCACGCGTCTTCCTCAAAAAACAATCTGGCGAATGTAACGGCGGAGCAAAACATTCTAGTTGCAAATGCCCACCGTACTCTCCTCAATTCAACTCCCGCCGCCGAAATGGTCGGGAATGATTACGGCACTGACGCTCCGACTGTCTCCGGAACTTATATCTGTGACAAAGAAGGAACTTACGTTTTAAACACTTACAGTTCTGCCGGTGGTGTTTCTGTTAATTACTCTGGATTGGAACAAGGTTCTCTTCTTCTCACTGATATTTTGAGACCTATGGGAAGCTGCGGACTCTTCTTGTCTTTTGATAAAACAAAAACTCTACAGCCCGGAATTGAATTTAAGATAGATGTCCCGAATAAAAATGCTCCGAATTATAATTTAAATTATAATTCCTATCAATTAGCTTTGCAGACTCGGGATACGGCTATTGCAAATGCGGAAGCGAGTGTGGGAACTGCCGATTCTTCATCCGTAGCGGATGCGCAAATAGCGCAAGCGCAAGCGAGCGTGGATAGGATTTCTATCCAGATTCAAAATGCTAGAATTATTGCCCCTTCTAGCGGTACGATTACCCAAGTAGATATAAAAGTCGGAGAATTGGCGCAAACTTCGAAAGAAGCGATGAAATTATTGAATGTCGGAGAACTGCATACTGAAGCTTTGGTCAGTGAAGCTGATATTGCCTCTGTTGCCGTGGGTCAATCGATTGACAACACATTTGATGCACTTGGTCCCGATAAGCATTTTATGACTACAGTGCTTACGGTGAATCCCGCTTCCACGGTTATTTCCGGTGTGGTTAATTACAAAGTAACTGGCAGTTTGGAAAAAATTTCTGAAGTAAAACCTGGTATGACTGCCAACATGACGATAAAAGTTGCGGAGAAGAAGAATGTTTTGGTTGTTCCTTCGAGTGCTATTGTGAACAAAAATGGTTTACATATTGTGAGAGTAATTAATGATTCTAAAAAGAAAACTTATACTGAGGTTGAGGTAAAAACAGGTCTAGAAGCAGATGGTGGATTGGTAGAAATTACAGGAGGACTAAGTGAAGGAAAAGAAATCGTAATTTATCTAAAATAAAATTGCCAATAATAAAAATAGAAAATTTAACAAAAGATTATACTAATGAGGGAGTGGTTACTTCTGTTTTACATCAATTAAATTTTAGTATGGAACAAGGAGAATTTATAGCAATTATGGGTCCTTCTGGGTCTGGTAAATCAACTCTTATGCATATTTTAAGTTTTTTAGATAAACCAACTTCTGGATTGTATGAGTTTGAAGGGCAGGATACAAAAGATTTTGGTAAAGATTATCTGGCGAAGCTCCGGAACGAGCGTATTGGATTCGTTTTTCAGTCGTTCAATCTTTTAGCGCGTACGACAGTTTTGGATAATGTAAAATTGCCTTTAATTTATAGTAATAAAAAAGATCATGACAATTTAGCCAAAAAAGCGCTGGCAGATGTCGGTCTTTCGCATCGTCTAGATTTTTTTACCAATCAAATTTCCGGAGGAGAAAAACAACGGGTAGCTATCGCGCGAGCTTTAGTCTGTAATCCAGCTGTAATTTTTGCTGATGAGCCTACGGGTAATCTCGATTCAAAATCTGGTAATGCGATTTTAGAAATTTTACAAAGGCTAAATGATAGAGGTCATACTATTATTTTAGTAACTCACGAAATGGATACTGCTAATCACGCTAAAAGAATTATTCATATCAAAGATGGAAAAATTATCGATGATGAAAAAGTTTTAAAACGAACAATGGCTACGGTGGATGGAATTCTAAAAAAGTAGTATGAATTTTTTTTCAATAATAAAAATGACTATTCGCAATTTAATTTCTAGAAAAGGAAGGTCTCTTCTTACTATGCTTGGTATTGTTATTGGAGTAGCAGGAGTAATTATTATTATGTCTCTTGGTGCTGGTGCACAGTCTTTAGTTTTAGGTCAAGTCAATAAACTTGGTTCTAATCTTGTTTCTATCCAACCCGGTAAAAGTGATCCAAAAGGTCCACCAGCGCAAGTCTTTGGTGTCGTTGTTACCACTTTAGTCGAATCGGATGCTGAGGCTTTGCGTTCTCCATCTCAAATTTCACATGCTATAGCTATCAATGCAATAGTTCGTGGAGCGGGCACAGTAATTTGGCAAAATAAAAGTACGGATACTAATTTTGTTGGCACAGATTATGGATATGCAAAAGTAGTTAATTTTACTATGAGTTCTGGAGAATTTATTGATGAAGCTTCAAATAAAGGAGGAGCCAAGGTGGTGGTTTTGGGTTCTAAGGTGGCGGACGCTTTATTTGCTGGTACGGGGGTAGATCCTGTAGGACAAATTATTAAAATTAGAAGTAGTTCTCAGGTAACAGCCGGCGGAGTACCCTTGCGGGTAGTCGGTGTTGTTAAAAAAAGAGGCAGTGCATTTTTTCAAGATCAAGATGATCAAATATTTATACCGCTTCCCATTGCTCAGGGAGAGCTCCTAGGTATTCATTATTTGCAAGCGATAAATATCAAGGTGGATTCGGCAGACAATATAGATCAAACTATAAGTGAAATAAATAATGTATTAAAACAAAGGCATCATATATTATCGGATGATAATATAGATTATACTATTAGAAATCAAGCAGCTGCTATAGATATTTTAAAAACTATTACAAATGCATTATCTTTATTTTTGACATCGATGGCAGCTATCGCTTTAGTCGTAGGGGGTATTGGTATTTTAAATATTATGCTTGCGACAGTCGCTGAGAGAACTCGAGAGATTGGATTGCGCAAAGCTGTTGGTGCGACCAGCGCAGTAGTAATGAGACAATTTTTATTGGAAGCTGGAACCTTGACTTTAATTGGTGGAGTAATTGGTATTATTTTTGGTATTATCGTATCATATTTGATGTCTTTATTTATGAAATACATGGGTTTTGATTGGGATTTTGTAATTTCATTTATGTCAGTGTTCGCGGCTATTAGTGTATCAATCTTGACTGGAGTAATTTTTGGTCTTTATCCTTCATTCAAAGCTTCTAAATTAAATCCAATTGATGCGCTTCGTTATGAATAATAAATATAATTTTTTTAAAAAATATGATAAAAGCATTTAGACAATCTATAAAAGCGCTACGAGCAAACAAAGGCAGAACATTTTTAACGATGCTTGGGATCATCATCGGCATTGGTACGGTTATTTTAGTATTGTCTGCTGGTGCTGGATTTCGTTCGTTGATAGATTCTCAAGTTGCTAGTTTTGGCAGTAATACTTTATTTGTTCAAACCCATATTCCTTCAGCTACAAAAAAGAGAAGTGAGGCGACGGATGGTCCCGGAGGAGCGATAGCCGGAGTGGTTATTACTAGTTTTAAACAGAGAGATTTAGATGCTATTAATAAGTTACAAAATGTTTCTGGAAGTTATGGCATCATCACTGGTCAAGCTGTCGCTCAATATAGAAATAATAAAAAAAGTGCAATATATTATGGAACTGGAGCTGAAAGATTTGATATTGATAAAACGGCACTTTCTGTTGGTAGATTTTTTACTAAAGCGGAGGATATGAGTGGAGCACAGGTCGCAATACTTGGGACTACTGTTGCAGAAGATCTTTTTGGTCAAGATGATCCCATTGGAAAATTATTTAAACTTGGCACCTTAAATTTTCAAGTGATTGGTGTTTATGCACCACAAGGAGCACTTTCTGAAAATGATGGAATTGTTTTTGTTCCACTTAATACGGCTCAGAAGAAATTGCTCGGTGTAGATTATATTACTATTGGAATTGTGGCCTTAAATAATATAAATGATGCAAATATTACCACTGAACAAATAAAAATTGCTATGCGAAATAATCACAACATAACTGATCCTGTAAAGGATGACTTTGTTGTTCAAACACAAGCGCAAGCTTTGGAAACTTTTAATACTATTTTTGACGGAATCACTTATCTTCTCATCGCTATCGCTGCTATTTCTCTTTTGGTGGGAGGGGTCGGAATCATGAATATAATGTATGTGGTAGTTACAGAACGAACATCAGAAATTGGACTTAAAAAAGCTCTTGGGGCTAAGGAGTCTGATATCTTGAATGAATTTTTGATGGAAGCTGTACTGGTTACTATTTTTGGGGGGATAATAGGTATAGGGCTAGGAGCATTATTGGGCTATCTTGTTTCCCTTATCGCACAATCAGCAAAATTAGCTTGGACATTTTCTGTTCCAGTATATGCGATAGTGCTTGGTTTTGGTGTTTCTGCTATTATTGGAATATCTTTTGGAGTTTTTCCGGCTAAATCAGCCGCCAAGATGGATCCGATTGAAGCCCTAAGATATGAGTAAAATATTTTGAAAATAAGGTTATTTCTACTATATTTTTGATATAATAGGGTTTAAGTTATTGCATAAAATAGTCGTTTATGTTAATATGTGGACTGGAGGTTAGGTTTAACCTAAGTTCCAGTAGATATATGGATAAAAAAGCTCAAAAAGGGGAATATTTAGACATTTTATTAAGGTCTAACAAAACCATCTTTTCCA
>JAVHOH010000063.1:0-2200 GCA_036169935.1 Minisyncoccota bacterium | reverse complement strand
GGAGGAATCCTCCGCTTGCTCCTCTTTTTGTTTTGGCGAAATTCGGGCGGGCTTCAAATTAGGAATGTCTCAACATGTCAGAAAAACTATCAAATTTTTTTGTCGATGCAATTTCCATTTTTCCACTAAAACCAAAATATCTTACTAGGGCAATTATTATCGACAAAAAAATTCTTCCATGAGGCATGTTGGGAAACATTACAATTTTGTCCTTATCTTTGTCGCTAAATCCTAAAAATCCGTCTTGGGGAATTGCTCCGTCTGGTAGTATTATTTCATGAGCAAAAAAATTTCTAGTTCCATATAGATGTGAAGTTGCATCATCAAATTTTTTATATTTATTACCATGATAATGGTTCAACATGTGTTTTTTCTCATCATCAAGTAAGCTATTCATAACTATTTGGAAACGTTCTTTTTGACTTCTTATTTTGTTGTCAGAATTTTTTTCTTGTTTTGTGTGTTGGTCAATTAAACCAATTAAAAGAAGTAAGACGGAGCAATACCAAGTGTCCTTACTTAATACATTTGCTATTGACCAATTCTTATCGACAGCTTGTTTTTTAAGTATTTCTAGTGATTCAAAATACAAAAACAAGTAGCGTAGCTGTTTGAAAAATATATCCTTAGAACTTAATTTTTCTAAAAATACAGTTAGTGATTCATCAGATTTTATGAACCATTCGCCAAAATATTTATCTTCTTTTCCAAAAGTTTCGTCAAAGGCTTTTCTCAAAGACATTTTTTGTTCACTCATTCCGTGTCCTTTTTACTACCAAATATTATATATAGAAATATTTTGTAATAGATAACAATAATTCCAGCAAAAACTACAAAGGAAAATGCGAGAACAATAGGCAACATTTCTATGAAATATATAATTGTCTTGAAAGTCGATTTTTCAAAGAATGACCAATTCTCTTGATATGATTTATTTGGTTCTAAAAAACTAAGTTTTCCACTAACTTGTCCGCTTGTGTCATAAGTTGTATATGCGTCAACAGTTAAACAACGAATGTCATTTTGCTTTATGTAATTTGTAAATATTTCCGGTGAGACTTTGTTTCTATTGAAAGAGCCACCGACATATAATTCATCAACATTTCTAGCGTTTTTAATTTTTTCATAATTACTCGAAAGCTCGGTTGAACAATACACATCATTGATTACGCCCTTATAGTATGGGTCTGGTTGATCGTTCAAAACATAAGTCCTATCGTTTTCTCCTATTTTTTCCCCAATCTTAATAAATGCACTTATAGGCTTGATTTCAGAGGTTATTCTTTCAGATAGCGTTCCAACTTTTTTCCACTGTTGAACATCGCCACCTCTAAACATATCAGAGGCACTATAGAGAATTATGTTATAGGCAATCAATACAAGAAATGAAAAAATAAAAGCAATAGACAAAAGTCTGTGCCACCATCTATTTTTAAGATTCAAATCTTCTCTAGATAACCAATTTAATATTTTTTTCATATTATTTTTTTAATTCAATTATTTTTTGATTAAAATCTGCCTCAGTAGTTTTTGATAGACCGCCTGTAAAAACACTCCCTCCAAACAAATCATCAATGGTATATATTTCTTTGGGGTCAGTGGTTGTGTGTATTGTGTAAGCATACAGACAAGTATTCATTTTAGGGCTGTAAAATATTTCATTAAGAGTATAGGTGTCATTTTGAAAAACTCTACCACTTTCTTTTATTTTAGTATTTGCCAAATTATATTGTTGTGAACATTCTTGTTTTTTCTGAAATTCATTTTTGACCGCAATCTCTTTTGGTTGCTTATCAAAATAAACCATTGCCAAAACTATAACCAAAACAAGAATGATTCCGCTTGCAATTTTATTTTCTTTAATCCATTTTTCCATATTTTTTTAACTAGATTCCCTGTGGTCTCTGCCACAGGGCTCCCTGTAGGAAAGTTTGAAAACCCTCGGTTTTCAAGATAATCTTGTGCGGAGCCCTTACGATACCCCGCCGATATGGAGCGGTAGCGGAATGAGGGGACAGCTCTGCTGCGGGGAGGTTCATTTATTTTAATAATTCCTCAATAGGAACGCCTAACGACTTGGCGATTTTTTGTATTGTTTGAACACTAGGTTTTGTAACGACACCACCCTCAATTTTGGTAAGTGTAGAATATTTAATATCGGCTTTTTTCGCCAAGTCGTCTTGCGTTAAACCTTGTTTTG
>JAVHOH010000062.1:0-2228 GCA_036169935.1 Minisyncoccota bacterium | reverse complement strand
CGGTAAACTATAGGCGCCAGTCGACTCAACGCCAATAATTGTTTCCTCCTTGGCGTAGCCATTAATTTTTAAATGATTAAAAAACTTCGTCAGCCCCAGATTACTATTGGCAAATTTAAGCGGTTTATCCATTTCATTAAAACAAGCCAAAAAATCATTCTTGGAGATATCTACTCCAATGTATGTTTGCATATGGTTAATATTTGTTTTAAAATTACAGGAGAACGAGCGAGAAAAATAAGAGAGAAGAAAAAGAGACGGTAAGACTCTTCTTCGGTCCCCAAATAAAGGCTAAAGCAGGTTCGCGTGTGATTCGGGGCTCAACTCCCCAACTATCTTATTCGCTTATTTCTACGGCTTTTATTGGAGACTATAAGTTGGAACACGGGACTAAAATCCAAATTGCGTCCTCATAGCTCTTACCAATAAAAGTATAGCCTAGTTGCTATACTTTTATTATACGAACTACGTCCCGCCCTCCCCGCAATTACGGTTTTGTCGAATACTTTTATACTTATGGAGAATATAAACATTGAACAATTAAATACTAATGAACTGGTAAGTGGTCTTGCTGGCGTTTTGGGCAAAAATAAAGACAAACGTATTGTGGTTGTAGGGACAACTTGTACCGGAAAATCGACTTTTTTAAACAACATTAAAGACGCTCACGATATGGATGAATTGGTTTTTCCTCAATTAAGCAAGGAGGAATATGAATATGTTTGCCAACACCCTTGGACACCTAAGATTGGCGAAACAATGACTAGGCTGGTAAAAGAAAAAGTGAAAATTGAAGCAGGCAAACCAGTTTTTGGAACAGTGGTGCTAGACAGTGATTTAATAGTTTATTTGCATATTAACGACGAACTTTTAAAAAGTCGTACGGAGTTGAGAAATGCTAATTTTGAAGATGCAAAAAATATGCAGAAACAGATTGAAGAGGAAATAAAATTGTCTAATATACCTATGGTTGAATTCTTGGTTGGCTAGATTGAAAATTAATTATAATATTAAAGTTTTATAAAATTTCAGTTACAACTAAGTCTCATCTCTCTCCGCAGATTGAAAATAGTTCTATCCGCCGACTGGCGGAACGGGCTATTTTTTGATAGAAAATTTATCGCTTTGGAATGGTTTGTGTTATAATTAAATAAATTTATCTTATGTTATAAATTTATGTCAATTAATAAAACCATCCTAATAGCCACAGCCAATAAAGGTAAGGCTGAAGAAATAAAAAGGATTTTTCAGGATACAAATTTTGACGTCAAATTTTTGTTTGATTTTCCTAACCAATTAGAAAATTTGAGTATTGTTGAAAATGCCAAGAGTTTTGAAGGGAATGCTCTAATTAAGGCTATTGTTGCCGGCGACATTTTAAATATGATTACTTTGGCAGATGATAGCGGTCTTTGTGTAGACGCTCTAGGTGGCCGGCCAGGAGTTCTTTCGGCTCGCTATTCAGATCTTGGAACTGACGAAAGTAATTATTTAAAAGTTCTGAAAGAAATGGAAGGAATTTCTTTCAATGAAAGGGATTGTCATCATAATTGTACCGTTGCTATTTATGATCCGCAAACAAAGTTTGTGGATACTGTATCGGGAATTCGGGACGCTAAAGTAGCCCTAGAACCAAAAGGAGACAAGAATTTTGGTTATGCTCCAATAATTCTAGCTAAAGATTTTAATTATCAAAAAACTAATAAAGTAATATTATGGAAAAATATAATCTTGAATATTAATTAAATATGAAATTTAGGCCAATAAGCTTGCCCCAAGACGAAAAATCCCATAAAAGCATCATCGAATGGTGGTATTTTAATGGTTATTTAAAAGATTCGGCCGGCCGACGTTACGCTTTTATGGACTGTTTATTTAAAGCGGATTTAAAAAGAGCAAAAATTCCTTACTTAAAAATACTTTTAAAAGAAACACTGAATTCCCCTTATATTTATTTTGCTCATTCAGTCGTTTCCGATATTACCAAGCAAAAAACGTATAAAGATATTCAGAATATTTCGATAATGTCCGGCGATAGTTTCAAGCGCCCGTTGTTTTATGCTAATTATTTTAATCCTTTGCTTTTATCTAGAGGTTATATTAATTGTGAAATCGCCGAGACGAAAGCCTCTGAATTTCATTTAAAAAATTCCAAATTAGATCTATCTCTAAACGCTAGAAAAAAACCGCTTTTTGAGGGCGGACAAGGATTTATTAACGTTTGCCAG
>JAVHOH010000061.1:0-2247 GCA_036169935.1 Minisyncoccota bacterium | reverse complement strand
TATTACCACATCTGGTATAATGTATTTACTAATTCTAAATTGAATTTTTGTTTTTATGTTCTATTATTAATGTCGAGTTTTATTATTATTAAATTATAAATTTTTATTATGAAATTAAAAAATGTTTTTCTTTCAGTCGGAATTTTTGCATTCGCTTTGGGAATGTTTGGACTAGGTTCAAGTAAAGCAGAAGCCAATGCTTGTACTATGACAAGTGGTACATGGGATGGAGCTGTTGGAACGGCTACGAACGCTGGTGGTACAGCTGTGTTTAGTGGTTGTACTGGAGGTACTACTTACACTCCAGCCCTTGCCGACACACTCACAATTAATGATGGCATCACTCTTACTATTTCTGGGAATGCTCAAGTAGCAGGTATTACGATTGCTAATCCAGCTACTGGAAACAACGGTATTGTTATAAATGATACCAAAATATTAACAGACACTGGTGGTTTAACTTATACTGCTAACGCAGCCACGGGTTTTGATCAAAGTATAACTATAAATGGTACAGGTCGTCTTTTGGTTACAGGAGCTTTTACTATGAATGCTCCTGCTAGTGCTACTGGTAATTCATATCTAACATGTGCAGGTGCAGGAATATTAACTATTAGTGGAGCATTAAATATATCAGGAAATGCTGGTAATTTTGCTGGTAGGGCAATTGTTTCTGGAGGTGCATGTGCTGTAACAGTAACAGGACTTACAACAATTACAGGTACAGCTAATGCAACTGGTATTGGAGAACTTAACATAGGAGCAGGAGGAACCTTGAACCTTAATGGTGGACTAACTTTTGCTGCCGGTGGTGGTATTACTAACGCAAAATTAAGTACTCCTGCAGCATCCACAATTAATTTTGTTGGCACAATGACTGGGGCAGGAACATTAAATCTTTTTGCTGGAACATTATTTAAAACAACAGGAACTACAACTATTCCAGTTTTTAACAGTTTTAAAAATTTTGAAGTAGTTTCTGGTACAACAACATTTTCTGGAGCAGTGGCTGTTACTGGGTTGCAAGTAGATAGTGGAGCAACTTTGGCTTCTGGTGCAAATTTGATTACTGACACAGGTACAGGTACAGGAGTAAATGGTTTTACTATTAATGGTATATGGACTGGCACGGGAGGTGCAACCTTAAGTGGAATTGGTGCTACTATTGATGGTACTGCCGGAACGAATTATGGAAATACTGGTACTTTGACCTTGACTGGCGCTAAGACTATTGCTTCTACAGCAGTTCTTACTATTCCTGCAACAATAGCACTTTCAGCAGATACTGCAGTTACAAATAATGGTGCTATTACTACTACTGGTGCTGCTGGAATTACTGGTGCTAATGCGACAACTTCAACATGGACCCAAGGAACAAATTCCACTCTTAACTTTGGTGGAGATACAACAAGTCTTCTTTTAACTGGTGTTCTTGTTGCAACAGCTTCAGGTAATACTGTGAACTACAATAAAGCTGGTGATCAGACAGTTAAAGTTGCTGCTGTTTCTCCTGCAGTTTCTTACTACAATCTTACATTAAGTGGCGGTAGTGTTGCAGTAAAAACTTTTACTAGTGCTATTCATGTTACTAATAATATATCTATTGCTACTGCAACTTCTACTAATTTGACTGGTGCTTCAACTACTGGATATTTAAAATTTAATAATGTTGAACAACATAGAGGTCCTTGGGGATTTACAACTGCTGCTGTACAGCATACTAATACTGTTTTTATGACAGTAGGATCAGGATCTATTACAGCTTCACGTGATAATGTTCCGGTCAGTAATGGTTCAACTCAAGTTTTAACTATAACAGCTCCTACAACTACAACTACAGAAACAACAACTACTACAACAGAGACAACAACTACAGTAGTTGATACAACTCCAGGTTGTTCAGGAGGGAATGTGTTCAATACTTCTACAGGCAAGCCTTGTTCAAACAATACAGAAGTAACTTCAAAGAAAGTCTATGCTTTAGGGCAGGTCACTTTGAAGAACGGAAGTAAGGGAGAAGCTGTAAAGGAACTTCAGAGATTCTTGAATGACAAATTGTCTCTCGGTCTAAAGATTGATGGCAAGCTTGGTCCAAAGACCATAGCCGTCATCAAGAAATGGCAGAAGGCCAATGGCTTAGTATCCGACGGTCTCGTCGGTGCTAAAACCAAAGCAATGATGAATAAATAATCATTCAAACGGTTTAAAATTAAAAGCGGCGTTTGGGGTTTCCCCCACGCCGCGGTT
>JAVHOH010000060.1:31173-35773 GCA_036169935.1 Minisyncoccota bacterium | reverse complement strand
CTAAAGGAAAAACGTAGGAAAAGTATATACTAAAGAAAAATCATTGTCAATAAAAAAAATAACCTGTAATATATGGATATATGTCAACCAAACTAATTTACTTTGTCAGACACGGCGAAACGGAGTCAAACGCTACTGGAATACGCCAGGGATCTTCTGGGGCACTTACGGAACAGGGACGAACACAAGCACTTGCAACTGCAAAGAGATTCCCTTTACACAAGGGCCACCCCCAAGTGATTTACTCAAGCCCTTATGAGCGGACAAAAGAGACCGCAGAAATTATCGCTAAGTATTTGGGTATAAAAGTAAAATATTCAAATCTCCTAAAAGAAAGAAAAAATCCTTCTGAAATATTGGGACACTGGAGCGGAGATAGGATTGTGAGGACAATCACAGATCGTATTGATAAAAGTTATCATCCGGATGACTTGCGGATATCGGATGAAGAAAATTTTATTGATCTAAAAAAGAGAGCAAAAAAACTATTGAGATTTATAACCCACCGATGGCAAAAAAGAATCATTATGGTTACCCATAGTAGGTTTTTAAAATTAGTCGTATCATATATGATTTACGGCAACAAATTAACAGCCTCGCAATATAATAATTTAAGTTATTTCAATAAAATCAATAATGCCGGCATGGCTATCTGCTTATATACCCACCATTGGTTTAAAAAAGATGAATGGAAACTTTTAGTTTGGAATGATTTAGCTTAGCTATTTAATAGTTAAACTCAATACTTCTCCTTTTTCGTTTGTCGTGTATAAGAAATTCTTTTTTTCTTGAATATGCCCATCTTCGTATACCACCATACCGGAATTTTTAGTCATGTCCACTGTCGCTCCTACCACATACCAAGTCCCGCCGAGAACTGCCTTGACTGGAGAAAGCTCAGAAATATTGTCATTCAAATAATTCTCTACATTCGCCCGTTCAACCAAATCCAAGCAAGACAACATTGAGATACTTAGCGTGTTTGTTCCTTCTTTTATGCTTGCCATATTTTTTTCTAAAATTATCTTAATTTTCTCCGTACTCGTGCCACCAGCAAAAGTAAACCATTCCAAATCAGCCGTCCGAGTCAGTGCCATTTTATCAAGTGCGCTTATCGTTCCCTTAATTTCTCCTGTCTTTCTGTCTTGCTCCACCGGCAATAAATTTAATTCTCCTGTTGCTTTTTCTCCGTCAATAATCAAGCGCAAGGTGTATTTATCATAAGACCCGCTACTGTTTAACGTACCAAATTTTGCAAAACAAAATTCTCCCTGCTTAACATCTATCTTGCTTATTGATTTGATATTTTTTTCAATCGGAAAAATGACCACTGGCACCACCGTTTCTTTTTTATTAAGAAAATAAAAAACTCCCAAAACAACACCAATTATTAAAATAAAAATTATTATTTTTTTCATATCTTAATTATAGCACTTTTAACGTCTTGTCTACTTGTTTAGATAAGTGACAGTCAGCTGTAAAATTGTGGCAAAAGCTACCCAGAGCAAATATGGAGTTTGAATATAAGCAACCCATTTTACATATGGATAAATGACAACGATAGCCCAAACTAAAGTACCTAGAACAAACAAAATATCAAAAGCCGCGAGTATATTATTTTTCAAGCCAAACTGAATATAAGTAAAAATAAAATTAAAAAACAAATTTAAAATAAAAGGTAAAACAATAATAAAAGGAATTCTTTTTTGAAAGAACAAGAAGAATACTTTGCCGAACGAAATGGCAATCAATACATATAACACACTCCACACCGGGCCAAAGAGCCAAGACGGCGGAGCCCAGGTAGGTTTTATAAGTTGTGAATACCAATTATATGCTTGCATAATTTATATTTTACACCAATTTCTTGAGTTCTTCTTCATATTTTTTCATGACCTCCATGGAAGCGGCCATTTGGTCCATGCCAGCATCCATTTTAGCTTTTGTTTCTTCCGCAATAGTTTTGAAAAGCTCAGGATTTTTCTCCATCATCGTTACAAACATCTCTATTTGCGCTTCCGGTACGCCTTGCGTCCTTAGCATTTTTTTAAGCAAAAAATTTTGAAACATAAAAAGAGTATAGCACTTTTAATCTATAACCAAGAGCTTGCTGGGATGCCTGTGGCCATTCACAATGCGGACTTTAGAAACTAAAACTTTAAAATGCTCTGCTACGAGTTCTAGGACGCGGGTGTTCGCCATATTATGTTCCGCTTTTTCTTTAACTGAAACTTCAAAATGATCAACAGACTTTTTATGAAAAGATTCTTTCTTGGCGCTGGCCGTGACTTTTATGTGAATATAAAAACTTTTATTTATTTTGTTTGGCATTTTACTTTAAGTTCAGCAAGGTCAGTTTTGGTTAATGTTTCATTATTTCCCTGATTTAGCTTATACATTATAGCTTTTTGATTATCCACATGATCCAGACCCAAGGCGTGTCCCAACTCATGCGCCAGCACGCGGATAAGTTTGGCCCGATTGCTAAATTCATATATATCTATTTCTCTGCTCGAGCCATTGCTAATATATACTCCTTCTTCAAATGATTCACCGCGAGAAACGGTAACGGTATTGTATTTTTCCACAGAAAGATTCAGCGTGCTCGCGAGGCGGTTTAACACCACGACGAGCGCATTTATTTCGGACACTATTTCATTAATTTTTATCCTAGTCGCTTCTGATTTAGATAATTCATATTCATTTTTAGCTTTTGTAATTTCTGCCTGTAGAGTGGTAAATTTTATTTTAAGCGCATCATAAGAAGCTCGGTCATCCTTTACGACAATGCCGAGGTTTGCCAATTTGCTCGTCGCCTCTTGCCGATAATCATAAATTAAATTAATTTTTAAAACATCGGACGAAACATCCGCCGGCGCATAAGTAAAAAGTTGTTTACCGAAAGGTTTTTCCCAGATAGCTTCCGCATCGACAAGCGCGCTTAAAAAATAATCTTTAGAAATATTAAATTTTGTGTCAAAAGTGCCGAGATTGTACGGTATGGAATCTGTGCAGGGCGCGGAAGAAAGAAATGGCCTCACAAACTGAGTAAATTCCTCGCGATAATGAAATCCGACTGTAAAGAGAACAACTATTAAAACAATTTCTAAAAATTTTTTCATTGTTATATTATACAACGATGGCCTCTCAAGCCCATGTTAAGAAACTCTCTTCAATGCTACAGTTTTATTTTTACAATCAATAATTGCCTTATAGTCAAATTTTTTAAGGAAACTAATTCCTACTAGTGACATATTCTTTGAAATTAAAACATTTACTACTCTTTTAATCCCCTCCATAGTGGAAATAGCTATAGCAGTAGGAACCGTTACAATTTCCCCACTTGCCATACCCGTTCTCGTCACACCAACAACTTCTAAATTGAGCTCCCTTGCAATTTCTGCAGTAACTTGAAGATCTCCCGTAAATCCAGTGTCCAATATAAAATATGGAGTCTGCACCGCTTGGTCAGAAAAAAGCGTAACTTTAACAACTGGCACATTCTCGTTGATAAATTTACCCTTTATCATAAATTATTTTACGAGAAACATTTGTGCCATTGTTTCTGCAACTTCAAAACCGATTTTTACTACATAAAAAACTTCATCAGGATGATTATTCCTTGCCTTATCTACAGCTTCGGCGCTGGTATCCGCAAAATATACATCCCTAGATTCAATATCAATCGCCAAAAACTTGCCATTTTCTTCTGGCTCATATTTACCTTTTATTTGTTCATATATTTTTGCACCCTCTTTGGCTATTTTTTCAATATCCGCCTTTTTAATAAGTTCACCTTTATTCATATAAATAGTATAACACAAAATATTAATCTATTTTATTTTTCCATCAGAGTGTACCTATTCAAAATAGCCTCAAAGATAAGCGGGGCGACGATAGTCGCGTCGGATTCAATGACGAACATCGGAGTTTCTTTGGTAAGTTTATCCCAAGTTATTTTTTCATTCGGAGTCGCGCCAGAATATGAACCATAAGAAGTGGTGCTGTCGGAAATCTGACAGAAATATCCCCAAGGTCGAACAGGCTTTTTTAAATCATATTTTATAGAAGGCACTACGCAGATCGGAAAATCTCCGGAAATTCCTCCGCCAATTTGGAAGAATCCGAGCCCTGCACCGTCTTTGGAAAGTTCCACATATTTGTCATAAAGATACATCATATATTCCACACCCGTTTTCATCACGCTCGGTTTTATTTCTCCCGCCTTGCAATATCCGGCAAAAATATTTCCGAGAGTAGAGTCTTCCCAGCCCGGAACGACGATAGGCAGATTTTTCTTTGCCGCTTCCAAGAGCCAACAATGTTCGGGATTGCCTTCGTATTTACCTTTTAATTCGTCGGATAATAAAATTTGATAGAAATATTCATGCGGAAAAAAACGCTTACCGTTTTTTTCCGCCTCTTTCCAATGTTTTAAAATAATAGGCTCCATCACGCGAAAAGCTTCTTCTTCTGGAATAGATGTATCAGTTACTCGCCTTTCGCCTCTATTTAAAATCGCTTCATCGTCTTCTTTGGTAAAGTATCGATAATCTGGATAGTCTTTATAACTGTTGTGCGCTACTAGCCTAAAAATTGA
>JAVHOH010000060.1:0-31073 GCA_036169935.1 Minisyncoccota bacterium | reverse complement strand
TATGTATTATATAAAATATTTAACAAAAAAGACAATACCGGAAAAATACTATTTGCGTTTTGGGCTTTATTATGTAATAATAGCCCTATGAATTTAGTAGTTAAAATTCTGCCCTATGCGCAGATTATCCTTTCAGTAATATTGATAGCCGCTATCTTACTTCAGCAATCTGCTGCCGGTTTAGGTGGTGCTTTGGGCGGAAGTGATAGCGACTCTTTCCACCACACCCGTCGAGGCTTTGAAAAGTTTCTTTTTTATTTGTCCATCGTTTGTGGAATTCTTTTTGCTTTATTTGCATTTCTCAGTATAATAATAAAAGCTCGTTTCTAAATTTCTTATTATGGAAAAATTTTATAGTCGGATACGCCAGTCAAAAATTGCTGGCAAATTGCCTACAAAAGATCAAATTAATTCTGTTTTTCATCTCTTCTCAAAAAAAGAAAAGATGGTTTTTATTATCTTGCTTCTGACGCTTCTGATTAGTACCCTCTCAATTCTTGAGAGTATCAATAAATCCTTAATGGTAAAAGTGCCTTTTCATGGAGGATCTATCTCTGTCGGCATTATCGGCACTCCGCGTTTTATAAATCCAATTCTGGCAAATTCTCCGGTTGATCAAGATATGACTACTCTCATTTATTCCGGTTTAATGAGAAAAAATCCAGATGGAACCCTTATCCCTGATTTAGCAGAAAAATATGAAATGTCCAAGAATGGATTGATTTATACTTTTACTTTAAAAGACAAAATATATTTTCAAAACGGAGAACCAATTACCACAGAAGATGTGATTTTTACCATAAATAGAGTCAAGGATTCAATTATTAAAAGTTTACACAAAATAGATTGGGACGGAATAACTGTTACAAAAATAAATGATAAAACAATAGAATTTACTTTAAAACAACCCTACCCTTCATTTTTAGAAAACGCCACGCTCGGAATAATGCCTCAATCTTTATGGAATAATTCTCCCATAGAACTCAATAACGCGAATACTGCCCCGGTCGGTTCGGGACCTTATATGATAAAAAGTGTGATAAAAGAATCTTCAGGAGCAATAAACTCTTACGAATTAACATCATTCGAAAAATTCACCTTAGGCGAACCATATATTAAAACAATAAACTTGCATTTTTATTCAAATGAAGATGACCTTATTAAAGCACTTGAAAATGGAGAAGTAAATCAAATAAGTTCTATCACTCCTTTAAATGCGGACATTTTAAAAGAAAGAAATTATGAGATAGGATCTTCAGTACTTCCTCGAATATTCGGACTTTTTTTCAACCAAAATAAAAATTATCTTTTTACTGATAAAGTCATCGTCAAGGCTATCGACCAAGCAATAGATAAAGATAAAATAATTCGTGAAGTGCTTTTTGGATACGGAATCGCTATTGATGACCCAATACCACCCAATATGATTTCATATCAAAAATTAAATGTAAGCAGTAATACTTCCCGCGAAGAAATATTAAAAAATGTACAAAATAATTTAAAAAAAGATGGTTGGTCAAAAAATGCAGATGGATTTTTACAAAAAACAATCATTGATAAAAATAAAAAGAAAACAAATACTATCCTCCAATTTTCTATTTCAACTGGAAATGCCCCAGACCTTACAAAAACTGCAGAATTAATAAAACAAGACTTACTCGCGGTCGGAATAAAAGTTGATATAAAAACTTTTGAAGTTGGCAATTTAAATCAAAGCGTAATCCGTCCTCGTGAATATGACGCTCTGTTGTTCGGACAAATAATTAACCACGAATCTGACTTATATGCTTTTTGGCACTCATCTCAAAGAAAAGATCCGGGATTTAATGTCGCCATGTATACTAACGTAAAAGTGGATAAAATTTTAGAAGATGCCTCAACCACTATTGAAGAACAACAAAGAATTAAAAGATACGCCCAATTCGAGGCTGAAATTAAAAAAGATATGCCTGCAGTCTTTTTATATAGTCCTAATTTCATATATGTGATATCTAAGAATTTAATGGGGCTTTCCATAAACCACATCATCACTCCGGCAGATCGTTTTTCAAATATATATTCATGGTATACCGAAACAGAAAATATTTGGAAAATATTTAATAAATAAACTTGTCCCATTAGGGATTAAAAAATAATTATGACAAAAAAAACAAGATTACCTTTTTCTTCACTCAAAATAGAAAATGAAAAACCTAAGCCGGTAGTTGGGCATCTGGAATCCAGACATCCGACTTCTCCTGAGAGAAAAAGAATAGCTAAAAATTCTACCTACCAATACACCAAAAAAAGATTTGGACAAAATAAAGGACCTCGTTCTTTTGATTCTAAAAATCAAAAGAATCAAAAAATTCCTCCGGTAGAATCGGGGGTAATTCGTATTATTCCGCTCGGTGGAGTGGAAGAAATAGGAAAAAATATGACTGCAATAGAAATCGGTGATGATATTATTGTAATTGATGCTGGTATGCATTTCTCCACCGAAGCGACTCCGGGAGTTGATTATGTTATTCCAAATACAACTTATTTAGAAGAACGCAAGGATAAAATCCGAGCATTGTTCATTACCCACGGACACCTGGACCACATCGGAGGCGTACCCTTGGTACTTTCCCGTATCGGGAACCCGCCTGTTTACTCCAGGAAATTTTCCATTCTCTTGATGAGAAAGCGCCAAGCGGAATTCCCACACCTAGCCCCAATGAAAGAAAACATTGTGGAAACGGATTCTGTTATAACCTGTGGAAAAATAAAAGTAAAATTTTTCGGTGTCACTCACACCATCCCCGACTCGCTCGGAATAATAGTAGAAACCGAACATGGATGGATTGTTACTCCGGGAGATTACAAACTTGATCAAGTGGACGGAATTGTTTCTAAAGAAGAAGAAAAAGAATATTCTATCTTTGATAAAGCGAAGGTACTTTTACTCATGACCGACTCCACCAACATTGAAAATGAGGGATTTTCTTTGCCAGAAATAAAAGTACATCAAGGACTGGAAAATTTGATAAAAAAAATAAATGGAAGAATAATCATTGCAGCTTTCGCTTCACACATCACGAGACTGGCCCATATCGTGAAAGTAGCAGATGCCTTGGGTAAGAAAATAGCTATTGATGGACGCTCTATGAAGACAAACATTGATGTGGCAATAGAAGCTGGATTCTTTACCCCCAAGAAAGGAACCATTATTCCACTAGAAGAAGCAGAGAATTATCCTCCAAACAAAGTAGTCGTGTTGATGACCGGCGCGCAAGGAGAAGAATTCGCCGCTCTCAGCCGCGCAGCCAATAAATCCAACACAAAGTTTGCTCTGCATAAGGGCGATACCATCATCCTCTCGGCTTCTATCGTGCCGGGCAACGAACTACAAGTGCAAAAAATGAAGGATAGCCTCACTAGACAAGGCGTACGTATTATAAGTTACCGCACCGGCGGTGAAGATTTTGTGCACGCGACTGGACACGGCAACCAAGAAGACATCAAGTGGCTCCACAAGAAAACTCATCCAAAATTCTTTATCCCTATTCACGGTCATCACTCTATGTTGGTGCGACATAAAGAGCTCGCGATAGAACTCGGTATGCCGGAGGAAAATATTGTCGTTCCGGACAATGGTTCCATCATTGAAATATCCGCCGATGGGCAAAAGATAGTGGCTCGCAAAGAACGCGCACCTTCAAACCCGATGATGGTAGACGGGACTTCTGTTAGCGACACGCAAGACATCGTCATTCGTGACCGACAAATGCTTTCTCAAGATGGAATGTTTGTTGTCATCGCACTTCTGGATCAAAAAACCGGAAAATTAAAAAAATCCCCAGATTTAATTTCTCGCGGATTTGTCTACCTAAAAGAAAATCAGGAACTTCTGCGTCAAGTAAGAATTATTATTAAAAAATCAGTAGAAGACGCAAGCGTAAAAATGTCTGTCCGATCAGGTAATAATTTAAGCAGTAATCCGACAAATTTTGACTATATTAAAGCCTCTTTAGGAGAAAATATCTCAAAATTCTTATATCAAAAAACAGCCAAAAGACCTTTGGTTATTCCGGTAATTTTAAGTGTATAATGCAAAAATAACTAATTTATGCGCCATAACAGAAAAATAATATACTTGGCTGGGTTTCTTTTTTCCATTCCTATCGCCCTAGCTTCATATATAAACTCCAGCTTTGTTTCTTCTTTTGTTGGCGAAAAGTTCGTGAGTATTATTTATGTTTTAGGCTCAGCTAGTTCTATTTTGGCATTACTATTAGCTCCAAAAATATTTAGAAGAATAGGCGGATACAAATTTTTACTTTCCATAATTTTTTTGGACGCTTTTTCTTTTCTGGCGCTGGCTCTGACAAAAAATGTCTGGAGTATAATTTTTATGTTCATTTTGGGCTTCTCTATGAACACTTTGATAATTTTTTCCCTAGACGAAATCTTAAAAATATTTTCTAAAGATCCGGCAACCGGAAAAATTAGAGGCATTTATTTAACTATCTGCAACTTGGCTTGGATTTTAGCCCAATTAGCCTCTGGAACAATTCTAGGAGGATTTTCTTTTAGTACAATTTACTTTGTCAGTTTTTGCGTAATGATGTTATTTTTATTGATATCATTTTTGAATTTGAAAAACACACCAGACCCAAAATACGATAAAATAAAATCTCTAAAATATATAAAGGAATTTTTTAAAAATAAAAATCTTTTCCGCGCATATGGTATAAGTTTTTTGCTTCAGTTTTTTTTCTGTTCTATGGTTATTTACACGCCGATGTATTTGCATGCGCATTTAGGATTTAGTTGGAAGGAAATTGGCATAATATTTACTGTGATGCTTTTGCCATTTGTATTGATTCAATCCCCGTTAGGCAAGCATTCAGACAAAGCTGGTGAAAGAAAAATGTTGATGTTTGGATTTGGTATAACCTCCCTTGCGACTCTATCGCTATTTTTTATAAAAGAACATTCTGTATGGATATGGGCAGTGCTGTTATTTATTACCAGAATTGGCGCTGCAATGATTGAACTTATGATCGATGTTCATTTTTTCAAACACATAAAACCGGAAAATGAAGAACTCGTGGGAGTTTACCGCACCTCTTCCCCTATTGCTTATATTTTAGGTCCAGCCGCTACTTTTATTGTTTTTGTTTTTGTTCCGTCTTTTAATTATATTTTTCTTATTCTTGGTGCTCTGATGCTTTATGGAGTTTATCTGTCTTCGACAATAAAGAAAAGTGATATATAATCACTGCCCATTCGGTGCGGCTTCTAGGGTTACCTGAACATTTTTTTCCACTCCTTTGTGAAGAACTTTTAGATTGATTACTTGCCCTATTTTTTTATCGCGAATAAGAGAAGAAAAATTTACTTTGTCATCCAATTTTACCCCGTCAATTTCTAAAATAATATCATTCTCTACTATACCCGCCTTGTCCGCTGGAGAACCCGGAATAACCGCCAAATCATTCGCAGTCTCCCCCACTTTCACCAGGACTCCATAATCCACGGTTAAATTATTTTTATCTTTCATTTCTGCATTTATCGCCACGTAACGAATACCCAAATATGGACGAACAATTTTCCCGGTAGATTTTACTGATTCCACCACACCTTTAATACTATTGATTGGAAGCGCAAAACCGACATTTTGAGAACCTTGCGCAATAGCGACATTTACACCAATTACTTCCCCTTTAAGATTAAGTAAGGGTCCTCCGGAATTTCCCGGATTAATCGCCGCGTCAGTTTGAATTACATGGTCAAGAACTTCCGTATTGCCGGAATTATCTCCTGCTGTTATTGAACGCGAAAGTCCGGAAACTACGCCAACCGAAACAGTATTTCTATATTCTCCAAGCGCATTACCAATAGCGATCACGCTTTGTCCGACATCCAAAGAATCAGAATTACCCAGAGTAAGAAATGGATAACCTGAACCATCAATCTTGATAAGAGCAATGTCCAAAACCGGATCACGGGCAACAACTTTTGCAGCATGTTTCTTCCCATCATTGGTAAATACCGTATATTCTGCATTTTTCTGATCAACGACATGTTTATTGGTAACAATTAAACCGTCACTCCCAACAAAAAACCCAGACCCGCCACCAATATCTTTCTTTTCTGTGCCATTTTGGCGATATTGCGGAATATTAAAATTAAAACCCGGAAATAAGTCACCAAATGGATTTGTTTGTTGATTTGGATCAACATAGGTTTCGTATTTTGGAACATTTTGAGAGATAATTATAGAGATAACAGCTGGATTAGTTTTTTTAACCGCATCAATCACAACAAAATCCTGAGAAAAAATTGATTGTTTCTCAATAATTTGCCCAGTAGCATCTTTTATATTATTACTCCCGACTTTCTCTTCCGTTAAATATTCTTTAGCAAAATATCCAAAAATATTCGCCCGATAATGCCAAACCAAACCAAACCCGACCAAAACAATAATTAAAAAAGATAATAAACTGGTAAAAAAAACAAAAGCAAAATTTTTATTGGCAAAATTTCTTTTAATAATTTTTATTATATTTATTTCTTGCATAATAACTTATTATATTTATCTTTTCTTTTTTAGCAAGTAATTTTTGTAAATTTTTTCTTTATATGGTTTTAAACGTACGACTTTAACTAGAATACCTTTATTTTTCAAGTCTTTTTTTAAATTTTTTACATAAGCTTTTTGGTCATAACCAAGGGCAATAATATCCGGACACATTTTTATAATATGAGGAAGATGATTTTTTATACCCGAAAGAACCACTTTATCAACTAACTTGCATTTTTTTACCAAAATCATCCTCGTTTGCTCATTTTTGTCCGGATATTTCCCTTTTAGACGAAGAACATTCTTATCTCTAGCTATTGAAACAATTAAAAATGAACTCTTCATGAATTTTTTTGCCTGTTTAAAAAAATTTATATGTCCCTTGTGTAAACCATCAAAGGTTCCAAAGACCATTATTTTTGTTTTCTTCATAACAATTATTACAGGTCTTGCCTGTAAAGTTGTACTTTTATATAATAAACAAATGTCTTTAAGAAAAACATCTTTCGTGCCAAATGAATATTACCATATTTATAATCGTGGAAACAGCAAGCAAATAATTTTCCGTGACCCAAAAGATTATGAACGTTTTATAAAACTGCTTTATATTTCAAATGGACAGAAAAATTTTAAAATTCAATTCATTGGAAAAAATAATGTATACGATTGCAAAAGAGGAAAGCTGCTAGTTGGTATTGGATCATATTGTTTAATGCCAAATCATTTTCATCTTCTTTTAACACAAACTGAAGATGGAAGTATTAGTAAATTTATGCAAAAACTTACTACCGCATATTCCATGTATTATAATAATAAATATAAAAGAACTGGCAGTTTATTTGAGGGAAAATTTAAATCTGAATATGCCTATAAAGATACATATTTAAAGTATTTATTTTCTTATATACACTTAAATCCAATCAAACTTATAGATTCAAAGTGGAAAGAAAACGGAATAAAAAATAAGAAACAAGCTATCGCTTTTTTAAGAGATTATAAATACTCAAGTTATCAAGACTATCTTGGTATTAACCGAGAGGAAAAAATAATTCTAAATCGTGAAATGTTCCCGAATTATTTTCCAACTAAAGAATTTTTTGAAGATGATATATTTGAATGGCTCACTTACAGGCAAGACCTGTAATATTCCTGAGACAGGTCTTGCCTGTAAGTTTTTATCCACACCATTTTTTGACATAATATAAAGTAAGTATATACTAAGAAAGTTCCTTTTAAAAATTAAAAGAAGTGATTGGGGAAACTGGTTAGATTCCAGTACAGTGCCGCTACGGTAAGCTCTGACGCAAAGTCAGAGACAAGTCCGAATACCAATCATTTCACGCATTTCCCGAGCAGGATCCCTCCCCTTATTCTTATTTTTGGGGACCCACAAATTCTGCTCTAAAAGTAGGATTTTTTTATGTCTAAATTTATATTTAAAAACAAAAAAATAATAAGTATATTCGTATTAATTTTTATAGCTATCTTGGGTACTATTTTTCTAATTCCTCATGCTTCTGTACCAAAACTTATAAACAATATTGAGTATAAAAATACAATTGTAGGTGAAACGAGTGTTTATGATTTTATGAGTAAACTGCAGAGTGAAGGGAAAATAAATTTTACAGAAAAAAATTATGCGGGAATGGGAAAATTTATTGATTCAATAAACGGAATAAAAAATAATGGAAATGAAAATTGGATTTATTATGTGAATGGTGTTGAGGCGCAAGTCGGCGTTTCAAATTATAAAATAAAAGTTGGAGATGTTGTCTCCTGGAAATATGAAAAAAGTTATTAAAATTTTATTTGTTTTGTCACTATTATTAATAGGCATAAAAAACATTGCGTACGCAGATACACCAAGCTCTGTATCCATAAACCTAAAAATTTATGCTGGTGATACTGTTTTATTTAATGGTCCTGAAATAATTACAGCTTGCGCTGGGTCTCCAGAAATAGTTGATCCTCTACAATTTACTATAAATGGCAAGTGTGCCGTTGAACAATCCAAGTTATCAAATACATGGACATGGAAATATACGCCAAGTGGCTGGTTAGATGAATTGGGCGGATATAAAACTACTCCCGATTTTTCAAAATCTTGGGGTTATTTTGTTAATTTAACTTACGGACATGGAAGCGATGCGCTTAATCAATATCAACCATCTGCAAACGACGAACTTCTTTTAACTTATAATTCTTATCCATTACGAATCTCGGCTTCAAAAAATTCTGGCACAATAGGCGATACAATAACATTTACCGCAGAAGAAGAAAGTACTTTTGATGCAAATTATAATATGATTTGGACACCATCACTAGGGACTATAATCACGCTAGGAGCTCAATCTTGCACGACTATTACCGACGGAACTTGTTCCATTGTTTTGGATACTTCAGGGTCACTTACTGCTGTCGGAAATAAAACATTATATGTTCCATCAAACAGTGTGAGTATAGAGGTTTCACCTCTTCCCACTCCCCCACCAGCGCCAGTGACCGATAGCGGACATGGTGGATCATATTATGTTCCCCCAATCATTCCTGCAATAAAAGCAAAATTTGATTTAAAAAAAGCTTTTGATTTTTTAATTGCGCAACAAAAAAGTGATGGTTCTTTTGGTGAAAATCTTTATACCGACTGGACAGCGATAGCGTTAGCCTCCGGAGGTTATCCGGATAGTATGCAAAAATTGATTAAATATTTCGAAGGATCTAACACACCCAGCGCTCTTTTGACGGACTACGAAAGACATGCAATGACATTAATGACTCTGGGAATTAATCCGTATGATGATGCTAACGGCGTAAATTATATTAAAAAAATTACAAGCACCTTTGACGACAAACAATTTGGTGATATAAATGAAGATAATGATGATATTTTTGCCCTAATAGTTCTCCAAAACGCAGGATACACACAAGACGATAAAATAATAAAAGATGATACCTCTTTTATTTTAAGCAAACAAAAAGATAATGGTTCTTGGGATGAGTCTGCGGATATGACTGGCGCCGCTATAGAATCTTTATCGGATTTTTCCCGTATTCCAGGGGTACGGGAAAATTTGATAAAAGCAAAAAATTATTTAAAACAAAATCAAAAAGATAATGGTGGTTGGAGCAACACATCGTCTACCGCTTGGGCATTAGAAGGCATTAGAGCATTAGGCGAAAAAACAGAAGATTGGAAAAAGGGTGAGAATACTCCTCTTGATTACTTAACAACAATGCAGGACACTGACGGCGGAATAAAAAATGAAATTTTGAACAATAAAATTTGGGAAACTGCGTATGTCATCTCAGCCTTATCTGAAAAAACCTGGAATCAAATAATGCAAAAGTTTGAAAAACCTATAATGCCTGTTATGGCTGTAATACAAAAAAAATCTGCACAAAAAATTGCAATAAAAACAAAACCAAAATTAGAAAACTTAACCAATCAAAACACGGCATCAGTGATAAATGCTATCATCCCCTCTCCGACAAAAATCAAGCCAGAAACTCCAAAGAAAAATTGGTGGAGTAAATTTTGGGATAAAATATTTAGTATCTTTTAAATTCAACAATCTTACCAGCTTCTATTTCTATCTTATCGGCCTTGCGAAGATTCTTGATATGCGTTTTAGGTACGATATCGTAATGTTTTACTTTATCTAATTTTTTATCTATCTCCCATAGGTTGCCTTCTTGGGTCGCCCAATTTTCAAAAGTATTTAAATTAAGAAGTTTGGAATATTGCCGTAAGGTTTTCTGTCCATTATCTAAAAAATATTCATGAAAATAAGATAATGCAAGCTCGTGAATATCTTTATAAACCGGCTCACGATAGCGCAGAACTGCATGATTGGTCTTGGAAAGCGCACCCCAAAATTTACCAATTTTGAACGGAGCTATGACATGATCATAATCCCCCTTTGTCGCCTTTAAGTGCATCACATAAGGCATAAAACCGTGCAAAGAAAGCATATAAGCCCCCAGAAGCGCTCCTTCAAAACAATGGACATTTTGTGCTCTTAACGTTAAAATCGGCGATTTTAACGTTTCTCCATTTTTCTCAAAATTAAAAGGAATTCCATTGATAAAATCCTGCACCTTGGCGGGAGTATTTAGTTTTTGCAATAACTTTTTTTCTTTTTTGGTAAAACCAAGCATTCTTTATTTCTTCTTGGCCTTTTTTGGTTTCTTCACATCCTTTCGATATGCGTTGTTTCCTTTTCCCATATGATTAAAAATTAATTAATAATAAAACTTAATAACCTAAATCGTTTAAAGTACTCGTGTAATTGCTAACAAATGATGGTAAAACAAAAATCATGCCAATTAGTGGCAACACAATGGCAATAACAGTAACCCAAATTATCATCAAGAAATATCTTCTAGTTTTTTCCACTGACTTATAAATCGCATCCATCTTCACTCCTTGCTCCTCTATTTTCTTTTGTAAATTTTGTAATTCTTGATCCATATTCTTATTATACTTCTTTTTTGTAAAAATGAGCCACAGCCAGCAAAGTCAAAAGAACAAAAAAGACCGTGAGCGCGAGCATTGGGATTGAGATATATCCGCCAAAGACAGAAACTAAATGCTGATAGCAAGATACACCAGACGCATCGCAAGGTACATTTGATTTTTCTCCGAAGTAATAGAAAAAGTTTTGATAAACAGAAACGAGAAAACCGGCACAAAGCAAAGGCAACACATAACGAATTACCCTCCTATCTTTATCCCAAAGAGCAACACCGAACATCAAGACTAAAGGAAACATAAAAACTCTTTGCCACCAGCATAAGACACACGGAGGAAAATGGATAATTTCAGAGTAAACCAAAGGAAAAATTGAAGCAAATAAGGCAAGCAAAAAACTAATCGGCAGAAAATGTTTATCAACAAAGTCTAAATAAAAATTTCTACTATTTTCTTTATTTCTAAAAAAAAGCAAGAAAAGCGCTACAACAGAAAAAATCTGGAGAAGAATCGCCCCCGAGCCGAGAAACAGATTTAGAAAATAAATAGCGTTTAAATTCATTAAAGTTATTGAAGTAAAACACAAGAAGTTTTCGCAGCCAAGGTTTCAAGCTTCACCCCAGCTCCATCCGGAGAATCATCGGGAACTAGCGTACCATCTGCCAATATCCAGGTCGGGTAACCCGTAATATTTTTATCTTTGCATACTTGTAATTGCCCAGTCCCATCAGCCGTAGAACATTCAACGTAGGGCAAAAGTTTAGCAGAAGATCCAAAAAGCTTTTTCTGTGCTTGGCAATGCGGACACCAAAAGGCTCCGTAAAAAACCGCACCTTTATCCTTCAAGCACTGTGCGAAAGTATCATACTTGCCGGGTCCAGCTGGCGTGCTATTGGACTGAAGCAACACTGTAGCGACAGTGCCTAAAATTAAAAGACCAATTATTAAAATAAATATTTTTGCATTTTTATTCATAGTTTAATTTTATCAGTTTAAAAGATCTTTGGCAAGAAAATAATAAGTCCAACAATAACTGCAGTAAAAAGAGACAACAACACAGCTCCAGCAGCAACATCTTTTGTATCTCTAGCATAAGGATGATAATCTGGTGAAGTTAAATCTATATCTATCTCAATAGCTGTATTAATCATTTCTGAAACTATTACAAAGCCAACAGCAAAAACTAACGCAATCCATTCAATGTTAGAAACATGAAAATAAAATCCAAAAAATATTACAATTATAGTTGCAATAATATGTATAAATGCATGATTAGTCACTTTAAAAGCAACATACATTCCGCGAAAAGCATTAAAAAATTTCTGTTTATATTTTACTTCCCGCCATGCTTTTTTTTCTTTTTGAGAATCCATAAAATTTTAGCGCCTATATTGTGGCTGACTATCCCCACGTAATTCTTCTCTTTCTGCTTCAATAAAAGCTGTTTCTTCTGGGGTAAATACTGGGACCTTGCCTGTCATAGATTGGTTCGCATTTTTGGCATGAATACTAGCCACCAACTCCTCTCTTGTTGGTATTTTTGGACCAAATTCTAAATCCATCTGTTTCATATATTTAAATTATATCATATATCTTACTGATATTGTATATATATCGGCCGTGGGTTTAATTTTAATAATTCTGAAGGAGTAAAGAGAGCAGTTCCGGCTTCTTTGATATCATTTTTATAGAACAATTTAAACCCAGCAAATTGGACTGGCTCTGGATAAATAAAATTCTTATAAGTCCCAATTTTTTTGGCCTTACCTCCCCAACCATCCATATTCATTAATATTTGTACTTCCGGCAAAGTCTTAATTTGTTTGTAATTAGTAACCATTTTTTGCGTATAGCGATGAACGATAAGAACCTTGGGGGAGAGATTATTTTCCCGTACAAGATTTGCTAAATAATTTGACGCAAAATTTATGTCAGTCGCATCCATGGTGCCGACAACTTTGCCAGGAGGATATTTGCCTTTCATGGAAAACTCCGGATCAAGAGCCAAGTGGACTTGGGGCATTTTCAAATATTTCTCCAATAATGGAATTTCCGTCTGCACATTGGAAAAACCGACTTGAATATCCAAAAAAACAATCGCGTTTATTTTTGCCGCCATCGCTAAAACTTTATCTATCTCAGAACTAGGCATTCTCGAATTATAGTCGCCATTATCCCCAGCGCTCCCTTGCGCCACGACTGCGATATAATGAAGCGCTGGAATTACCGGCGTGGCAGGATCAGCTTCTTCCCATTTTTTTACTTCTGCATTTAATTTTTGCAACATCTCTGCTTCTGGATATTGCCCGAGCACTCCCATTTTCGTCGAATACAAATTTCCGTAATAAGCGATAATGCGAGAAAATGGTAGAATAGCACCAGCATTCGGATACACAGTTTTCGCTGGCCAGAGATGCGTTCGGACGGGTTGGGGAGAAATAGGAACTTTGGTAATTTTAGTTATAGGCTTGCCTTTTTTGTCTTTTCCAGTGATAGTTTTAATGGTGTTATAAACTATGGGGTCCGGAGGATTATTGGCTATTTCATTTAATTTTTTATCATAAAGAGCGACATCAAACGGCATAATGACCGATACTGGCTTCACTTCAGATTGCGCAATGTTCACCTCTACCATCTGATCAGTTTTTTTGTAAGAGGTAGCGCTACTAAAAAATTCCGGAAACACAAAAAATGAGGCGAAGAAAACTGTTGCAACTATTAAAAAAATCAGAATTCTTTTATTTTTCATCGGTATAATAACAGTATAAAGTAAAAAGGGTGTTATAGCAATAATTTTGAAACAAATCATCAATGCTTGGCGTACTACTTGTATATAAGGTCGAATTATAAAATATTAATTAATTTAAAAAATTAAAATTATGACAAATAAAATGAAATTTGGCGTTTCTGTTTTAACTCTTGCCATTTTAGTTGGTGTTTCTGCGCCAGTTTTCGCGCAAGATATGACTGCGGGAAACCCAGCACCGACATCTGCTACTGTTAATGCTCGAAAGGTATGTTTGGCAAGTGCCAAGACTGCTCGTGTTGCAGCGGTAAAATCCGCTTCCGATACTGCAAAAACAGCCCGTGCAGATGCAAAGACAACCAGAAGCACAGATCTAACGGCGGCAAAAACTGGGAGAGATGCTGCTCTTGTTGCAGCAAAAGCAAATACTGACAAGGTTGCGGGAAAAGCGGCGGCAAAAGTGGCCCGAGCGGATTATGCGGCTGCGGTAAAAACTGCCAATACTGCTTATAAAGCATCCATCAAGGGTATTCTAGCAACTCAAGCGGCATCAGTTAAGACTGCCTGGAGCGATTACGCAACGGCTGTCAAAGCTTGCCCAAAGAAACAATAAGACAGAGATAAATAAAAAACACTCCGGCCTAGATCGGAGTGTTTTTTATTTAATTATTTTATATTCTGCTAAACTGATACACAGTTATTTTCTTTCCAATATATATTGCCCCAGCAAAGCTTAGGGTGGCAGATAAGAAAAGCGCTGGAGAAATAATTTCAAAAAAACTTGCCCAAATCGTGCTGATAAAAGAAAAATTAAAATTAAAAACTTCCAAAAAGTCTTGCGTCATATCCAAAAACTCCGCATCAATTAATTTCGCGTCAATGTGCCACGCAATCACTAAAAAATTAAACAAGAGTAAAGCAAAAGCGACAAAAAATACCGGCTTCATCTTTTGGTAATTAACCTTCCGCATTACAGACTGATGTACTCCAGTCGGAACTTCCACCTTGAACAGGTTATTTAATTGTTCATCAATTTTTTCCATATTCTTGAAGAATTTCTTTTAATTGTTCTTTCCCTCGGCTTATATGTGTTTTGACTGTATTTAGAGGCATCTCCAATATCTCCGCTATTTCTTTATAATCAAAACCCTGCTGATAAAATAATAAAAGCGCTCTTTTATATTCCGGATTTATCTGCGAAAGTGCTTTATCGACATCAGATACCAAACACTCTTGTGGATAATACGTTTCAGTACTGGAAATTGTTTCATTTTCTTCGTCAAGGCTTATTTCATTTTTGCGCTTTTTCCCCCGCAGAAAATCATAGGTGGTATTCGTGGCAATAGTAAATATCCAAGTTTTAATATTTTTCTCCGGATCTATCTCCTTGCGATGAATATAGACTTTTATAAAAGTTTCTTGAGTGACATCTTTTGCATTTTGTGTATTTTTTAAAATATGCAGACAGTAGTTGTAAATCGCCTTTTCATAAAAAGACAAAATATACTCAAAAACGTCCAGATCCCCCGTTTGGGCACGAATTAAAATATCTTTTTCTATATTTTTAATTTTTTGCATAAGATAAAGAAATAACAGAGAAAAATATATTATTATTGCGACTTAATTAGGTTCGATATGTATCAAAACATTGCCGATACAGTCAATTTTTTTTAATAAAGTATTCTTTAATTTATGCGCTAATTCGTGTCCTTGTCTAACCGTCATATTTTCATCTACAATTGCATGAAGATCAATATGGTATAGCATCCCCATCTTACGAATAAAACATTTTTCAGTGTTTATTATTCCATCGACGCTAAGCGCCACTTTTCTAATTTCTGCTTCCAAACTATCATGCGAATATTCATCCATAACTTCTCCCAAGGCTGGTCTAAAAATTAAATAGCTGTTATATAAAATAAATCCAGCGGCAAAAAGGGCTGCCCAATCGTCTGCAGACTCATAGCCTTTTCCTAAGATTAAAGCTACCCCAATCCCTATAAATGCGGCGACAGAGGTGATGGCATCGCTTCTATGATGCCAGGCATCCGCTTTAAGAGAGGAGCTCCCCGTCTCTTTGCTTTTTTTTAATACTAAACGATAAGAAATTTCTTTCCAAATAATTATCAAAGCAAGAAAAATAAGCGTCCAAGATTCTGGCATGGTATGAGGTGTTTTGATATTTTTAATACCCTGATAAGTAATAATTGAAGCAGAAGCAATCAAAAAACCAACCACGATGAATGTTATGAGTGGTTCGGCTCGGCCATGCCCATAGGGATGTTCTTTGTCGGCCGGCCGGCTTGAATATTTAATTCCAAATAGAACCAAAATAGAAGAAAATATATCAGTAGTTGATTCGATGGCATCCGCGATTAAGGCATATGAATGCCCAAAGACTCCCCCCAACCATTTGATAATGGCGAGTCCCACGCTTCCAAAAATACTCCAGTATATTGTTTTAACCGCCGTCTCTTTTCTATTCATCTTGTAAGTATAACAGAAAATATTTTAAAAATTAAATCTTGATGACTATGTTATACTTAAATTTAATATGAAAATACTTTTTTATAAATTTTGGAAAAATATCATTGATTCTTTTAGGGGGCGTAATTTTGCGTGGCATCTCATTGCCATTTTAAGTACCTATATTATTGTTGTTTCCGGTTTTGATTTCAAATATTTCCTGTTTTTCAAAGACAGCCGGTTATCTTATATTTTATTTTCTGCTGCGATTGTCGGCGGTCTCTTCCCTATCCTTATACCAATTATCATATTGATATACGGAAAAATTCGTAAAAACATTGCACTTTTAAATACCGGTTTTGCTCTTGGCCAAGCGGCCATTTTGGGCGCTTTCATCTCTTCTTTTTACAAAATGTTTACCGGTCGAGCGCACCCTGATTCAGTTCACTCTCTAACTTATTTAATCTCTGGAGCCAAAGACTCTTTTCACACGCTAACCACTATCGATATCACGCATGTATTTAATTTCGGATTATTTCGTGGAGGAATATTCTGGGGTTGGCCATCTTCACACACTACTATTGCTTTTGCCATGGCATTCACTTTATGGGCATTGTATTCAAAAAATAAAACAGTGAAAATACTTGCTCTCGCGTATGCATTATATATCGGGCTCGGAATATCAATGACTATTCATTGGTTTTCAGATTTTGTCGCTGGAGCAATTATCGGAACAGTCATAGGAACTGTGGTAGGAAAAACATTTAAAAAAACAAATTCTGAAATTTAGCTGGATATCTGGTACGACGTTGGAACCATTATTGAATATTTTGATAAAGTGAATTAAAAGATTGTTTTAATAAAGATCCGATTTTCTCCCAATCTGCTTCTTGACCGACAGTTTTTGCTTCATCTTGTAATGTCATGGCTTGAGCTCGGTAATTTGCGTATTCTGTGAGTTTTACATAATCAGTGTTATATATTGCGGCCATAGCACGCGCGAGTCCCTCTTCCCGTGAAGTCTGGTAAGGTTTTGGATAGCGATCAATCATCCACCACTTAAATTCTAATTCAGCTACATTTTTGTAATTAAATTTTTCAATATTATTATCCGATATTATTTTTAAAAATTTTGTTAGCTTTGTTATTATTAGCTCATGATTTTCTTTTCCTCTATTTAAACGAAAATTAATCGCAGCTGAAGCAGAATAATATGCAGCCTGTAAAGTATGAAAATAGTCTAACCCAAAAAATTCGTGGTTTAGATGTAAAAGTAAAATAAATAATTTAAAAAAATTATGACTATAATATGCCTGCCACATATTTAAATCTAATTCTGCTATCTTGTCAGGATTAAATTTTTTTAGATTATTTTTATGATTTTGTGCATCCAATTCTAGCGGAGCATTGGCATATCCCACAGAAAGAAGTTGTGGAATGTAATTCTGAAGAAAATTACGGATTGATTTAGCTTGTTCATATTGATGTACATGGTGAAGTTCGTGTGATACGAGCCTCTCAGTTCTATGTCCCTTCTTAATATAAATACCATGATCAAAGGTAATTCCGGCGATACTGGGTCCGAAGAGGCCTGCTTCTTCGGCTTTTGCTTTTAATTCCGGATCAATCGGAACAGGAATTTCATCAACTTCAAGAATACGGACGAGTTCCCAGTGCTCTACCCCAACAGCTCGGGCAAGTTCAGACTCTAGCTCGTTAAGCGGTGTACCCATCTCAAGTGCAACTTGTGACTGTTCTTGCGCCCAAACAATAGCTTTTCCAAGAAGTTGTTCAAGATTATTATTTTCTAGGTTAGCTGTACCTTCCATATTTTTATATTATCACAAAAAGTGCTTGTTGCGAGACTTGGTGCGAAGCTGGAACTTTAATTAGAAAATTCAAATAAAAACACCACCTAAATTTGGTGATATTTTTATAAAACCTAAGGATTAGCTAATTTTTGGTATTTAGTAAGAAGTATGTTCTGGTCCTCTGCTGATTTCCTGGCTGCTTGCGTAATAACTTTCTTTTGATTACCTGAATTAAAATATTCTTTCAAAATTAACTTTTTTGCATCTTGTGTTTTTTTGCTCTTTTTTACAAAATCAAACATATTGCTATTATACATTAGCTAAGAAGATCCGACAATTCTTCTGGAGAATATCTCCTAATAATATTGCTATTGTACTTAGATTGTAAGTATAAGTCAATACTAGGCTGATTTAATACTATTTCTTCTACTTTATTTTCTTTATTCTTTAAAATACAATGAATTTTAACTTTATCTCCAAATTCCTGTTTTATCCTATCAACATTTTCTCGAGAATGAAAATACTGCTCAATAAATTTCTCTTTTATGATATTTCTACCTTCAAAATACTCTCGTGCCTTGGTGAATTCCCATGCAACAAGTGGATCGAGATAAATATAATAAATCTGCACCTCTCTTCCAACGTTGATAGATTTTTTGATTATTTCTTTCATTGTACTATGATTACCAAACGTTCCGTCGTGTAGAAAAGAGATTTCATTTGAAAGACAATAGTCACGTAAAATATCTAATCCTTTATTTGCAGCTTTTTGAACAACATGAGCATTACCCCTTGCTCCATTTTCCATGTTAGTTTTTTGATATTGTGGTAAAAATTCTCGTATTTCATCAACATCAATACGAATAAATAACGTTTCAATTGAACTAATATCTATACCTTTTTGATTTAAAAATTTTATAAGTTTTTCATCTTTTTTATTAATGATCAAAGGCATATATCTTTTAGAAAACTCAGTTTTTCCAGCACCTGGTGAACCAGCCATAAAAATAGTTATGAAACCTAACCTTAAGGGATTCTTTTTTATTACAAAAGAATCGATTAGTTCTTTCTGTCTTGAACTTACGAATTGACATGCTTCATCACACAGTATTTTTTCAGAATCAGTTAATTCCATATTTAGATTCTATCATATTAAATACTCAAACATCGTGCTACGGGACTTGGACTCGAACCAAGATCACATCCTCCAGAGGGATGGGTCCTACCATTAGACGATCCCGTAAAATTTCTATTTACTTTAATAGATTAGCTTAAAAAAAAATATTTTACAAGAAAAACCTTATTTTTTCTTATTTATACAAGCTTTTATAAAAGCTGTAAAAAGCGGATGTGGGGAAAGCGGATGTGCTAGAAATTCCGGATGAAATTGGGTACCCAGAAAAAACGGATGTTTGCTCTTCGGCAATTCAGCTATCTCCATCAAATGTCCATCTGGAGAACGCCCAGAAAAGACTAGACCTTTTGCCTCTAAATCTGCAACAAATGCAGGGTTAACCTCATAGCGGTGACGATGTCTTTCAACTATCTCCTTCTTGTTATAACTATTTCTGGCAATCGTACCTTCGCGCAAAATTGCTTTGTAGGCTCCTAGGCGCATAGATCCGCCATATAGATTATTCTTTAAAATTTCTTTTTGTGATTCCATCACGTCTATAACCATATTTTTGGAATTTGGATTGACTTCTCTAGTATTCGCATCTTTGAGACCTAAAATATTTCGCGCGTATTCTATCACCATCATCTGCATGCCATAGCAAAGTCCAAAATATGGGATTTTATTTTCTCGAGCAAATTTTATCGCGCTTAGATTTCCCTCTACTCCCCTTTTTCCAAAACCGCCCGGCACGATAATTCCATCATACTTTTTGAGTTCTTTTAATTTCTCCGGATGTTCTTCAAAGTCTCCAGAATTAAGCCAAGAAATTACCGGCTTCCTATCTTCTTTATAAGAAGAATATTTGAGCGCTTCAATAACCGAAAGATAAGAATCCGACAACATAAAATCCCCCGACTCAAAATATTTACCCACCATGGCTATCTTTACGGTTTGTTTGCCATTATGAGAATGTTTAGCGAAATTTTTCCAAGCACTCCAAGCTCTAGCATCTGGCTTTTTCTTGGGTAAACTTAAAATATCACAAATCTTTTCTGACAATTTTTCTTTTTCAAAGTTAAGCGGAATATCATAAATACTTTCTACATCTGGAGCAGATATTATGCGATCTGCTAAAATATTACAAAACATAGAAAGTTTTTCTTTTCTTTTTTCATCAAGAACGGTATCCGCTCTGGCCACGAGCATATCAGGAGAAATACCGGAAGAGTTCAAGGTACGCACGGCGTATTGAGTGGGTTTCGTTTTCATTTCTCCAATCTTTCCCGGAGTCGGCAAGTAAGAAACCATTACGAAAATAACGTCCTTCGGATTTTTAATTTTCATCATTCGAGCTGCTTCCAAAAACAAGATATTCTGATATTCTCCGATGGTTCCGCCTATCTCTATAATAGTCACGTCCGCGTTTGCGTTTGTGCTCGCGCTTTTTATTCTGCTTATAACTTCAAGTGGTATATGTGGAACGACTTCTACGCACCTGCCTTTGTATTCCAGATTTCTTTCTTTTTCTATAACCGATTTATACACTCGGCCAGTCGTCATATAATTTACTCGAGTCAAATTTAAGTCCATAAATCTTTCATAATTTCCCATATCCTGATCCGTCTCGTCTCCATCGAACAAAACAAAAACCTCACCGTGTTCGGTGGGGTTCATGGTGCCGGCGTCAACATTTACGTATGGATCTATCTTTACAGAAGTGACATTAAATCTGCGGTTCTTTAAGATGAGTCCGATAGAGGAGGCGGTAATACCTTTTCCTACGCCGGAAATCACACCTCCCACTACAAAAATATATTTTGGATTATTTTTTTTCATAATACAACATACTCCCTACGTCCAGCATAGGAGCTTTCTCATTTATCTAAATATTTTCTAATTGCCAGAAAACTGGAAACAATACCTAAGATTATACCTGATAATAAAAGAATTGCAAAAATTCGAAAGAAGTTTGAAATGTAATAATTATACATATCGATTCCTAAAAAACTGGTCATATTGCGTCCGAGCCAGGCCGTTATCGGCCAAAAAAGAATTAGGGTAATTAACGTCGCAATAATGCCATAAATCGTTCCTTCAATCATAAAAGGTCCCCGTACATGCATTTTTGAAGCACCCACGAGACGCATCACGCCAATTTCCTCTTTAGAGATAAAAATAGTCAATCTGATAGTATTAAAAGTAATAATGATAGAAATAATTACTAAAAGCAAAGTAACGAGAAAACCAAGTTTTTGCGCGCCGGATATGATGGCATTCAACTTATCGATAACGGATTTATTTTGATAATAATTTACCTTATCTACGATAGAAGAAGATCCGAGAATTAATGAGTCATCTGATTTCAAAAAATTAACGATACTTTCATATTGAGAAACTTCTTTGGCTTTAATATTAAGATGACCGCCTAATGGATTATTGCCTATTTCATCTAGAGCTTGAATCGTCGGGTAATCATTTTGATGACGATCTCGAAAAATTTTCAATGATTCCTCCGCGCTGGTATAAGACACGCTCGCTACTTCTGGTAATTGTTCCAAGGAAGATTTGAGAGAGATAATTTTGTCTTCTGGCGCACTAGTTGTAAAATAAATCGTCACATCCACTTTATCTTTGATTTGAGTAAGTGAGAAATATAAAACTGCTTGTAAAAAAATAATAAAAGTGATAACCGAAAGAGTAATTGTCACCACTAAAACAGCCGCCCAGGAAACTAACCCGCCTCTCTTAAAGTTTAAAAATCCAGCTTTTATTATTCTTTTAAATGTGGTTATCGTCATGATTTTAATTGTACCACAAGTCTGACATGTGGCCCTACCTACTTGCCATTTTTTGTATCTCTAATAATTTTTCCATTCTCCATCGTAATTACTCTTTTCCCGACAGATTCGATAACTCCTCTATTGTGTGTCGTTAGGATGACTGTCGTGCCGAGATCATTTATCTTTTTTAAAATTTGAACTATTTCATGAGTATTGACAGGATCCAGATTGCCCGTCGGCTCATCAGCAATGATAAGATCAGGCTGGTTTATGATAGCCCGCGCTATCGCCAAACGCTGTTGTTCACCGCCAGACATTTGGTTTGGAAAATGGCTTATCCGGTGGCTCAAATCAACGAGTTCTAAAACATGCGGAACATCGCTCCGTATCTCTTCTTCGGTCTTGCCGACCGCCTCCATAGCAAAAGCAATATTCTCATAAGCGGTTTTATTGGAAAGAAGTTTATAATCTTGAAATACGACACCGATCCGACGACGAAGTTTGGTTAAATCTTTACTTTTTAACTTATTTATATTGAGTGATTCAAAAAATATCGTCCCATCAGACGGGTTTTCTTCTGCTAAAATCATTTTTGTGAGAGTTGTCTTTCCAGCGCCAGAATGCCCAACAATAGAAACAAATTCTCCAGTCTCAACTGTAAAAGTGACATCTAAAAGCGCGGATACATCTTTATAAATTTTTGAAACGTTGTTGAAATAAATCATTCTTTATTCTATCTTATCACAAATTTTTCTCCGCCTCAATAAAAATATCCAGATCACCATTTAAAACCCCATCAATATTTGAAGTTTCTATATTAGTTCTGTGGTCTTTCACCATTTTATATGGATGAAGCACGTATGAGCGAATCTGATTCCCCCATTCTATTTCAGTATTTTTGGTCGATTTTAGACTTTCTTCCATACTTTTTTTGTCTTCTTGCGCTTTTTTGAATATTTTCGCAAGTAAAATAGCCATGGCCCTTTCCCGATTTTGCTCTTGAGAACGCTCGTTTGAAGCATGTACTGCGATGCCTGTAGGAATATGAACGAGTCTGACGGCAGTCTCCCTTTTGTTTACATTCTGCCCCCCAGGACCGCCTGATTTAGAATATTCTATTCGGAGGTCAGCTTCAGGGATGATAAAATCTTTTTCTTCCAATTTTGAAAATTTAGGCAAAACTTCCACCATCGAAAATGAAGTGTGGCGTAATTTTTTTGCATCAAAGGGTGAAATACGCACAAGCCTATGAACCCCTCCTTCATTTTTTAAAATACCATAAGAATTTTTACCCTGAACTTCAAAAGAAACATTTCTGTATCCCCCACTATTATTTTTATTTTCATGAATTAAAAAAACTTTCCAACCCCTTTTGCCCGCATACTTTACATACATAGAAAAGAGCATCGCGCCGAAATCTTCCGCATCTTCCCCGCCTGCACCAGAGATTATCGTGACTATTGCGTTACCCTTGTCATACTTACCTACTCCTTCCTTTTTTTCTTTCAATTCTGTGAACTCTTTTAAAACTTGTTGCGCTTTATTTTTATCATTCCAAAAATCCGAAGCCTGCATTTGCCCTTCCAATTTTTCTATTTCACTTTCTATATCTCTTGTATCTTTCATGAGCCGTTGGAAAGATTTGCACTTTCGACCCCCAATTTACGAAATTGGTGCTCTACTACCTGAGCTACAACGGCATATTCTTTAATTGCGGAGTGCTTATTAAACTCCGCTCGAACCTACTTTAGCAAAAATAGAGGAGAAACGCCAAATCTAAAAGCGGACTCGGTTTTGCGAAAACAAAGATTCTTTGGGAAAATGATTCGCAAAACCTCTGCTAATATTTTCTTAAATTCGGCGGGATTAGGTTCTGCCCGCAGGAGAAATTCAAAATCAAAAATTAAAAACATTGTCTCGGGCATTATACCATGTTTGTTTTTCTGTGATTACGCAAAGTTTTGGGGTGCATCCTCGGCCATCCACCTCAGGCATTTCCGCTAGGGCTACGAGTGCCTAGATGCCTATGAGCGGGCAAGCAGAAAGTTGAACGGCTCAAATACCAGTGAATGAGCCGTTCGGAATTCGGAAGTTTGCGCTGGCTCAGAAATTTCTTCAGTTTTTCTGCCTTCAGTTGGCAATTCCTCGGGTTTCGATTCCTCGGGGCTAGGGGTAGAAATAGGGCTCATTTCGAGGATTATCATTATTGAGGGAAACGGGTGTATCTATGTTTTTGTCTATTTTATTTAACATTTTCTACTACAACAATTACTTCGCCATCTTGAAGTGTCTTATATGGCATACTTTTTTCCTTAAAATATTCAACTTCTTTTTCGATCAATCCCGATTCGGGGTGATTTGATTGATAGTGAACTGCGACACTATATGGAATAAAACCTAAACCACTCCAATCAAAATTGGCATTATATCCTTCTGGAACTATATTAGGATCATCAACTAATTCCGTGCTACGTAGGGTAGGTGCAGCCACGCAAACTGCCGCACTAAAACCGGCATATACGATCTGATCATTTTTAACGAATTCTTTTATGAGGGTTTCAAAACCACTTTGTTCAAAAGCTCTTTTGAGAATAAAAGCATTGCCACCATGTATCCAAACCATTCCGATACCTTTTAAATACTCTTTGAGTTCATCTTTTTTACCGAAATAATTTCGCAAATCCAATCCTTCAGCTTCAAAACCAAGTTCTTTTAACTTTTCAATCTGTGCAAGTAAATTATTATTTTGACGTTCCTTATCACCAAAATCTACAGCGTTCATTATAACCGCAGCTTTTTTATTATTCCCAGCTAATTCAGTCAATTGCTCGGGATGGTTACCAAATTTATATGATGAAAGATATAGTTTCATAGAGTTTATTTTACCATAAAGCCTTTTAACATTCCACCTTGGTTAACAATTTGTATTTACAAGAATGATCATTGCGAGGTATATATTATCTTCTAATATATACCTCTAGCTTCTCAATAATATCCACATCTTTCTTCCCTCTTGTATTGATTCTATATCCATCTTTTACACTAAACCTATATGCTTTAAAAAAACTTTCTGGCGTTAAAATAAATATACCTTTATTGTTTTTATACTGAACTAATTCTGAAAAATTATTAATTATTTTATCTCTTATTAAAATATTTTTTGAAGCAAATCCAACTTTTTTACCATTAAATTCAAACTCATGTTCTTTTTCATTTACCAAATTAAATTCCCTAGATTTAAATAATTTTCTAAATTCTTCCCATCTATTATTAATAAACTCATCTTCTATCAAGATATCAATGTCCTCAAAATCTTTAAAATCGCCTAAATAATTAGCCACCCCAAACGAACCATAAATTACTGGTTTTATTTTTAATTCTTTAAGTATTTCTAAAATTTTAACTAAAAATTCATCCATAAAACAATTCCTTAAACATTTTATATCCCTTTTTAAACTTTCCACGCCCACCTTGAAACGGAGAAATCATCGTCCAAAGAGGGATTCTTTTATAATACATCATTGACCGCTTTAAAAAATCTTTGTCTTTGGGACCCTTATAATGTTTATATACTTCTAGTGTGAATTTTTCTCCATAATCCCACATTTCAGTAAAATCTCTCGCTGGGTCATCTATCTTTCTATCAGAAAAATCTATAATTCCCGAAATATGTTTTTTATTTTCTCCCAAAAGTATATGTTTGGAATAAAGATCATTGTGAGCAAGAACTTTCTTGGGAAATTTTAAATAATTTTTGAATTCTTTCAAGTAGTTATTTATCAAAAGCTGATCTTTTTTTGAGACTCTCGGAAAAATATATTTATTTGTATTGATTATTAATTCTTTATATTGTTTTTGAGTATTAACTATTTTCACACCATATTTCTCAACATCCTTTTGGGATATTTTATGCAAAGAAGAAAGAAAATCTGCAATTTGTTTCGCAAGTGTATGCTTTGCTTTGTTGGACACCAATTTAAATACTTTTTTCCTTAATTGTGTCCCCGGAATCAAAGAATACCCAGCAAAACTTTTATCTTTCGCAATATAAGCATATTGAGGAATAAGAATATTAACTTTATCCTTCAAATATTCAAGCAGAAGTATCTCATTTTTTAATGCCTTTAAATATTGCTTGGTTCTAGGAAAACGAAAAACATATTTATTATCTAAAATAATTACAAAATGATCCCATCCCTCAATATTATGTTCTGCTTTTTTCCACTTTAAACTCGGAAATTCTTTGCGTATTTTACTTAATAATTTTCTTTTTCCCATATTTTTTTTATTTTAAAAATACCCATATCTTCATTAATTTCTTTGCCTCTTTTGTAAATTTATCAGGGTCAAGATTATATTTTGATGCAATATATTTTAATTTCTCTATTTTTTTAGGATTACGAACCTCTTTCAGTTTTACATTTTTATCAATTTTTCTTCCCAAAACTCTATAAAATCCATAACGCAAAGAATATTTAGGAAACATATATAAAAGTCCCATGTAAAAATTAGTCTTACTAAGTGGATACTTTATATCTGTATGTCCAGACCAGTGTGCTCGTGTGTAAGTATAAGCAACATCTGACAATTCACTCCATTTATTGATTAAACCCTCCGCTTCTTCAAGTTCTCGCAACTCTTCCAAAACATCAGCTTGATGCCAATAATAATCTTTTATTGGCATATCTAAAATTGAATGCCATTTGTTAATTATTGTTTTCATATTTTAATTGTGCATATCTATATATCTAACTTGATCAGAAAGAATTTCTCCCTTTTTTAAATCTTCCCATAAACGATTAGGTTTGAAAGGTATTGTGCCAGTTGGCTCAAGCCAACACACTTCTGCAATTTCATGTGCATGTGTAGTTTTAAGATGCCCGATATTTAAATAATCTTGCGAATTAGTAATTTCAAAGAAAAATTCTATTGATTGTCTGATATCTCCATCCATAAAATTATTAACATAGAGTAATCTGCCTATTTCGGGAGCAACTCCAAGCTCTTCAACCATTTCACGCCTTAAACATTCCTTTATATCTTCTCCCCACTCCAAATGACCTCCAGGCAAGGCACAGAAACTCGTATCATGTGGATGCTTTACACCCAAAAGCTTGCCTTCGTGAACAATAATACCCCTTGTTCTAACAACAAATTTTTTATCTTTATCCATATATTTATTATACTACTTTATAAATCCTGCGAAATCTCTAAGGCATCTTCTGCATCAAGTCCAGTGTCGTCAATAACTTCTTGAAGCTGTTCTGCCTCTTCAAAGCTTAAATCGTTTTCTTTAGCAACTTCGAATGTTTCTTCATCCATATTATTTTTCTTCCACTTCATTTACTGCTTTCCTATAGTTACAATAATCACATTCTGCGCTTGCTTTAGGCATTTCTCCATCAAGACATTCTTTAATCTCATTAAGCGTTCCTTCTACCCAAGAATCATCTCCTATGTATGGCAATAGGTCGATATCAAATTCTAACTTTCCATCAAATGCTTCTCTATCCGTCTTTCCATTACAATAGACAAAATATCCAGTATTTGAAACTTTCAATCCATTATGACGAAGCAACCATTGATATATTTCCATCTGTCTTTTATATCCATCTTGCCAGTCGGCATCAAGCGTTACCTGTGAAGTTTTACTTGTAGCTTTATAGTCTGCAACAATAATTTCTCCATTTTCACCTTGCCATAAATCATCCACAGCTCCAGTAATAATAAAATTAGTAGGCTCGTGGAGGTACTGCACTCCTTTAAAGTTCTCTCTCCATTCATCCATCATTTCATGACTAAAAGGCACTGCATTAAGCCCATAGGCCTTCATTAAAGGGTGTGTTTTGTGTTTTGCTCTATGTATATCAAATTCTTTCTTGAGTAAGGTATCTACTGCTGTGTTTAGGTTAAAAGGATATCCTGGTGGTTGCCCTATTCCTAACCTACGGTCCAAGTAAAAGCACTTCGGACAATGCATAAAATTTTCTATCTTTGAACGAGAAAGTTTAAAAGGCTCCGTTGAGTTTGGATTATATATATTTTTTATTCTATTTGCTTTGTAAAATTCAGACATGTTGTTTATCTTAAAAGATTATTAATCGTTGAGCTAATAGTTATTTTTTCTGTTGGTATAATTACATACCGCCAAGGTTTTACTATTCCATACTTTCCAATATTTTTTGAAACTAATTCGCAATACTTATCTGCAGTTTTCTTTTTCTCTTGTACGTCTAAATTACTTATTTCCAATTCTGGCTTTACTTCAATCATTACTATTTCATTCAAAAATTCAACTACAAAATCTGGTTCATAGCGATGTTGTGAATTACCAAATTCATCACGCCAGTATAAACCTTCAAATTGATTTGGTGCGGGTCTAAGCCAATCTTCTACTTCTTTCTCTCTGTCTAAAAGATATGCCATTCGTGCTTCATCAGAAGAATCAAATTTATACATTGAGTGACAAGCTTTCTTAAACCCAGTATAGATTTTATCTTTTGATAAATTGGCAAGTTGTGATTCTAGCGTGACGGGTTTTTCATCAAAACTTCGAGAAATATTATATTGCTCTAAGTAAGGTTTTGACTCACGAATGCCAGAATCTGAATAATTCTCTAGCTTGTATTCCTTATGAATTAATATCTGATCGTATATCTCTTTGGCAATTTGACGATAGTTGTTTTCAACCATCATTTTTAAGGCATTATCATCGCTTACAAATGACTTATAGTGTATTACTGCTTGATTGGAAAGTTTACGTAATAATTCTGTTTGATTTGGATCGTCATAATCAACAAGAGGTTCTTCTACAAGAGCAGAAATAATAGTACTTTCTGGACTTTGAGTACGTCCTTCTCCTAAACTTGAGACACGAGTGATCTCAACTTCACTGTTTCCTTGATGAGCCACACCAAATAAATCTTTTTCTTCTTGTCCTTGTAAGGATTGTTCAAGAATAAAAGTATCTGCAGCAAATTTACTTAATTTTTTTATATCTAAATCAAAATTATGAATAATAAGCTCCCCATGATCTGGTGTAAGTATTAATCTTGGAATTGGAATATTACGAACTTCAATCGTTTGTTTAGAAATACGCCTAATATTTTCCATTTCTTTTATAGCATTCTCGCTAAGTGGATTAAATAATGAACCCTCTACGTATGGAATATCTTTACTAGCTCCTATTTTATTTGCTTCATTCTTCGCGGTTGCTTCTAAAATTTCAATTACTTTATTCTGTATAGTTGTTGCTTTAACATCTTCTGGTGTATCTTCTAGAATTACAGAATTCGTTGCTTGTTTAGCACGTTCTTCAATTTCCTGCATTATTGCTGGGCTAGCTTTAATCTGCTCTTGAATATTAGTTACAAATATTGACTGTACTTCGACAACTTCTCTAACTACTTTTATTTCTTGTGTAGAAATACTTTCAATATTTGATGGCTGAATAAGATTAGAATGTCTTGCTTCTTCAATAACTTTCGCATAGTTATCATGAGCAACAATCATAACGTGATCAACGTTCTTATTTCCAGTTTTTTCTCCATAAGGCAAACGAAGTCCTCGGCCAATTGTTTGTTCTGTTAATATCTCTGATGCAGAAGATCGTATGGGTGCAATAGTATAAATATTTGTAACATCCCAACCTTCCTTAAGCATATTCACGTGAATAACTATTTCCACAATATTGTCTGGATGTTCGAGTGAAATTAATTTCTCTATGTTTTCATCAGTTTCTTCTCCTGTTGTTTTTGTATGAACTTTTATAACCTTCCCCTTATAAACTCCACCTCTAAATTTATCACTATCAATTAAATCAAACAATTCATTCGCGTGAGTAGTATCTTTAGCCACAACCAACATTACAGGCTTTACCTTTTCTTTATTATTTTCAGATGCATATTCTTCTAATGCTATCTTTGCACGTTCGTGGAAAAAGGCAGCCAATTGTAATTTACGTGCATCGGTGTCTATTGAATCTTTATCAAACTGACTAAAATCAACATCTGCTTCGGTACCTACCCATGGATCTTTAACATAACCATCACGAATAGCATTACCAAGATTATATGAGTAAAAAATATTCTTCTTTGCTTCTAGGTGCTTATCTCTGCCTTTACCTATCATATTCCCTGTATAAGGCGTAGCGGTGAACTCAAGCCCAAATAAAGGTCCTATACGGTCCAAGGAACTCATGGCCGCATCAGCATGATAGTGATGTGATTCATCCATAAGGATAACAAGGTCATCTAGAGAACTTAGATATTCAAAATAGGATTCCCCGAGTGTTTCGCTAAATTTTGTAATACCTTTTTCTTTGTCTATGTCTTTCTGCGCAAACTGCTGAATATTAAATATATTTATTTCTATTTTATTTGGATAAAAACTTTTTAAAAAATCCGCATTGAACTTATTACTACCATAATTTTCTTTAGTTATAACACCGACGGTAGATGGATTCAGCTCTTCAATTCCTCGAAAAACATATTTTGGATTATTTGATTTACTAAAATCATCCACTAATTTACGATAAATAGTATTACCTGGGGCAACAATCATAAAATGCTGTACGCCATAGACAAGGTAAAGATAAGTGACAAAAGCACCCATAAGGCGAGTTTTTCCTACCCCAGTAGCTAGGGCAAATGTATATGCTGGGAAAGTTCTTTCAAAAGCTTGAAACTGTTTCAGTTCTGGTATTTTTTCTGTATAATCTTTTGTTGAATCTTCAATATCATTAGTACTTTTTCTATTTTTATTCTTCATCCTCTCCAATACCTTTCTGCCAGCATCACTCTCTAGATAATCAGCAAAAAGCACTAAACTCTTTTCTTGTGGAGTTCGGAGGCTCATTGTATTAGTTATATATTGTAGGGCTTGTTCTTTTTTCATAGTGTTATTCTTCAGATTCGTTTTCTTCTTCGTCAATTTCTTCCATAGCTCTTTCCTTGATAGGAAGTAAATATTCTTTCTTTCCAAATTGGCAAGCTTTTAAGACTGATTGCGGTATTTTTTTAATAGTTATACGAGCATCTACTTTCTCACATCCAGGCTCAAACTTTTTTGGACAAATAAGAAGTGTTTCATTAACACCTAAATGACTTGCGATCTGTTGGACCATTGCCACTG
>JAVHOH010000059.1:0-2251 GCA_036169935.1 Minisyncoccota bacterium | reverse complement strand
TCCCGCACCAGTAGATCCCACTCCAGTAGATCCCGCACCAGTAGATCCAGCACCAGTAGTAGAACCCGCTCCGGTAGTAGAACCTGCACCAGTAGACCCTGCTCCGGTAACTCCATAATATTGCATTTTAAAGAATGTATTGTTATACTTATTTTTTACTTTAATGTCAAAGAAAAAATTGAAAAAAATAAAAAAACTCAAGAAGCCTGGGAAAAATTGGAGAAAATTTTGGAAGCTTGGAATAGATGAGTTTAATACTCAATTTTTTAGCGTAAATAAAGACGCTGAATTGACGGCGACCGAAGGCAATCATATTTATAATTTGAGTGATTTGGCTCGCAAGTATGGTACGCCTTTGCACATTATGTTTCCGTTTATTATTGAAGACAGGCTGAAGGATCTGATCGGCTATTTTCAGGCTTATATTAAAATTTACGGGTATAAAGGCAAGTTTTTCTACCACTATCCGATGAAGGTAAATCAGAATAAAGAGTTTATTCTTCCGGCTCTTTCTGAGGGAGCAAACCTGGAAGTGACTTCAGCCAATGAACTTTGGATCGTAAAAAAACTTTGGGAAGGTGAGAAATTTAACAGCAAAATTCGCGTACTCTGCAACGGCCCGAAGACCGACCAATATCTGGATTTGGTTGAAGAACTGCGCGGAAAGGGTATGAATATTATCCCGATCATTGAAGGTAGCGAAGAGATAGACAGATTATCAAAATACAAAGGGGATATAGGGATCAGAATTGATTTGGATATTAAAGCGGATACGCATTGGGATAAGAAATTTGATCGTTTCGGACTTTCAGAAAAAGAAGCACTCGGTTTGAGTAAAATGAAAAACTTAAAAGTTATGCATTATCACACTGGCTCAGATATAAAAACTCAGAAAAGTATCTTTGACGGAATCAAGCATGCCTTTGGTCTTTATTTACAACTGCAAAAAACACACCCTACTCTTGATACTATGGATATCGGCGGAGGACTAAGTATTCCTTATGAAAAGAAAAAGTTTTACACCGCTAAAGGTATTTCTAGCAAAATTATTAAAATGTTGAAAAATTTGTCAGACAAAGCAGGAATCAAGCACCCGAATTTGGCCGTAGAGTGGGGAAGGTATATTGCCGCTCCGGCCCAAGTGACGATTTACAAAGTGCTTTCCAAAAAAATCATCCCCAAGGCAAATGCTAAAGCCTGGTACATTATTGATGGCAGTTTCATGAACGATCTCAAAGACACTTGGGCGATTCACCAAAAATGGCATATTGTGCCGGCGAACAATATGTTTGGCGCCCTAAAAACAGTCTGGCTCGCAGGAAGTACTTGCGACTCGGACGATAAATATACTGCTGGAGGAAACTATATTCTTCTGCCAAAACTTCATGAAGGAGAAGATCAATTTGTGGCAATTTTTGACACGGGAGCCTATCAGGAAGGGTTATCATCGCATCATTGCCTTTTGGCGACTCCCATGAAAATTATTGTACAAAATGGTACTATTCAAGTTGCTCACAAGCGTGAAAGTGCGGATTATATTGGCAAACTTTTCGGCTGGAACGGAGATAAATAATTTATGAAAAATAAATTTATTGCTTTTGTTGCATTGGTTATTTCTCTTTTCTTGTGTTATCACTTTTGGACGGCCGTCAACTTTGATAATATCAAATATGTAAAAATTGCAGGGCAAGAGGTGAGGGTTGATTTGGCGTTAACCACAGAAGAACATAATAAGGGGCTCTCAGGGAGAAGTGGATTGAAAGAAAACGAAGGCATGTTATTTGTTTTTGATAAACCTGATAAATATTCTTTTTGGATGAAAGATATGAAATTTCTGATTGATATGATTTGGCTTAATGAAGACTTAAAAGTTATTTACATTAAAAGTAATGCTTTACCTATATCATATCCGACAAGTTATGGCCCGGATGTTTCTGAAGGATTTGCAAAATATGTTTTAGAAGTGTCAGCTGGTTTTGCAGATAAAAATAATTTAAAAGTAGGGGATGGGGTCCTATTTACTTACTAAAAATTTATAGTATAATCAATTTTGGTCCTGTGCTGGATAGCTGCTCTTTGATTTTGTTGGGGTTCGCCCTGAGTGAAACCGAAGGGAGGAAAGTCCGAACACACATTTTCGCTTAGGCGAGATTAAACGTAATGGGTAATGCCCATCGGGAGCAATCCTCGAGTTGCGAACAGTGACGAACCGATTTAGTTCGGGTGAAACGGCAAAATACTTACGCGTGTG
>JAVHOH010000058.1:0-2324 GCA_036169935.1 Minisyncoccota bacterium | reverse complement strand
GACTTGCTGGAATTATAATTATAGGGTTTCTGAGTATATTTCTAATACGCCGTAAAAGTGAATATCCTGAATATGTAGAAGGTGGAGTAACAGCCAACGATATGAAGATAATAGAGTAATTAGCCATAAGTCGGACTTATGGCAGAAATTAATTATTAGAATAATATTCCCCAGATTATACGCTATAGCGTAAGTTCTGGGGAATTGTTTTTCAGGGATATTTAAGATACAATTCATATATATGCAATCAGAAACAAAAAACTGCCAAAACTGCAAAAATGACTTCATTATAGAAGCTGATGATTTTTCTTTTTATGAGAAGATGAAGGTTCCAGCACCAACCTTTTGTTATTTGTGTCGAGCACAGAGAAGGTTTGCTTTTAGAAACGAAAGAAAACTTTTTAAAACAAAAGATGCTTTTACAGGTAAAGATATTTTTTCACTACATCCAGCCGAAAGTGGAAGAAAAATAATTACTCAAGAAGAATGGCATGGTGATAGTTGGGATGCTATGGAATATGGGCGTGATTATAATTTTTCTTATAGTTTTTTAATACAATTAATGGAATTAGAAAAACTAATACCTGTTTACAATCTTAATTGTAAACTAATGGTTAATAGTCCTTATTCTGGTAATGCCACAGCATTAAAAAATTCATATTTATGTTTCAATTCAAATTATTCAGAAGATTGTATGTACGGCAATGCGATTGATTATAGTAAAGATAGTATTGATAATTCTCACCTAAATCATTCAGAGAGATGTTATGAATGTTTTTGGTTGCAAAATTGTTATCAGTGTTATTTTACTATTATGTCAGTAGAATCAAGGAATTTATGGTTTTGCCGTGATTGCTTAAGTTGTAATGATTGCTTTGGTTGTGCAAATTTGAGAAAATCATCTCATTGTATTTTTAATAAACAATATACAAAGGAAGAATATAAGATTGAAATAGAAAAAATGAAATTAGATACTATTTCTGGTTTATTGAAAGCAAACAGAGTGGCAAGGAATTTTTGGAAAACTCAACCAACAAAATGTCATCAGGGTTTAAAAAATTTAAATTCATCTGGGTCATATGTTACAAACTGCAAAAACGTTAATGATAGTTTTCTTGTGAGGGGAAGTGAGAATTTGAGATATTGTCAGTATATGCTTGTTCCAGGTAATAAGGAATGTTATGACACAAGTATATGGGGAGAAAATATGGAATTACAATATGAATCTTGCTTGTGTGGAGAAAATGGTTATGATATTAAGTTTTGCTTTAATTGTTGGCCTAGTTGTAGAAGCATAGAATATAGTATGTTTTTATTTAGCTGTTCAGATTGTTTTGGTTGTGTAGGGTTAAAAAATAAACAATATTGTATTTTAAATAAGCAATATACAAAAGAGGAATATTTTGAAATGATTGGAAAAATAAAAGAGCAGATGAATAATATTCCATATATAGATAAGAAGGGTAATATATATAAGTATGGAGAATTTTTTCCTATAGAATTTGCCCCGTTTGGATATAATAATTCAATTGCTATGCAACATTTTCCACTAACAAAAACCGAAGTAAGTGAAAATGGTTATAAGTGGATTGATGTTCCTCGTGGAGAATATACAATTACAAAAAAATCCTCAGAAATTATCGATTCAATCAATGAAGTTAATAATAATATTTTAAAAGAAATTATTGAGTGTGAGGAATGTAAAAATGCTTATCGTATTTTAGAAAATGAGCTTCTTTTTTATAAAAAGGAAAAACTTCCGATACCTCATTTATGCAATGAATGCAGGCATAAAAGAAGAATTAAAGATAGATTGAACCTTCAATTGTATAAAAGAAAATGCATGTGTAATAGTAATATAAATGGATTATATAAAAATACAGCAACTCATATACATGAGGATAGTTCTTGTGAAGAAATGTTTAAAACTGGATATTCTCCAGAAGGTGACGAGATAATTTATTGTGAAAAATGTTATCAGCAAGAAGTTTCATAATGCAAATATCAGCTATGGCTGATATTTGTAAATAGTAAAAATATAGATAAAATGCAAAATAATAAACAACAAAATAATAAAGACACCTCATGGAACAAGGTTGCGAATTGGTATGATGAATTATTGAAAGGTGATGATAGCTATCAAGCGAAGGTGATATTGCCCAATCTTTTGCGTGTACTTGATCTGAAGAAAGGGGAGAAAGTCTACGATCTTGCCTGTGGGCAAGGATACTTTGCGAATGTATTTGCTCATGCTGGGGCAGAAGTCGTCGCTTCTGATTTATCAAAGAATCTTATAGAGACAGCCAAGAAGAATTCAAAAGAAA
>JAVHOH010000057.1:0-2326 GCA_036169935.1 Minisyncoccota bacterium | reverse complement strand
TTTTTATTTTGAATTACATATATACGCCATGACTGATATAAGAATTAGGCGATATTTTGTTTATAGCATTCCTCGCAGGCAATCTTTTGATAATTCCACTCGGGTAAATAATACGCTTCTATGTCCTTTTGGCAATAAAAACATTTGTATGGATATGATTTAAGAATGGTTAAATATTTTAGTTGGTTTTTTGTTCGTACATCAAAATGATATCGCGGAAGTGGAATATTGTTTTCTTTATAAAAAATAAGTTCATTTTGAGCTATATTAAAACGCCAGCCAGTTTTAGGGCAAATAAGCACTTTATTTATAATATCATCAGGAACATTATCTATATCATCCGGTAGTTCTGATGTTTGCATTCCATCTATGTGGCTCTCATCGATATCTTCCCAATAACTACCCAGTTTTAAAATATCTTCTTTTTTTGTTTCTGGAAAATATAAAAAGCTCGTAGATAAATTAAATGGCCCAGCGCTCATAGAATATGGTAAGAATTTACCATATTCTCCCCTATTTTTCATATCTAAAATTATTTTATTTTTTAACACTTCATATTCTTCTTTACTATACTGCTTGTTTAAAATACAATATTTCTTTTTCTTCAAACCAACACAACCAAAACAATATTCACATTCAATACACAAATCTAAATATTCGGAATATCTGGATGGAGACCAAAGGCAATATTTTTCTGCGTAACCATTCACGCAACAACTGGAATTTCCTATTAATTCGGAAAAAAAGCACCCATCGGCATCAATACAAGATTTATCTTGTGTGGCTCGTATGATATTATAACAATCCTCAGAACTATCAATCGTATTGCAATTATGACAATTCTTACAATCCAATAAATAATTACCGTCAGAATTATAAGTTTTTAAATTAAAATTTGGCCTATGGATTACTTTTTCTTTAATTATTTTTTCAAAGTGTTTTTTATGATTTTGGACAGAATTGTATGATCCAAGTTTTAATGTTTTAATTTTTTTGTCATATTCTTCTTTAGTATATTGAACATTCTCTATGTAGTGTGATTTATTGCGCAAATTCCAGCACATAAAACAATTCTGGCAATTTCGGCAATCATATATGAAATAAGAATCTATACAATCACGAGAATGTTTAGAGTAAAAAAGCTTATACGAGTGATGACAATCCGAACAATCAAAGCATTTTTCAGAGTTAAAACATATAGTTAGATCAATAGAATTTTTAACCCATAAATTTCTATAAGAATATAAAAGATCTTCACAGTGCTCCATAGAACGAGATAAATAGCAATTTTTAGAATTCCACACATCGTCACACCAATCGCATTTGGTATTATTAGCCCCGTTTTGGTGCGGATGGGGCACTTTTTCTTGAAGGTCTTGCAATTGTTTCAAAAACGATACAGCGGGGTCATAATCAATTCCATAATTCATCGCATCCCATTTGTCGCTATGCCATTCATGCAAGGTATAAATCGGATATCTATTTTTCTCCGGCAAAACCGTAATTAAATTCTCTCCCGAGAGATCCGACTTGCCTTTGCGGAATTTTCCAAACATCCAAAAAGACAAATGCAATTTTACCCTGCAAAAAAAACACAAAGTCGGCAATTCAATATCAACTTTTTTATACAAAGCCAATTCCCCTTCTGAAATTGTGAAGTTCTCTCCGCAATGCTCGCAAATCTTATTTAGCTTCGTCTCCGTTTTTGTATTCATAGACGTTGACTCGAGCGGGGCGAATCACGCGTTCGCCCAACTTATATCCTTTTTGAATTACATTTGCCACTTTGTGGTCTAGCTCTTTTTTATCGGTTTCTACTATATCTATGGATTGATGAATGTTTGGATCAAAAGCTTCACCCTCTTCTCCAATGGGCTTCACTCCATATTCTTCAAATATTGTATTCATTTGAGAATAAATATATTCCACCCCCTTGCGCCAATTTTCATCTACTTTCTCCCAGGCTTCCTTGTTTGCAAAAGCCATATTGAAGCTATCAATAACAGATAAAAAACGAGACAAAATTCGCTCTCGCACGCTTTCCGAAAAATTTGCTCTTCTTTCATCTTCTTGTTTGCGGTAATTAGAAAATTCCGCCCGCTCTTTTTGCCAACCAGTAAGGTATTCCTCCTTTTCAATCTTGCACTGCTTTAAATCAGACCTGAATTTCTTCAGAGTCTTCTTTAAATCTTCTTCTCCATCTTCATTGAATTCAAATTCAAGGACCTCAGAATCATCCTTTTTTTCTTCAAGATTGTCTTCTTTTTTTATTTCTTCATCTGCCATATTTACTCATCTTAACATAAAAATCCCCTCTTTTCCAGAG
>JAVHOH010000056.1:0-2361 GCA_036169935.1 Minisyncoccota bacterium | reverse complement strand
CTTTGATGATTAACGCTTTATTAAATATGGCGTCGACATTGAAGGTGACAGAATCCTGAACGGTTGATTCACCCAAAACATCAGGAGAGTCAGTGACTAGTGGATAGTGACTAGTGGTTAGCTGAGAGACATTATTTTTTAAATTATTGGAGGCTAAATTGTTAAATAAATGAGATGTTGTTGAAAAGGCGGCGGTTGCTGATATCACCAAACCAGCCAAAATTGTAAGAAAAATATTCATGTTATTTTTTATTGTTAATCAACCACTCAATTACTAAATCGCATTGGCGGGAATCGGACTTTGACCTGACATCATCAAGATACAGGACAGTCGATTGACCTTTGATATATTTGTTGATTAGCGCCAAATTACCGAATTCCCGTTTTGCATTTTTATCGTTGAGCTCCAAGCAAACCTGAAAAAACTTGAATTTATTTTCAATTTTGACAACAAAATCCACTTCATAACCGTTTGCTTCGGATCCAAAAAATATATTTTTTTCTCCGTATCGCCTTACAAGCTCGTTGTAAACCAGATTTTCCAACCTTTTTTCATCAGATTCGTTTTGTCCCGGGATAAAAATATTGTCAACGACATAATATTTAGCGGTCCGATCAAAGACACGACTGAGACGATAATCAAATTTGGTCAATTTAGCAATAGCATACGAGGTTTCCCAATAATATACGTAATCATCAAGTGTTGTTGAAGTAATCGCTATTCCTTGGTCTTTAAGCCTGTTGATGATTTTTCTTAACGATAAAGTTGAAGTCAAGTTGCCGGAAATAAACTGAAACGCATTTTGCAGAACTTTGATTTTATCTACCTGATATCTTTTGGCGATATCGTCAAGGATAATCTTTTGGATCAAACCATCTTTATATCTTACGGCCAGATCGTCGTTTAGCTCAAATTGTTCCGCCAGACCTCCGCGTCGGAGATAAGTTGCAAACGCCTGATCTATTTGAGCCTTGTTTGAATAATAGTCGGAAGTGTCGACCTTTAAATATTTCAAATACTCCGCAAAACTAAAAGGAGTAACTTTAAAATCCAAACTTCTACCCGAAAGGCTACTGGATAACTCTCCTGACAATAGTCTACTATTTGATCCGCTTATGAAAATATTATATTTCCCCATTTCATATAGAGTCCTGACCAATTTTTCCCAACCCGAAACCAACTGTATTTCATCCCAAATTATATAAATCGGTTGATTAAGGATAGTCCTTTCTCGCAAGTACAATTCCCAAACATTCCTTAAATCGTGAACTGTTTTAACATTGCCCAATAAATCGTTTTCAAAATTAAGGTAAAATATGTTTGCTTTGGGGACATTGTTGTCCAAAAGGAATTGGGACAACATTTTGAGTAAGTAAGATTTGCCCGACCGGCGGAAACCCATGACGGCTTTTATCAATCGATTCTTTGAGCTTTCCTTTAACCATGAAAAATAGTCATCCCGTGTTACCGGTCTTGAATTAAACTTGACGGCTTCGTCCATTGCCTGTCTTAATATTTTTACTGAAATCATATAGTTAGTTTATAATTTTCGTACGAAAATATCAAAGTTATATACCCATTATTTTTTTAAAGACCGACCAAAATTGTAAGAAAAATATTCATGTTAATTTCAGTATATATATACAATGAGGGAGAAGTCAAACGAAAAAAATTTCTAATTTTTAATTTCTAATTTTTAATAAAAAAAACATCCTCTTGACATTAATTTTTAGAAAGATTATTATAAATTTAATGATGAAAATTCTCAAAATTAGCCTCAACTTTTTTATATTTTTGTTTTTTTTGGCATTTAACGTTAGCGCTGCCTCTCTTAGCATGTCCAACTTTATTCCCGTCAATGATAAAGGAGTAAAAGACGGACATATAATTATTTCAACCGCCAACGGTTATAATCTTTCCCGCCAACCTTATGAACAAAATATTGTTGGAATAGTTTCCGCCAACAGCGCAATAGTTTTTTCCGGACAGACAAGCGCAAATTCGTATCCGATTGTCAGCACGGGAAAGACTTCTGTCCTAGTTTCAACAGTTAACGGGCCAATAAAAAAAGGAGACTTGATAACCACTTCATCTACTATGGGAGTCGGAATGAAAGCGATTAAAAATGGATATATTTTGGGGATGGCTCTTTCCGAATATACAAACAAAAATATTAGCCAAATAGGTGTAGTTCAAGTTGCCTTGAATATTCACTACGCAACCCTCAATCTTAGATTAGGTGATAATCTTCTTGACATTTTTAAATTAAGTTCGCTGGCGACCTATGAACAACCAATGACGGTCTTTAAATATTTTATTGCAACCCTGATTATTTTCGCCTCTTTCTTTTTCGGTTTCTT
>JAVHOH010000055.1:0-11624 GCA_036169935.1 Minisyncoccota bacterium | reverse complement strand
TGGCTGGGTAAGTCCGGTAGTGAGATTTAACAAGGCAAAATAAAAAAGATATACATCATTTATCCCCACATATATGTGTTACATTTTTTATTTATTTTATGGTATAATACACCGCATGAAAAGCAGAGCAAAAATAACAACCAAAAACAAACAATTTCCGGTTTTCGTCGAAAAAGACGAGGACGGATTTTATGTGGTTGAATGTCCGCTTTTTCGTGGTTGCTATTCGGAGGGCAAGACCTTAGATGAAGCTCTCAAAAATATTCGTGAAGTTATAGAGTTATGTTTAGAGGAAAAGGAAAATATTGAAATTTTAAAATGGTATCGTCCGCTCGAAATGAGTTTGCACACTATTTTAGTTTAACTTTTATGCCCAAACTTCCTAGGAGGATTTAATTAAGTTGATGAAATAAAGGTATATATGTTTGGAATAATTGCAAAAATTTGGTTTTTTATAGCCATCCTGCCATTCACAATAGCGACCGCTGGCTATAATAAACTAAAAGTTTTTATGAAGAAGCAAGGCTACGAATTAGACTGGATGTATTTTACCCTCGCCATTTTAATCATTGTCCTAATCCTTCTCCTTCTCTTCCAATACGGCTACAACTAGAATTTCCCCCATGTCAGACATGGGGGAAGATTTTTCCACAGCCTTTGTATGTTAAATCTTGGTAGTGGTATGATAAAATAATTTTATGGCAAAGAGGAAGGTTTCTTTTGTTTTTAACGAATATTATCATTTATACAGTCGTGGAAATAGTAAACAAGAAATATTTCTAGATGAGAATGATTATAGACGCTTTATTAAGTGTCTTTTTGTTTGCAACACTAGTAAAAATTTTAAATTTCGTGATGATATAGTAGAACAAAATATAGACGCTTTTGATTTTGAAAGAGAGAGTACTCTTGTCTCTATTGGCGCATGGGTTTTGATGCCAAATCATTTTCATTTATATTTGATGTTTACCCCCATGTCAGACATGGGGAAGATGGAGAATAATAAAGGTAAAAAGAAAAAATATAAAAATAATATTTCTGAATTTATGAGAAAATTATTAACTGCGTATACAAAATATTTTAATGCTAAATATAAAAGAACTGGTGGTCTGTATGAAGGTTCATTTAAATCTGTTCATGTTAAAAATGACAATCAAGCAAAATATCTCTTTTCTTATATTCATCTTAATCCTATTAAAATTATTGATTCAAAATGGAAAGAGAATGGTATTAGCAATACAAATTTAGCCTTAGAGTATTTGAATACATACAAATGGAGTAGTTATAATGATCATCGTGAAATTTTAAGGAAAGAAAATAAAATTTTAGATTTAAAAAATTTTCCAGAATATTTTTCTAATATAAAAGATTTTGATTCAGAAATTTTCTCTTGGTTGCAATATGATCAAGAAGATAACTTCCCCCATGTCTGACATGTGGGAAGTTATCCACAGTGATTTTTGACTGTGTTGTTCTATAAATAATATAATTCATAAATGGAAAAAATAAAAACTTTTATAAAAACATTTTTTGCTCACAAAATTTTTAAGGTATTAGGGTGGGCTTTTTTGATTTTACTTGGAGCTTATGTTATTTTAGTGGCGGTGCGAGTCGTGCATTTTTTTAATTTAGATAAGACGAATGCGCAGGTGGAAAAGATTCACGCGACAAAGCTGACCATGGATGATGTGCTGGGGAAAAATCTCCCGCCGGACCCGGGTACTCTGGCTGACCAAACTGTGGCGGGGGTTGATGCCAACCAAAACGGCATCCGCGACGACGTAGAGCTTGCTGTTTTTAAAGAATATCCGAATTCCGCGAAAACTAGGGCAGTGCTTTTGCAGTATGCGCTGGCTTTGCAGATGGAAACCATACAGCCGTTTGTAAATATAACAATAGCGACAGAAGTAATTAGAGAAGAAGACAGAGCAGACTATTGTGTTGCGGACACTCTTGTTCCAAGAAAAACACCTGAATCTTCAAGACCTTATTCTGATATAGAAAAGATTGATAATTTTCTAAAAATCATTAAAGATAAACAGTTTAATACACAAGCAAGAAAAGACGCTGAGAGTAGTTTTATTAAACTTGTACGAAGTTATTCGGATTTAGAAAAGGTTTGTGATATAGATGTTTTTAAATTATTAGATTAAGGTTTTAAAAATTTTATATGAAAAACAAGATTTTTATTCTTGTGGTGGTTTTGTTGTTGTCACTTTGTTTTAAAAATGTTTCAGCAAGTGAGTTATGTTCTACGAACGGATATACAATTTTGACCATAAATGGAATATTTACTGATGAAAATGGAGCTAGGCAAAATAAGGTTGAACTAGCAAAAGGATTTCCCCCAATCTTCAACAAGCAACCACTTACAGTTGATTACCTTTACAACCCTACCCATCTTGCTGGTGTAGGGGATTTGGTTGATGCCGTAAAACAGGGACTTTTTGATCAAAAATCCGATTATGATTTGGTGGAAATGTTAAATGACGCGAGTCAAAAAATCACAACTCAAAAAGTCTTACTCGTCGCTCATTCTCAGGGGAATTTTTATGCCAATAATTTTTACGATAAAGTCGCTTCACAGGAAGGCGGGGTTCCAAGCCAGTCTATCGGCGTGTATGGCGTGGCGAGTCCTGCCAGCCGTGTCGCCGGCGAAGGGAAATATTTAACTTCCGATACGGATAATGTTATTGCCACCATGGTGGCTCGTTTTATAAAAATTTTACCGACAAATACTCATATTGTTTTTCAAAATAGTGACGACAAAGATGGTCACGATTTTACAAAAATATATTTAAAATACCAAGGAGACAGAATTGTTTCGGATATTAAATTATCGCTCGATAAATTAAAAAATAACGATGAACAAGATTCCAAGGAACCCTGCCTTTCTCCGCCGGAACTTTCCACGCTTCATAAAATACAAGGTGTGATTTTGGCTGTGGCTGATCCGACGGCAAATGCAGTTCGGGGTGGTCTTGTTATTACTTACAAGACTGGAGTAGTGATTACAAATACAGTTAAATCAACTGTTTCATTGCTTGCCGGATCTTTAAAAAAGATAGCTGGAAACTTAGCCGGTAATAACGGCGGGGCCGGGGTAATTTTGTCTGATAGCGGAGCGTACCCGAATACCGATAGCGCAAATCCTGCAAACAGCGGTTCTTCTTCGGCTCCCAAGAGTCCCACTATCCCGCAAGTGATAGATAAAATAAAAACATTCGCAATGGGAATATTTGATCCAAATTTTGCATTGGCTGAAAATAATGGCGATTCTTCTTTACCGCCTGTTGCTGGCGATGCTAATAATAGTGGCGGCGATGGTGAAAATACTGGTGGTGGAGGCGGAGGTGGAGGAAGCAGTAGTGGAGGTGGTGGAGGAGGCGGTGACCCGTTGCCTTCTGAACCAACACCAGACATTATTCCTCCGGTTATTACTATTCTCGGAGATAATCCGGTAGAAATTACAAAAGACTCTATTTACACTGACGCGGGTGCTACTGCCTTGGATGATATCGATGGAGTACGAGAAGTTATCACCACGGGTGTTATTGATATGACAACTATCGGTTCTTACACTGTTACTTATACTGCCACAGACTTATCTGAAAATGTTGCGACAGTGACGCGTACTGTAAATGTTGTAGCGCTTCCATTACCGGATCCAGTTCCCGACATCACTCCGCCGATTATTACTATCCTCGGAGATAATCCGGTAGAAATTACAAAAGATACTATTTACACAGACGCTGGAGCTACAGTGCTAGATGATGTCGATGGAGCACGCGATGTTGTTCCCAGTGGAACAGTTGATGTTACAATTATTGGTGTTTACACGATTACTTACACAGCGACAGATTTGTCGGGAAACGTTGCGACAGCAACTCGTACAATAAATGTCGTTGCTTTGCCTCTGCCCCCGCCGCCAGTGCTCAATACTGTTACGATAAACGAAAATACAACCTTAGCTCCGGGCGAATATAATTATGATAATTTAATTGTTACCAACAACGCAATTTTAACCTTAGAAGGAGATCCGGCTTCCGTAAATTCTTTCAAGGGAGTAAAAATTACAGCAGTTAATCTTATGATTGATCCCGGCGCAGCTATTTCTGTTGATCAAAAAGGTTATGGTCTGGGGCAAGGGTCTGGGGCTTCTTTGGTTGATGGCATTGGTGCAAGTTATGGCGGTGTTAGTTTTGGAGGAATATCTACTTCTATTTATGGTTCTGCTACAAAACCCATAGATTTGGGTAGTGCTGGAGGAGTATCAAATTCTCAAGGAGGCGGAGCTGTTCAAATTGTGGTTTCTGATACATTTAATAATAACGGAATTGTTTCTGCGGATGGGGGTGCCGCAAGTAGTGGTGGCAGTATATATGTATCGGCTAAAAATATAACAGGAAATGGAATTTTGCGCGCCAACGGTGGAGGTCTCTATGCGAGCGGTTATTTTAAAAGTCCCGGAGGCGGAGGCAGAATTGCGCTTCATTATAAAACATCATCATTTAATGGAACGATGGAAGCGAAAGGTGGGTGCGGTCAATATGATGGCATGACTATGTCTTGCGGGCAAAATGGCACTATCGGTCTTTTTGACGAAACAGCGAATGATCTTTATTTAAATTATTATTGGCAATTTAGAAGTAGTGATGGACCTTTTTCTTTCAATAATATTTTTATTTCAAACGGCGCCAAAGTGGAATCAGAAAATGATGTAAATATAACGGCCAATAATATTCTCGTAGATAAGATATCACAGCTCACATTGGCGGAAAATCAGATATTAAATATTCCGACAATTACAATTAATGGAAGTTCCACCTTAATTCTCTCAGGGGCTGAAACAATTACAGCTAACTCTCTTTTTGTAACTGAAAATTCAATGATTACTGTTCTTCCAGAAAAAATTCTTTCTTTAGCAATTCCGAATATTACTGTTGATTCTGGTTCGTCTATTTCGGCAGACGCAAAAGGATATGCGAGCGGTCCCGGTTCTCCATCCGCTTCGGAATATTTTGCCGGAGCTTCTCATGGAGGGATTGGAGAAAAAAATACATCAGCCTTAACATACGGCAATTTAGAAAAACCGATAGATTTTGGTAGTGGAGGAGGAGCACCACATGCAAAAGGCGGTGGAGCTATTCGTCTGGTTGTTGCTAATATGCTTACAAATAATGGAATAATCTCTGCTCTTGGAAATATTTCATCAAGCGGAGGAAGTGTGTATGTGACAGCAGAAAATATATCTGGGAGTGGAACATTTAGCGCAAATGGGGGCGGTCTCGGTGTGGGTGGTTATTTTTCTGGTTCCGGGGGAGGAGGTAGAACGGCCCTTTATTATAAAACTTTATCATTCAATGGAACGATAGAAGCTAAAGGCGGATGTGGCAGTTATGATGGCTGGAGTAAAGTTTGTGCGGAGGATGGGACGGTTCACGTTGTGGATGAGTCTATTGTAGTTATTCCACCAATTCTTAGTTCTGCAAAAATTATTTCTTTCTTTAATTTTGCAAGTTTTTCTCCGGAAGTCGCTGGAGTTATTGATGAAACCAATCACACTATTTCTTTAACTGTTCCTTTTGGAACTGATGTGAAAACTCTTACGCCTGCTGTTACAATTTCGGAAAAAGCATCAATTAATCCAGATAATAATATTATTCAAGATTTTACTAATCCGATTACCTATGTTGTCACGGCTGAAGATAATTCTACGCAAAATTATATTGTGACAGTTACGATTGCTCCTGATCCAAATCCTATTCCAGATATTACTCCGCCCTCAATCACGAGTTACACATTCAATGGAGTTGTAGGTGATATTACAGCCGATCCTTTGACAAATCCTATTTCGATAGTTTTAACTGCTAGTGAAAATGTAAATTGGACTTCTATAAAAATTGAAAATCAAAACAATACAGATATTCATAAATATTTCTATGACGGGGCAAATTGTGTTAATGGCACACTTACTTGCGCTAAAATTTGGAAGGGAGAAACCATTGGTGGAACGTTGCAAAATGGAATTTATAAAATAAAAATGCATATAAAAGATTTAGCCGGTAACGAATTTTATGATTATCTTTTTCCGTATGTAATTAATGTAATTAAGGAAGATGCTCCGCCAGCCTTGGAATAATCCGTCGGGTGTAGTTCCCCCATGTCTGACATGGGGGAAACAGGGGAATGTGATATACTAAAAATAATGGCAAAACATTTTTTTAAGGTACTGGCAATTTTTTTAGCTATGATAATTTTCGGATTAATTGGGGTTTTTGTTGTAAATTATCTTGACGAAAAGACAGAACAGGCTCCAGACGTAAACAATCAAACACAGATTGCAAAATAGCAGGTTTGTGCTATATTAGAAATACCGCAGAGAAAATAGGTTTACCCTGAGCGTAGTCGAAGGGCAAGTAAATCCTGTTTAGTGGGTCGATTTTCTGACGGCTAAGGCCGTTTTTGTTTTGTGTAAAATATAAAATATATGTTGTTAAAATCAAAAAAAGAAGAAATAATTAAAGACTTGGAAGGAGCAATAAAAGGCTCGGAATCTTTAGTTTTTGTAAATTTCCATGGATTGAAAGTGAGCGATGAGACAAAACTCAGAAGTAGCTTAAGAGAACAAGGGGTAAGCTATAAAGTGGGAAGGAAGACCCTTCTCAAACGCGCACTTGAAGGCAAGGCTGTGGGAGAAGTTCCAGAGCTCGGAGGCGAAGTCGCTATCGCATATTCCAAAGACGCCATCTCTTCACCGCGTGAAGTGTATAATTTTCAAAAAACCCATAAAGGAATGTTAAATATTCTTGGTGGAATTTTTGAAGGAAAATTTGTGGACAGCGCATATATGATGGAGCTAGCAACTATACCAAGTAGGGAAGTATTACTTTCTAAGATTGCGTTCTTGCTTAAATCTCCGATGCAACGTTTGGCTATTGCGGTGGGCGAAGTCGCCAAGAAAAAATAATATTATTAAAATAATTTCCGCCGGAAGGCGGATCAGCCAACTGGCTGAAATTAAATAAATTTATGTCAAAATTTGATTCATTTATGAAAGATCTCGAAAGCGCATCAGTCTTGGAACTCAATGACTTGGTGAAGGCAATCGAAGAAAAATTTGGAGTATCTGCGGCCGCAGTCGCTGCTGCCGGTCCTGTTGCTGGCGCTGAAGTTGTAGAGGAAAAAGAAGCATTTACGGTAGTTTTATCATCAGCTGGTGAACAGAAAATTGCTGTTATGAAAGTCGTTAAAGAAGCTCTCGGTCTTGGACTTAAAGATGCTAAAGATTTAGTGGATGCTGCTCCTTCAACATTGAAAGATGGTATGAAGAAAGCGGAAGCAGACGATTTAAAGAAAAAGATTGAAGAGGCAGGAGGAAAAGTGGAGCTTAAATAAAGGTTAAAAAAAAGGAAGCAAGGCTTCCTTTTTTTATTGACTTTCAAAAAATATGGTATAATACATGTATTATGAAAAAATATACATTGTTTTTGTTTGTTTCTGCTTTATTTATTACATTATTAGGTTTTAATTTTAAGTCTGTAATTGCAAACACAGATAATTTAGGTTGTAGTTCCGCCGGACCATATAGTACGACAACAGGAAAACCTTGTAGTATCGTTCCAGCAGCCGAATGCGCTCCGGGGCATTTGTTTAGCATGATTACAGGAAAACCTTGCCATAAAGAGATATCACAAATTGGCTCTTCTTCTGAAGATTTAAAAGTTGGCTCAAGAGGAGAAAAAGTAAAAATATTTCAACAAATATTAACTAGTGCCGGTTTTGCTGTAAAAATTGATGGTATTTATGGTCCGCTTACCAATGGAGCCTCAGAAAAATATTATAAAAAATACCCATGCTTTTTAGGAGTAGAGTTAAATAATATGATTGGCCACGTTTGTCCATTACCACCCATTGAACCACCTATCAAATCACCTGTTGAGACACCAACACCTATCGCTTGTACGCTAGAAGCTAAACAATGTCCTGATGGATCATATGTGAGTCGTTCTCTTCCAAATTGTGAGTTTGCCATTTGTCCTACTGTCTCAACTGTTATTAAAGCTCCAACAATTTCTTCTCTTTCTCCGATTACTGGAGCGATCGGTGGTAAAGTCACGATTTATGGAAATGGTTTTACCGCGACAGGCAACACTGTTAATTTTGGAACAGGGGTGATTCCCAATCTTGACTTTACCAGTAGCACAACTTTAACTTTTGCCGTACCGAGTGCTTTGACTCCCGCTTGTTATTTTAGTAAACCTGCTTGTTATTTGCCTTCTGTTCTGACTCCCGCTGGAAATTACGCAGTTTCTGTAACAAACGCGAATGGTACGAGTAATGCTTTATCCTTTACGGTAACTAATAATTCTATAACCAGCCAATAATAAATATCTAATTTTTTCTGTTTTTTTGCTTGATTTTTATTCAAAAAGCGTTAGAATAGACGAATGGAAATTCTGTCTAAAATATTGGGTAGTTCGGCGCGGGTAAAAATTATGCGGCTTTTTTTGCTGAATAGAGGTAAGACTTTTTCTGTCAAAGATGTGGCAAAAAGAAGCAGAGTAAACCTGCTTCTCGTTCGCCGAGAACTCAAGTTGCTTTCTTCTATTAATTTTATTAAAAAACACATAAAGAAAAATTGGTCTTTTAACTCTCTTTTTAAGTATGGAGAAGAATTTGAAAATTTATTGCTTAGTTCTGACACTTTAAGCAAACAAGCTATTTTGGATAATTTTAAAAAAGTCGGGCGAGTCAAACTCCTCATTATTTCCGGCATATTTATTAAAAACCATGACAGCCGAGTGGATTTGTTGATTGTTGGGAATAAAATGAAACGAAGTAAAATTGAAGAAGGAATTCACAAGATTGAAGCGGAACTCGGAGTGGAGCTTGTTTATGCTGTTTTTGAGACAAAAGAATTTCTCTATAGATTAAATATGTATGATAAATTGGTTCGAGACATCTTAGATTATCCTCACGAGGTGGTTTTACAGGCTAAAGAGTTATCCACACAGGCTTTAAAGAAAGTTTAAAAACTGATATAATAGTAAAATAGAACTTTAATAAGGTCGAAACTTAGCAAAGTATTTTATTAGTTAATTTCCGCCAGAGGCGGATCAGCTTAAGGCTGAAATTATTTATTATGAATAACATTTGGCTTACATGGGGTGATGTTTTTAATTCATCGCTTCAAAGTTTATGGTTTGGCTTCGTGCAATTTGTTCCTAGTCTTGTAATAGCGATTATATTTTTTATAATCGGCTGGGTTTTAGGATCTGTCATTTCTAAGGCGATCGAACAAGTATTTGGTGCTTTAAAGATAGATAGTCTTTTTAAATCGATAGGGGCAGAGAATTTTTTTAGAAAAGCAGGGATGAATCTTAATTCCGGATATTTTATCGGACAGATAGTAAGATGGTTTGTCATAATCGTTTTTCTATTGCCTTCTCTTAATTTAGTCGGACTAGCGGATGTTTCTTCTTTCTTGACGAAAAGTGTTCTCGGATTTTTGCCTCAAGTTATTATTGCCGCTTTTGTTTTAATTATTGCGGCAGTTGTTTCTGAAGGTCTTTCAAAAGCTGTTTTAGCAACCGCAAAAGCTATGAATTTAAGAGCGGCAAATATGCTCGGTATGATAGTCAAATATGCTGTTTGGGTTTTCGCTATAATTATTGCTCTTGGAAAACTCGGATTAGGAGAATATATGAGTATTTTGTTCTCTGGCATAATTGCAATGCTTGCCTTGGGTAGCGCTATTGCTTTCGGCTTAGGCGCCAAAGACGCAGCTGGACGATTTATCGAAAGATTGGGAGAAGAGACTTCTCACAACTAATAATTTTAAGCTTAAAAAATAAGTTTTAGTAGAAAAAAATGCCACAAAAATGGCATTTTTTTCTACTTGTTTTTTTAGGTAAAAAGTAGTATAATTTAGTTATTATGAAAAAATATACATTGTTTTTGTTAGTTTTCATTTTTGTTTTTGGCTTATTTAATATTAATGTAAATTTTGTAAAAGCGGCCGATACTGACTGCACTATTACTAGCACTTTGCGAATAGGTTCAACAGGCAGTGATGTCGTTTGTCTGCAAACGCATTTAGGATTATCTGCGGACGGCAAATTTGGTCCCAAAACTACGGCAGCAGTTATGGCTTGGCAATCAAGTCATGGATTAGTGACTGACGGAGCATTCGGTGCAAGGTCAATAGATGTTTTAGTTGCTAATGGCGGAGTTTCAGGAAATTTCCCTGCAGGATGTCAGTCAGTCTCCGGTTATAGCACAACTACGGGTGCAAAATGTGTGCCTCTTCCTCCAGTTTCGGCTCCAACTTCTACCGGTCTTCCGGCTGGCTGTACTTCAACCGCAGGATATAGTCCTACAACCGGTATGCTATGTAATGGAACAGGTGTATTACCACCACCGACAAAATCTACGGTCACTGTTCTTTCTCCAAATGGCGGAGAAACATGGTTAAAAGGAACAACTCAAACAATCAATTGGACAGATAGTAACAATATTTCAACTCATGAAATAAATCTTGTTCCGTATTATCCTCCCTGCACGAGTAGAATTTGTCCTTCCTATCCGTATCACGCACCGTATACAATTGCTAATACTCAAGGTTCTTCATATAACTGGTACATTTCTCCAAATCTTGAAAAGATAAATGGTTTGTATAAAATTCAAGTTTGTCAAACAGGTACTACTAACTGTGATTCGAGCGACGCGCCGTTTACGATTAGCGAAACAACAGCTTGCTCATCTTCTGGAATTGACACAACGACAGGTTTTCGTTGCGGTTGTAGTTCAGCTTCTGGATTTAGTTTAACAACAGGAATTGCATGCGATGGATCAACCTCAGAAGTTCCAACCATTCTTTCAATTCTTCCAGACGGTTGTAATTCTCCAGCTACAACTTATAACTCTATCACTGGTGAGCCATGTGCCAATGCTCGTATTGGTAGTACTGTATACATAAATGGTTTGAATTTTAATTCAAACACTAAGGCTCTTACTTTCTCTAAGGCCAATAACAGCCAGATATCTATACCAATTAACTTCATTTCTACATTATCGCTTAGTTTTATAGTTCCTTCCAGTGATGGATCAGGGACTCACGGAATTCTTGTAAAAAACCAAAATAATTCCAGCAACTTAGTTAATTTGAATTTTATTGATCCAAACCCAAATTCTTCCCTCGTTATTACTAATTCGACCAAACTTCCCGATGCCACTGTTGGTCAATATTACTCAACCTCATTAAATACTTCTGGTGTTGACTCTTCTAATGGTTACAATTGGAGTGCAGATAATAGTTTTCCGAAGATTGGTTTTAGTTTCGGTCCGTCTTATGGAAATTCAATTAATATTACAGGTACTCCATCCAAAGTCTATCTTAATGGAGTTGAACAAACGGTTCCTTATTCTTTTACCTTCAATGTTACCGTAAGCTCTGGTTCTCAGACCACAACAAAACAATTTTCTTTGACTGTGAATCCAGCAGTTTCCACTTGTTCATCTCAAGGTATTGATACTACTACAGGTTTTCGTTGTGGATGTAGTTCAGATCAAGGATATAGCGTAACAACCGGTGCGTCTTGTGCTATTCCTTCAACTGTTCC
>JAVHOH010000054.1:0-11711 GCA_036169935.1 Minisyncoccota bacterium | reverse complement strand
TTACAGGTATTTTTTTAAATTAAATTTTTGTAAAATTAATTAAATTTAATATTATAAAAAATACAAAAAAAATTATTGTTTTAACTATCGGAATTATTTTTATACTATTGGGAGTAGCTGGCCTTGTTTTACCTTTTCTGTAAGGAATTCTTTTTTTATTTATTGGTTTATTTCTTCTTTCTTTTTTCTTTCAAAAAATCCGTCTATATATAGACAAACATACAAAAAAATACCCGCGAGTATTTCTAATAATAAATAAAATAGAAAAGTAGATGTTGAAATAGTTATCATTATTTATTTCTCCTGGGAATAAATTTTTTATAACAATTTGGAAAAAATTTTTCATAATCCTCCATCAGCAAATCTACTGCATGAGGAAGAACAAGTGATGGATTGCTTTTTATTGCCAAAAGAATAGTATCCTCTTTTTCTCGACTAGGAACATCTAGAAAATCAGGAACAATTGCCGTATCATAACCCTTTTTCTGTAAAGCTAAACGCAAATCATCATATCTTTTTAAAGTTGAAGAACCATAGGTTACTGGCCTTTCGTCGGCAAAAGATCCTTTAAATACTCCACCTGGTACTAATACCCTATTTATTTGTTCAGCGACAAGGTTGGGTGCATCGCTATAACCCACACCGCAAACAGACAACACTGCCCCAAAAGAAGAAGCGGGAATACCTCGTAAAACTTCTGCAGAGGTAAGGTGTATTTTTTTTGCGTCTTCATCTGGATATTTAAAGAGAGACGTCCCAACAAATTCAAATCCTTGCCCAAGATCACTATTAGAAATTTCATTAATAGCGCGCCCGGTGCCTGAACCAATATCAAGTATTTTTGTAATCTTTAGAATTTTCAAATATTCAAGTAATTTTTTAATACCTCCCAACTCCTCAAAATATTCATAGGCATCTCGATTAACTTTAAAATTTGTAGGAATACCTCTCCTGTCTTTTTCATCTCCTCTAGTAGAACAAATTTGTTGCGCAGCTCGAATTCGATCTTCCTTATTGTTATTACCAAAAAAATTTTCAAGCATGTTAAATATGTTACTTCTTAAATATTAATTTATAACTATATTATTCTAACATTTTTTATTTCTTCTTCCACTCCTCATCCTGACGTACCAATAATTTTTCTTTGTTTTCCTGATCTAAAAGTATTGCTTCCACTACCCGCTCCATGCGCATGCCTTGCGAACCTTTAACTAAAATAATATCCTCTTTTTGCACAAAAGTTTTTATAAAATTTCCAGCTTCAGATGAATTTAAAAATTCAAAAATACTTTCTGTATTCATTCCTGATTCTATCGCCCCTTCTTTGATAGATTTTGCTCTAGGACCGACAACAACAAGTACGTCCGTATTTTCTTTTGTGACTTTTCCTATATTTTCATGCGCCTCAACTGTGTGTTTTCCAAACTCAAGCATATCACCCAAAACAGCTATCTTTCTTCCCTCTTTCCTTTTTATTTCTCCCAGGGTCTTGAGCGCAAACTCACAAGACAAGGGAGAAGAGTTGTATGTGTCATCAATTATCAAGCTTCCATTTATTCCACGCAAGAGCCTCATCCTTCCTGGAGGAACATCATAATTTTTAAGAGAGTTTGTCGCATTCAACATATTTAATTTTAAGCCATATGACAGCGCCAGAGTCGCCAAAGATGCATATACATGATTATGTCCAAAAACACCTTCAATAACGACGGGCAAACTTACTCCGTCTTCATCAACTCTAAAAATGATTCCTTCCGGCTCTCCTTCTTTGTTATAAAGAATAGAATCTCCTGAAGCTAAAAGATCTGCGTCTTCTTTAAAACCATATATAACGACACGACACTTGGTTTTTTCTTTCATTTCAAGCACTACTTCATCATCGGCATTCAATACCAAAATACCATCAGGTTTTAAGGTTTTTATAAGCTGGCTTTTTTCTTCGATTAGATGTTTCCGTGAATCAAAAAATTCAATATGTGACGGCGTATTTCCTATGGCGGTAATAATTACTGCATTTGTTTTTAGCCAGAGAGCCGTTTTTTTCATATCATGCGGTTTGCCAATGCCCACTTCAAGCACGAGCCATTCCGGGTATTTATGAAACCAAAGAAAAAGCCATAATCCTTTAAAAATATTTTGGAGCCAAATAAGTGGACTGCTCCAGCCATTAGGAATACCTAAGATAGTCAAAGGCAGACCGATCTCACTATTAAAACTTTTCTCGCTTTTGCGAACATACGCTATTTTAGAAAGCACCGCATAAACTGCATCTTTGGTGGAAGTCTTACCGACTGACCCAGTAATGGCAATAATTTTCGGCTTATATTTTGAAAGAACAAGCTGTGACTCTATCCTTAAAATATAAATTATTATTTTTTTAAAAGTTGTTTTCATAATATTGTTGTTCCACAAGTCAGACATGGGGGATTCCCCCATTCCCCCATGTCTGACTTGTGGGCTTTTACCGATCTGGCGGAATATTATAATAATTTAATAAAAATTTTGTGATATCTAAAAATGGATCAGTCCAAGTCGTCGCAGCATAAGGCACACCTTTGGGATTTATCGCGTAAAGAAAAATTATAAACTTCGGATTATAAGCTGGAAAATAACCAAAGAAAGAATGGTTGTGCCTATCTTTATAATATCCTCCGTTTACATTATCTGCAACTTGCGCTGTCCCGGTTTTCACTGCTACGCTAAAATTATCTAATTTTTTTAATCCGCCACTCATGCTATCTAAAACTTTCACCAACATTCTAGTTATCTCTTGTGAAGTATTTTTTGTGATTTTTGTAGGAGTAGTAGGGTATATCATAACTTTGGAAGTGCCATCATCATAATTTATTTTTTTAACAACATGAGGAACAATTAAATTTCCGCCATTCCCGAGAGAAGCAAGCGCTCGGATTAATTCAACTGGAGTAAAAGCAATCCCTTGGCCAAAAGCGGCATTGGCATATTCAATTTCACGAGGACTAGTCAAAATACCAGAAACAAGTCCACTTGTTTCATTGGGCAAATCAATTCCTGTTTTATCTTTAATGCCATAAGCAAGTAAATATTCACGTAAATTTTTTTTACCTAATTTCTGTTCTACAAATACCATACCCGTATTGAGCGATTGGCTTAACACTTCTTGCATGCTTATACCTGGACCTCTGCCTTTTTTATCAAAATTAAAAATTTCTTTTTTTTCTACTACCACTGAGCCTTTATCATTATATGTAGTATCAGCAGTCAAAACTCCCGAATCCAGAGCAGCCGCCATCACTAAAGGCTTTACCACAGATCCAAATTCTAAAACATTTTCTACTAATGGATTTGAAAAAACCGAAGTTATTTTAACCTGAGAAAATTTATTAGGATCAAAAGAAGGAAGCACTCCAATTGCATAAATTGAACCATCAATAGGATTCATAATTATTCCCCCAATAGAATCAATTTGATATTTATCTTTTACCTCCGTTAGCTTTTTTTCCAAAAAACTTTGCACCTGAGGTTCGATGGTAGTTACAATATCACCCTCTTTTGTTCCTTCTTCAAACAAAGTTTTTTGTATATTAGAAAATACTTCCGCAAAAAAATTAATATAGGGATTATCAACATTACGCGCAAGAAGAGAATCATATTGCCTTTCTAAACCATAACGTCCACCGAGCTCGTCTCCTTTATATCCCACCAGACCAAGCGTTTGTGAAGCTAAACTACCACCAGGATAAAAACGCCATTTTTCTTTAAAAATACTTATCCCCGAAATTTTTAATCCAGAAATGGCATCAGCTTGTTCTTTAGAAAGACGATTGGCTATTTCTTCATATGAATCCAGTTTTTGCTCCGTTCTCATTATAAAATTATCGTGATCAAGAGTTATTATTTCTGATAATTTTTTATAAGCATCTTCTCCGTTAATAATTTTATCAGCGTCAATGGCCATCTTAAAACCAGAAATTTGCGTAGCGGCAGAAACAAGTCCTCCGTCTTTCCGCTCAAAATAAATAGTTCCGCGTTCATAGATATTGGTAGATGGAGTGGCATATTGATGATCAGCCGTCGTTGAATAGGCTTCCCTGTGTACAACTTGCACAAAAAAAAGCTTTGTCAAAAGTATTACGGAAAAAATTAAAACAAAAAAAATAACAACTCTGGACCTAATAAGAAAACTATATTTCATTTTTAGCTAATTTTATACTACCAAGAGCTTTCCGGGTCGCAAAGGTTGCTTTTATCTCTTTGAACCCCAAAGATGATGAAAGAGTCATATCAACGCTATTAGAAACAGATAAGTAAGAAAGTTCTAAATTTCCAACTTCATTGGAAAGAGTGAGCATTTCTTTTTCTAAAGTTTTTCTTTGTATAATATCAAAAACCATATTTCCTAAAATTAAGACATACCAAAATGCCAGCGCAGCTAAAATGAAAAGCATAGCATTTAAAATAATTTTTCTAACTTTAATATTGTTACTCGCAATATTTACATTTTGGATTCTCATTTTTAATTGTAGGGTTGCTTGTCTCATTTAATTTTTTCTAAAATTCTTAATTTTGCGCTTCTTGATCTAGGATTATTTTTTATTTCTTGTTCACTTGCTAAAATTGGTTTTTTATTTATTAATATTACTTTTCCTTCTTTCTCCAATACTTTATAAAATTTCTTTACTATTCTATCTTCCAAACTATGAAATGAAATTACTGCCATTCGCCCTCCACTTTTTAATACATCAAATCCTTTTTCTAATCCTGTCTGCAAAATTCGTAATTCGTCATTTACCGCAATCCGTAATGCTTGAAATGTCCTCGTGGCGAAATGAATTCTTCCCCTTCTATACACCGCCGGCACCGATTTGCTGATTATTTTTACTAAATCAAAAGTGGTCTTAATTCTTGCCTTCGCTCTCGCTTCCACAATTCCCTTCGCTATTTTTCGGCTAAACCTCTCTTCTCCGTATCCGTAAATAATGTCCGCCAAATTCTTTTCTTCCCAAGTGTTCACGATGTCTTCTGCGGTTAGGTCTTCTTCATCTGGATTTTTTTTCTCTGAATTTTTCATTTGCATCAAAAGCGGTTCATCTTTCAGGAAAGAAAATCCTCGCCCAGAATTCTCTAGCTGATCGGAACTTAACCCCAGGTCAAAGATAATTCCATCCACTTTTTCGCTTCCGAGAACCTTATCCAAATCACGGAAATTTTTGTTATGAAAAAAAATTCTTTCATCATTTCCATCCCACACGCTCTTGTCTTGATCTAGCGCAATTACTTTCGCTTTAGGAAATCTTTTTAAAACTTCCATACTATGTCCGCCTCCGCCAAAAGTGCAGTCAACAATAACTTTCTTCCCCAAAGCATTGCTTTGGGGCAAGTTCAAGCCGTCTATTGTTTCATTTAAAAGAACTGTCCGATGTACGCTTCCCATTTTATAAACTCTTGCCGTTTCCAAGCTTTTCCGCCAATTCTCCCGCTTGCTTTTCTACGACATCCTTGTTTTGCGACCAAGCCTTGTCATTCCAAACTTCTATCCTGTCCTCTACTCCCACAATCGCTGCCTTGTCCTTCAGTCCAATTCTGTCTTTCAAAAAGTCTGGGATGAGAATTCTGCCGATTGAATCTATCTCTACTTCCGCCGCACGCCCAAACATGTATCTGTTGAAACTTCTCTGATCCGCTTTCAAAAAAGATAAATCATTATTTGAATCAGAAAGTTTTTTGCTTACCTTCACCCATTCTTTGATTGTGAAAATGAACAAGCAGGAATCCAAACCGGGAGTGATGATAATTTTTTTGCCCATCTCTTTTCGGAATTTTACAGGCAAAGACATTCTATTTTTTTCATCTATGGTGTGTATGTATTCGCCGATGAGCATATTTTTATATTAAAAAGGTTATTAACAGATTTCCCACTTTTTCCCACCTGATTAACATTATAAACCCCGCCCCAAATAGCCACAAGCCCAAACTGTGGATAACTTTATTATGATAAAAAACACATTTGTTGACTAAAATCAGTAAATATGACATCTTATTTAATGGAGGCAAAAATGCTCTTAATCGTAAAAAGGTGGCCCAAGGAAGGGTGTTACCGGAGTATTTACAACCTCGGCGCTTTGTTGAAAAAGCGGGTGAAGATTGTAAATTTAACTCCAATGATGCTCGATATTGATCGAGGCACCCAAAAAGATGTCGAAGTAATGATAGGAGAAGGGTTTGATGTCCATGTCCATGTAGAAGGGAGAAAATGAATGGAGGATATTTGCTTTTATCGCAACCACCCAATAAGTGGTAAAATCTTTCATTTTAAGGGTTTCATGTATTGTGAGGAATGCATGGAAATCCTGAAAGAAAAAACCAGACTTGCCGAAATTCAAATTCAGATTCGGCAATGGAAGGAAGAGGAAGAATAACCTCACTCATCAAGAACAATACCGCAGGAAATAACTCCTGCGGTATAAAAAATTATTTTTTAGTCTTTAATAGGTCGCATCAATGGAAAGAGTTGCGTTTCGCGAAGAGGCTTGTCTGCTAAAAAAGCAAAAAGTCTTTCACCATAAGCAAAACCGAAGGCCGGAGGCATTCCGTATTCGAGCATCTCCACAAATTCCAAATCCGGCATCATCGCCTCTTCATCCCCTGCCTCAATTAATTTTCTTTGAACTTCAAAACGTTCATCCTGATCTATCGGATTATTTAATTCAGAAAAACCATTTGTCATTTCCGCGCCCGCCAAAACAAGCTGAACTCGTTCGGTCAAAAGCGGATTATCTATTTTTGTTTTTGAAAGTGGCGACACAATTTTGGGAACATCAATAAGCCAAACTGGCCCAACAATTTGTTTTCGACAATATTTCCAGAGCGAATCTGTCAAACGTTCTTTATTTGTCCCTTCGTATTTTACTCCAAGCCCATCCAACTTCTTTACCATTTCTTTTTCAGAAGCAGTCAAAACATCAACCTCCAGCATTTTTTTTATCGTATCGACATAAGCAATACACTCCCATTTTTGAGATAAATCAATTTTTTTCCCATGAATTTCAAACTGCATTGTGCCAAAAGTCTCAAAAGCAACTTCTTTAATCATTTTTTCTGTAAATTCCAATCCCTGCTTGTAATCCATATAACCGGCATAAAATTCCATATTGGTAAATTCTTGAGTATGCTCCGGGCTAGATCCTTCATTCCTATAGACTCTGCCGATTTCAAAAACGCGCTCAAAACCAGCCGCAAGCAATCTTTTTTGCCAAAGCTCTCCGACCGAAATACGCATATAAACATCTATATCAAAATCGTTGTGATGGGTTTTAAATGGCCTAGCCTCTGCTCCACCAGTCGTCACTTCAATAGTTGGGGTTTCCACTTCTAGAAAATTTTCTTTTCTTAAAAAATTACGAGTTGCATCCCAAAACTTCGCCTTCTTTTCAAAAAGTTTTTTGATTTCAGGATTCATTAAAATATCCAAATATCTTTTTCGAAATCGCTCTTCTACGTCCACGAGACCATGCCATTTCTCCGGCAAAGGACGCAAACTTTTAGAAAGCATACGCCAGTCTTTCGCCTCTAGTGTTTTTTCTCCCCTGTTCGTCTTGAAAAAAGTTCCTTGTATCTCCACAAAGTCTCCGATATCAACAACTTCATTCCAAAAATTAAATTTTTCTTCGTCAAGAATGTCTTTCTTGAGCAAGCCTTGAAAAATTCCAGTGCCATCATTCAAGGTAATAAAAACAATTGCACCTTGTCCGCGAATCGACATTATTCTGCCAGCTATCCATTTTAAATTCCCCTCTTGAGGGGTGCCCTTTGGGGCGTGGTGGACTAGTGCATCAAAATCATCAACAGCATCTCTTAGAGTTATTTCTCTTTTGGATTCCGCTGGATATGGATTCATTCCTCTGTCTTTTAAGAGTTCAAGTTTTTTTATCCTAGAGTCCCTAATTTCATCAATTGAAGACATTTATATATTTTAGGAAACATTAATGATTTTATAATCAACTACCCCACTTGGAGTTTTAAATGAAACACAATCACCTTTCTTTTTGCCAAAAAGCGCTTTGCCAAAAGGAGACCGATTAGAAATTTTCCCTTTTGCCATATCTGCTTCCTCAGACCCTACTATAACATAAGTTCTTTCTTCTGCCTTGTGAGCGGATAAACTTTTAGCATCATTTTTTTGAACGACTACTCTAGAACCAATTTCAATAATATCCCCTCCACCTCCCTTTACAGTTTTAGAAGATTGCAAAATCTGCGTTATTTTAAAAATACGTTCCTCTAACTTCCCTTGTTCTTCACGAGTCTGGTGATATTCCGCATTTTCTGATAAATCACCCAATGATTTAGCATACTCCAAATTTTCCAAAATTTCTTTTCTTTTTGAACCTTTTAAATCTTTTAATTCGATTTCCAACGCTTTTCTTTTTTCTTCAGTTATATAATCTTCTGCCTGATTCATAATTAATTATAATACTTTTTTTTACTAAAAAGTCAATAAAATTAACTATTTATTTTTAATTAATTTTTCCGGCAGTACGGTAAAATAATCTTCTATATATGGAAACATCGTATCACAAGCTATTAATATAACATTAATGTTTTTATTTTTTTTCTGCAGAATTGCTAATTTTTTCTCTTTTTTTATTTTAGCAATAAATTCTAAAATCCCCGCCAGTTGCATTCCGGTCGAAGGTCCGACAAAAATTCCTTCTCGAATAAGTTTTAAACTCATTTCAAAGGCTGGCTTGGTGGCAATTGGAAGCTCCAAATCTGCTATTTTTTCCCATGGAAATTCAAGTTTTTTAACATTTTCTTCTCCGCGTGGACCGGGAATTGAACTGCCTTTTTTTATCGAATTAGCTATCACATACAAATCTGGTATTTTCTTTTTAAGATAAGATCCTATCCCGACGACTGTGCCACCAGTCCCCAAGCTTGTGGAAAGAATATTGATTTTATTTCCAAATTGTTTAAAGAGTTCTTTCCCGACTATTTCATTGGTTGCCTTGGGACTGTTTAGATTCACATATTGATTCAAATTTTTCCAGCCTAACCTCTTGCCCATTTGAGCAGCATCCCATACACCGCCTATTTGAGCGTGAACATCCGGCGAAGCGGGTCCTTTAGAAAAAATAAGATCTGTCCCCAAAAGACGCATAAGATTTTGTTTGTTCTTTGATCCTTCTGGAGTGATGATGGCATGCATATTGGGAATACCAAAGTGCCGTGACAAAATAGCTAGAGACAAAGCGGTATTGCCGGAAGAATATTCAACTAGATGTTTTATTTTTTTTAATTCTTTTTTTGGAATTGCATTCAACATATACCAAGCTGGGAGAGATTTAATATTTGCGAGCGGTAAACTCTGCATAAGCTTTATATAAATATGAATTCCCTCTTTCAAATATGGATTGAGACGGTTGGGAAGTTCAACAACTGGCGTCGGACCTGTCGCTCCCGGCGCAAGATAATTAAATATAGCTTTCTCACCTTTAAAAATATTTTCATGATTCTTCATATTATTAAAATATATCATTCTTAATTTATAAAAGCTAGCTTGCTAAAAATATTTTTTATGATAATCTTAAGCTATATGGCAAAAACAGTAATAGAAGTGAAGAAAAATCCAAATGAAAACAATTCAAGTATTTTGCGTCGCTTTTCTCGCAGAATTCAAGAATCCGGTATTATCCGCAAGGTCAAAAGCTCCCGTTATAACGTGAGAAAAGAATCAAAACTCAAAACAAAAAAAAGTGCTTTAAAAAAAATGGCTCGAAGAAAAGAAATAGAAAAACTCAAAAAGTTAGGCAAAATGGTAACTAAGTAAAAAATGAGTGATGATTTTTCTATAATAAAAGATGACATTTTGGGAAAAAAGTATTCCCTTTCTATTGCGTGTGTTTCGGAAAAAAAATCCAAAGAAATAAATAAAAAATACAGAAAGATAAACAAACCAACAAACATCTTATCTTTTGCTCTCGCAAAAAATATGGGTGAGATTGTTTTGTGTCCGGCTGTTATTAGGCGCGAGGCAAAAAATTTCGGAAAAACCTTTGATCAATTTTTAGGCTTTTTAGTTATCCACGGAATGCTACATTTGGAAGGAATGGCACATGGTAGTAGAATGGAAGAAGCAGAGAACAATTATGATCAGAAATATTTCGGTAGGAATAGATGTGGGATCGATGACGACACGAGTCGTCGTCGGAGAGTTTTTAAAAGGAGAAAAAAATCCTAAAATTATTGGCGTAGGTGAAAACGCTACGCTTGGTCTTAGGCATGGCTATGTAGTAAATCAAACTTTAGCGACTACTTCTATAAAGAATGCCATCATCTTGGCAGAAAAATCTTCTGGTCTAAAAATAAAACGTGCATTTGTTTCATTGAGTGGCACAACCCTACGTGGGGAAATGAGTTCGGGTGGAACAATCATCTCTAAAGCTGATGGTGAAGTAACCAACTTAGACATCAATAAAGCTTTGCAAGATTGTGAAGACAACTTAAACTTGGGTAATAAAAAAATCATTCATATATATCCTATTTCTTTTCGACTTGACGGAAAAGAAATATTAGGCCGACTAGAGGGCTTACGGGGAACTAAACTTGAAGCAAAAGCTCTTTTTATCACTTATTCTATTGCTCATTTAGAAGATTTGCTTGAAGTTATCGCAAAAGCCGGAGTGGAAACAATAGATGTAATCGCCTCCCCTGTCGCTATTAATAATATAGCCCTATCGGAAAGACAAAAAATAGTAGGGGTAGCTTTAGTCGACATCGGAGACCAGACTACTTCTCTTTCTGTCTTTGAAAATGGATTATTGATGTCAATTTTTACTTTTTCTATTGGTTCCTCAGAAATCACCAATGACATTGCTTTAGGGTTTAAAATTCCGTTAGAAAAAGCAGAAGAATTAAAACTTGGAAATATAGGAGAAGAATTTTCGAAGAAAAAACTTGATGAAATCATTGAGGCGCGCCTCTGTGATATTTTTGAATCAATAGAAAATAATTTAAAAAAAATAAAAAGATCAGAACTCTTGCCAGCCGGCATAGTTTTTGTAGGTGGTGGAGCGAATACCCCCGGTCTTGTAGAATTATCAAAATCTATCCTAAAACTTCCTTCAAACTTAGGAACTACTGAAATTTTTGGCAACACTAAAACAAAACTTCGAGATTCATCTTGGTTTACGGCACTTGGTCTTTTAACTTCTGGTAAGGACAATGAGGGTTATTCTGATGGATCCTTTAGAAATTTCTTGAAAGATTTAAAAAACACAATAAAATCAAGCATAAAACAACTAATGCCGTAGGAAGCTTTACCCGCACACTTATACATAAGTGTGTGGGTTTGCTTTTTTTTTGCTTTCTGGTAGTGTATTATCTATATAAGATAAGTCTTTTAATAAATAAATTATGCCAAAAATAAACCAAGCAATAGAAAGTTTCGCACGAATTATGGTCATCGGAATCGGTGGGTCTGGAAAGAACGCAGTTAACCATATGATAAACTCTAAGGTTAAAGGGGTATCTTTTATTTGCATGAATACTGACACCCAAGACTTACATCATTCACTGGCAGAGAAAAAAATTCATATCGGAAAAAATTTAACTAAAGGTCTAGGTGCTGGTATGGATCCAGAAATTGGAAGAAAAGCAGCTGAAGAAACAAAATCTGAAATTCAAGATGTCATCAAAGGAGCAGATATGATTTTCATTGCTTGCGGAATGGG
>JAVHOH010000053.1:0-2463 GCA_036169935.1 Minisyncoccota bacterium | reverse complement strand
TAAAGAATACCGTTGGTGAACTAGTCCTTTATGACCGTGATACCGATAAAATGAAAGGGGAGCAACTTGAATTTCAACATAGTCTAACTTTTTTAGGAACAACGAAAATTACCGCCGCAGAATCTTATAGGGATTTAAAAGACAGCGACGTAATCGTTTTTACCGCTGGAAGGGCTCAATTACCCGGCGAATCAAGACTTAACCTTGTAAAAAGTAACGTTGAGATAATCAAAAATATCCTTCCTAACGTTGTTAAACACTCACCAAACAGCGTGATCATCATGGTGACAAATCCTGTTGACATTCTCACCTATCAGGCAAGCAAACTTTTAAACTTACCACCGGGCAGAATATTTGGCAGCGGTACAAGTTTGGACTCAGCCCGTTTTAGGTTTCATTTATCAGAATTCTTGGGCATCAATCCAAAAAATATTCATACGTATGTATTGGGGGAACACGGCGATAGTTCCTTTCCGACTGTTTCTCACGCCAATATCGGAGGACAACCTATTTCGACCATACAGAATTTTTCGCAGGCGAAAATTCAGGAAGCTTTTCAAAAGGCCAGGACTGCCGCTGGGACGATCATTGCGGCCAAAGGATCAACTTATTATGCGATCGGCGTTGTTATAAATCAATTGGTCAGTGCTGTACTTCGTGATACAAAAAGAGTATATCCGGTCTCAGTCCCACTTACCGGTCAGTATGGTTATCACGATGTTTCCATAAGCGTTCCCTGTGTTATAGGAAAAAAAGGAGTTGAGAAGATTCTTGAAGTTCCATTGTCTGATGAAGAAAAAAAGATGATGGACAGATCGGTTAAAATACTGAAAGAAATTGTTATTTAACATTCAACTGATTTAATTGATTTTATGTACAATATTAAAACCACAAAAATTGCTTTGTTTAAAGGAAAAAAAATTCGTAAAACTATTTATAATGATGAATGGTGGTTTGTGATAAACGATATTATTGAATCATTGACAGATTCAAATGATCCTGCTCAATACTTCAAAAGATTGAAACAAAGAGATGAAGAGCTAACAAAATTTATAAACAAAGGAGGGGTACAATTTGTACCACCCCTTATGATTGATGTTGAGACTATTGGAGGAAAACAAAAAATGTACTGCTGGAATACAGAGGGGATATTTCGTCTCATTCAATCAATCCCGTCGCCAAAAGCTGAACCATTCAAACGATGGTTGGCAAAAGTTGGATATGAAAGAATACAGGAAATCGAAGATCCAGAATTGGCAACAAAAAGAACTCGGATGCTTTACAAACTTAAAGGTTATTCTGATGATTGGATTGAAAAGCGGTTGAGAGGAATAGCTATCCGCGAAGAATTGACCGATGAATGGCAGAAGCGAGGCGTAAAAGAACAGAAAGAATATGAAATTTTGACGGCAGAGATTTCTAATGCAACTTTCGGTATGACACCGAGTCAATATAAGGAACTAAAAAAATTGAGAAGAGAAAATCTACGCGATCATATGAATGACTTGGAATTGATTTTTACGATGCTAGGTGAGAAAGTGACAACAGAAATTTCCCAAAAAGAAAAGCCCGATACATTTCCAAAAAATAAAATAATTGCCAAAAGAGGCGGGAATGTTGCCGGTAAAGCTAGAAAAGAAACAGAAAAAGAGATTGGACGAAGCGTAATTTCCAAAGAGAATTATTTACAAAAACCACAAGATAAAAAACTTTCCCGTTCTGGCTAATAAATATTCCCTATGCCAGACCAATTTAATTAGATCTGCTTCTGGCCTCCGAAATAACATCTTCTAAATTTGACTTTTAGTAGTAGTAGTAGTAGACTCTCATGTAAATTAATCTTTTTTTTAAAGGAGGTGTTTAAAATGACTGAGGTTCCTAAAATAAATATTAACTACACTGTAACTAAGAAAAGAGGTAAAGCAGCAGTCCACACAGTTGGATTAGGACAAAAACCTAAAACGTCTGCAATGGAAATTGCAATTAGAACTGGACGTCCTGTCATTCGAAATGGTAATGTAGTAACAGTTAGCTCAACTCCTCCTAAACCTGCTGGAAAGTAGGAGACTAAATAACGTTGTGACTCGGTTAAATAATAAAGCCGAGTGAGTTTTTGTGTGGTTATACCCGGCAAAGGTAAGGGTGTTTTGTTGGTATTTGGTATAAAGAATAGTTTTCTAAAAATTATTTAATAACAACAGTAATTTCTCCTTTATAATCCCGCTTAATCATTTCATCAATCGGTTCACGAATAATTTCCTCAAACTTCTTTGTCATTTCACGAGCAATAACAACTTCGACATTCCACTTCAATCGTTTAATCGATTGAAGTGTGGAAACTATGCGTAAGGGTGATTCGTAAAAAACGAAAACAATATCTGGGAAGATAGTTTTTATCTGTTTCAATCTATTGATTAATTGAAGCAACTGTGATTCTTTTTTGGGAAAGAAGCCAAGAAACAT
>JAVHOH010000052.1:8169-11784 GCA_036169935.1 Minisyncoccota bacterium | reverse complement strand
GGCACCAAAATTAAATAAACGATGCCGGGATGGCGGAATTGGTATACGCGCTAGTTTTAGGAACTAGTGGGGCAACCCTTGGGAGTTCGAGTCTCCCTCCCGGCACTTGACTTTTGTGTAGATTAGTGCTATACTTTCTACATGAAAAAAATAAACAACAAATCAATATTTTTTGGCTTGAAAATACTATATATTTTTGTGTTTAGCATATTATTTGTGCCTAATTTAGTTTCCGCAGATTATGCTGTTTATAATGGCGCATCCCTCAATCAAGCATCCGTAAATACTACTTGGCAGATTGTTTACTCAATTAGTCCAAGCTTTGCCAATAAAAGTATCGGTGCAAAAAATGTAACTATTACTGGAGAAGGCTTTTTGCCAACTTCAGTTGCCAGAGTAAACGGTTCTGATCGCGCTACGACCTTTATAGATGGTTCACATCTTTTAGTCAGATTAAATCCAAATGACACATATCGCACTGATGGCGGGTTTTATATTTCTGTTTTTGATAGTGCTGCGGTAAACGGAAGATATTCCAACTCCGCTTACTTTACTGTAAATGCTCCTGTCACAACTACAAACACAAACAACAACAATAACTATAGTTCTTCAACAACTAGTTACAACGATACCAATAATAATTATTCAAACACTTCGGAAACGACTACTGATACCAATACTAACACCACAGACGAAAATTACAGCAATCTCGCGTCTAATGCTGTCTTTGGATCAAATAGTTTCTTGCCTTCCGGCTTGATACAGTGGGTTATCTTTGCGATAATTATTCTATTAATTGTTATCTTGGTAAGAAAAATCTTCGGCGCGAAACAAAATTACGACGAGGCCCCAATGAAACACGCGTAAACTATTCCCCTCTTGAGGGGTGGCTCGATGCGCGAGACAGGGTGGATGCATTTCCACCTCCCTCCGACCTAGGTCGGAGTACTCCTCAAGAGGAGAATTAAAACTTCACACAAAAGTCAATCTGTAAAGGTTGACTTTTGTGTTTTTATATGATACAATTATCATGGACTTTTTAGCCTAGTGTCTTTGACAACAATTACAGAGGCACCCCGTGCTTCTGTTTAGAAATAGCGTTTGAAACTCACTTCCCTTCCTTAAACCAACAACTACCCGCGCCTTCGCGGGCGCTATACAGTGCCTTAGGTGGCGCGAGGAGGATAGGATCATGACTACCGGAATGTGGATTGAGCTCGTGTTGTGCGTCGTAGTAACCTTGGCAATTGCGCCGTTCGTGGCGTACAGACTCGCCGAGGCGGGGTACTTTTTCACCCGCCTCGAGAGCGGAGACATTGGATTCGTGATGCGAGGGAACACGCTACACCGTATTATACACGACATTCGGGGATATGAACTGGTAAACGGCCGATTTGTACCCACAACTACACAACAAAAACGGCCATGGTTGGGATTGTATTGGATTGGTGTTCCGCCATTCTTCCACCTCCACACCTTCAAGATCGTCAAGGAAGTGGAAAACCTGTCCGGCAAAACGCCGGACGAGTGGATCAAGGACAAAGGAGAGGAGATGGTTCGCTCCCTGCGATTTATCTTCCCTCGCCCATTCGTACAGAGAACAGTTGAACTTGGGGACCGGATCCCCGTTGACCTGCTCCTCCTGACGAAGTTCCAGGTGGTCGATCCCTACACTCCCGTGTTCCTTTTCAAGGGCAAGTTCTTTGAGCTTGCCGGAGCGATCGTCATCGCTGCGGTGACGGACGTACTCAAGAATCTCTCTCTTGATGAGTTCGTCCACGCGGAGAAAGGGGAAGTTGGCGGAATCTTAAAGGGGTTGAAAGACCCCGCCGGCCTTCTCAACAAGGAGCTCGAGAAACAGACCGGGCTTCGACTGGTAGGTATTTCCATCCCCCAGTACGACCCATCCGACAAGGCGGTCCGAGAGGCGATGAATGCCGAACGGATCGCCCAGGAGCAGGCCAAGGCAAAAGTTGCAGAAGCCGAAGGTCATGCTGCCCAGCTCAAAATCCGTGTCGAAGCAGATGCTTCGGCACAAGAGCGTCTGGCTCGCGCTCGTGGAACTAGGATTCGAGAGACAGTGGCCACACTAGCGTCGTCACTCGCAAATCCAGACGTTGTAGCACGCGGCGCTGCAGATGTACTGGAAATGGAGGCGGCAACGTCTCCAGATTCCAAGCTGACAACTTTGGTCAAGGGAAATACACCACCAGTAGTACCAATCGGAGGAGGTGGAAAGTGAACTATTTCCATCTCATCTGGATCCTCCCTCTTCTTCTTTTCGCGATCATCGTCGCGGGCACCAGCTGGCGCCCACGCTGGGGCTGGGTCATCGGCCTTGCAGCCATCGGACTGGTGATCTTGGGTGGATGGTGGTTCTTCAACCACCCGAAACAACCCTCCACCACGTCCGCCGCATCCGCGCCGGCAACACCAGCGCCCCACAACAGTCGCGAAAAGCGGACATACCGCTTCTCCGACTTCCCAGACGGTGTCATTCGAGTGGAAATCCATCCCGGCGAGGTGGACTTCTATCCGAAGGGAGGGAAAATACACATCGTCCCTCCCACTCCAGCTGTCCCATGGAACGACGAACCAGGGACAGCGATGCCCCGGGTAGCTCGACCACCCGGGATGTACACCATCACCCACATCGACCCCAACGCCTGGGGTGTTGACATCTGGAACTAGTTTTCAATATCACCTAAGGGGAGGTGATGCTGGCCACAAATCGCGTCCGGCCAACGCACAAGGGCGGTATCGCAATTTCGCGAGCCGCCCTTTTAACGTTTTTATTCAATTTTTATTTCTACGGATTCGGCAAATTCACCGTGCTGTGTTCAGGATCTACTTGATCAGATATTCCTAAAGTATTCACCACAATGCCGAGAATCGTCCAAACTCCCATCATAATCGTAATTCCTATAATCCCCCAAATCATGTGGCTCTTGCCGGTTGTTTTTTTCTCTTCGTTTGCTTGATTCATTATAAACTCAAAAACACCATAGAGAAAAAATACTATCGCCAAAGCAAAGAGAAACAAAATAAGCGGGTTTATAATCATGTTATCAACATTCGTTATAAACTCATTAAAAGTTGTGCTCGATGCATAAGCTACATTTGTGACAAACATGATTTATAAATTATTAGTAATTTTGATAAGGAACGGTCGGCAAAGTAATGTTGCTGTTATTGGTAAGTCCAAAAGTTCTTACCAAAATACCTACAAGTCCCCACAAAGCAATAATAACAGCTAAACCGATGATACCATAGATAATTCTGTTTCTACCAGTCTTCTTTGCTTCCTCATCGCTCGCAATAACATAAGTAACCACTCCCCATACGAAATAAACTACGGCCAAAGCGATTAAAACAGGAATAACAGAGCTAAGAAGCTGACTGACCTTACACAACATATCTCCAAGGGTTTGGATTGTAGGATTGCATTGGCTAACGGTGCTAGTCCCGACAGTCTGCGCCAAGACAACGACCGGAGCTGTTAAACTCAAAACAAAACCTGAAACTATAGCTAAATTTTTTTTCATAATTTACAAACTTACTTAATAATAATTTGCGACCTAATAATATAAACTAATAATATCTTTTAATTATAAC
>JAVHOH010000052.1:6957-8069 GCA_036169935.1 Minisyncoccota bacterium | reverse complement strand
ACTTGCGGAAGAACTGAGGTGCCAATATCGAAGGTATTACCAAGTATCCCTACCAATCCCCAGACAGACAACATTACCGTCAAAGCAATAATTCCCCAAATCATAAATTGCCTGCCTTGCGCCCTTTTGGCTTCTTCATCGGCATTGATTATGAAAAAATTCACCGCTCCCCAAATAAACATAACCACAGCTATAGAAAAAATGAGAGGAATAATTGATTTGTTAATAATACAAGTGACATAGCCTAAAAGCCCTTGAAAATTGGTCCCAATAGTACAAGCAGTGGAAACTGTGCCATTTATATTTATTCCCGCAGGCGCAGTAGTATTTTCTATGCCGAAAGTCGTAGTAATAATATTTACTAGCCCCCACATGCCAACGATAACAGCAAAACCAATGACCCCGTAGATCATTCTACTTTTTCCTTTTTTCTTATCTTCTTCGCCATCAGCAATAACATAAGTAACAATCCCCCAGACAAAGTAAACCACTCCGAAAGAAATCAAAACCGGCAGGATGGTACCAAGAATATCTTTTATTTTTGCTATTGCATCTGCCAAACCACCCATAGCGGCAAAAGTCGTGATCGGGTAAAAAATTGCCAGAGAAATGATTGCAGTAAATTTTAATAATCCTTTTTTCATAAATTATAAAACTATAAAAACTTAGTGGGGTAATAAATTTTGAAGTTCACCACTAGTAGGAGCTTTATTATTTGTCCTAAAAGTCCTAACTACAATACCCACAAGCCCCCACAGAGAAATGATAACCGCAAAACCAATAATGCCATATATTATCATGTCCTTCCCTTTCTTTTTGGCTTCCTCTCCGTCAGCAATAACATAAGTCACTACTCCCCAAACAAAATATACAACTCCCAAGGCAAGCAAAACTGGAAGAATATATCCTAGGATATCGCCTATTATTAAAATAAAATCAATTATATCCATATTTTTTAATTAAATTTATAATGCAAGCACCGTACTTGATATTATCATTGCAATACCCCACGACCCTAGAAGTATCGCTGCGCCGATTAATGTGTAGAGAAGCGTATCTTTGGCCTTGGTTAATTTTTCTGGATTGCCTCTAGCAGCAACAAAAAGAAAACC
>JAVHOH010000052.1:0-6857 GCA_036169935.1 Minisyncoccota bacterium | reverse complement strand
AGCCAAGCAGCCACAGCAAAAACAAGACCTAAAAGAGTATTGGTAAAAATCGTCTTAGCTTTTGTTCTAACTCCCGCTGCTTCCCCACCTCCTATAACCATCAAAAATCCAGCATAAGCGAACATTATCGCCGCTATTGGCAAAGCTAAATCAAAAAGAACAAATCTAATTATTTTATTTATTAGAGCCATAAGTTGATTAAAATCGCATGGTGTTGGGTTAGCTTCTGTTCCGCAAGGAACCAATCTGGAATCTGACGAATTTCCGCCTTGCGCCAAGGACAAAACCGGCATAATAAGCATTAAAAATATCACAAGAGATATTGCGGGAAAAACTAAAGATTTTGCTATTTTTTTCATATTTTTACTTAAATAATAAAAGTCTCATCTTGGCACTCGCATCTTTAATCGCCTCCCCTGTCGACAAATTGCCTGAAAGCACCGCATTTATCATACCACCAAAAATGTTGTCTGCATCTTTTGGTGATGGATCAAGCCAGCTTTTAGCGTATAAAGCGGAACTGTAAAAAATGGGAAAGTAAGCGTCCGCCGGATTAATAGCGAGCAGGTCTCGACGCGCCGGTGCTACGCCCGTCGCTACCGCAAATTTGGAAGCAAAATCAGAAGTCGCCATCAAGCTCGCCGCCGTGAAAGCCGTATTGAAATTCTTGGAAGAAGAAGAGATGGCGAGACCCGTTACCCGCGACGCAGTTAGTTTAAAATTGGCATTTTTAATCTGAGGCATTCCCGCGACAAAAAAGTTCTGATTGGGATTTTTATTTATTAAAAATTGAAGCTCAGAGGCATAACCAAAATAAAATGCTAAATTTTCACTGGAAAAAGCATCCTCAGAATTCGGGAAGGATTTGTTCCAAGAATAGACGGCATTATTCGGGTCTGCAAAATCCGTGTAAAATTTTAAAACTGATGGAAGATTATAATTCCCGATTGATGAGTCAAGCACCGAATTAAAAATTCCATTTTCCTCTCTGACTATCGGGTTACCAGCCTGCATAAAAAGGGCGGATAGGATGTCTTTGGCATGAGTTATGTTTGAAAAGTGCCCGAGCGCCACGGCAGACTTTATTATTCTATTAGAATCATCTTTTTTAGTTAGAATGGGCACCATATTGGTCAAATCGTCCCAAGTAGCGGGAGGATAAACTATTCCATTCGCATCAAGCATGCTTTTATTGTAATACAACATAAGCGGGTCAACAGACATCGGAAAAGCCGAAATGCCTTTGGAGGTCAAAAACACTTCCCCTGCTCCGGCAAAAACATTTTTAAAAGTAGAGAGCGGATAACTAGCGTATGGAATGGTAAAAATTTTATTGGCATAATGTAAAGCCAAATTATCCGGCAAAAAAAACATATCTGGACCCACGCCTGAAGCTAGCGCTTCTAATAAATCTTGATCAAAAGTATCAGCGGATTTCTGTATGTAAGAAACCGTAAAAGTCTGATTGGCGTCATTAAAATCCTTTAATATAGGTGAGATAAGAACAGACGGCGCCGTTCCCCACAAAACAACATTGCCCAGGCTACCAGTGCTATTTTTGCCAATCGGTATTGCTCCGGAAAAAACTAAAACACCAAAAACAGCGGCGACGATAAACACAATTATAACGATAAGTTGAAAATTCGGTTTCATTGTTTTCTTAATATCATACCATAATGATGTTCCCCTGCATCTATTTCTCGATCTAAAACAAAACCTTTTTTTTCAAACATTTCACGAGCTTTATTTTTAGAAAGAATAGCTGTTCCTTTTAAAACTGATGACTCGGACCAATCAATTAATAAAACTCTTCCATTTTTTTTTAATATTCTTTTTATTTCTTCAATAAAATTTTCTTTGTCTTCGACTTGAAAAAGTATATTAGAAGCAATGACCGCATCTACAACATTATCTCCTATCTTTGTCCCACCGAGTTTTTCAACATTTCCCCAAATGATTTCCACATTTCCTAAATGCGCTTCTTTAACTTTATTTTTTATGGTTTCTAAAAAATCTTTTTGTAATTCAATTGCATAAACTTTTCCTCTTGGAACAAACGATCCTAAAGCGATAGCATAATGTCCAGTTCCCGCACCCAAATCCGCCACAATATTATTTTCTCTCAAACCAAGAGCTTTTAAGTTTTTTAATGGATTTGTGAACATGGGTTAATTATATACAAGCAAGCGAAGCAATACCATCCCCTCCACGCAAACGCATAATAGTCACCCCTTGAGTCTGCCTTCCCAGAGAAGAAATATCTTTCAAGGCTGTCCTGATTACTTGTCCCTTCTTGGACATGGCAATTAATTCTGCTTCTTCACCCGTCAATACTTTCGCCACAATAAGCTTGCCGGTTTTTGGAGTCACTTTCGCTGTTTTTACACCTGAACCTCCGCGTTTTTGAACTTTATATTCTTTTAAGTCAGTTTTTTTGCCGAAACCATTGGCACTCATCGTTAAGAAGGCTGCTTTTTCTGTAGATTTTTGCTGATTGTTTTTTATCACATCCACGCCGATAACCTCATCACTTTTCCCTAGTCTAATACCACTCACTCCTCCGGCGGTCCTACCCATTTCTCGCACATCAGATTCTTTAAATCTGATGGACTGTCCAAGAGCAGTCGCAATCATTACCTCGTCTCCTTTTTCTGTCACTAATGCAGATATGAGCTGATCATCTTTATCTAAGCGAATAGCGATAATACCACTTCGACGAACATCTTTAAAACTCTCGGAAGACATTTTTTTAGCTGTTCCATTTTTTGTAACCAACATAAGCGAAGAAGATACCTTGCCTAGATCTTTCGGCATTGCGAGAATAGAGGTAACTTTTTCATCCCCAGAAAGAGCCAAAAAATTCATAATAGATTTTCCACGAGTCGCTCGGCGACCCTCTGGAATATCAAACATTTTCATTTGATAAACTTTACCGAGATTTGAAAAGAAAAGTAAATTGCTATGAGTAGATCCAGAAACAAGCATTGTCACAAAATCTTCCTCTTTGGTTTCAAGATCAATCACCCCGACTCCACCACGCTTTTGCGTATGATATTCTGACGGATCTGTACACTTTACATAACCACCCGCCGTCAAGACAAGCATTGTCTCTTTTTCTGGAACTAAATCTTCATCAGAAATTTCTTTTACTCCGCTTTTCACAATTTTTGTCCTTCGTTCATCTGCATATTTTTCACGAATTTCTTTTAACTCAGTAGCTATTGTTTTTAGTATTTTTTTTGGACTTGCTAATAAGTCTTTCATCTCTGCAATAAATTTCTGTTTTTCTGCAAGCTCGTCTTCTACCGCTTTTCGCTCTAATCCAGCGAGTTTTGCCAATTTCATCTCCAAAATAGCTGTCGCCTGCAAATCTGAAAACTTAAATTCCTTCATTAAATTTAATTTAGCAATTTGAGAATTTTTAGAAGCACGAATAACAGTAATTACACGATCTATTTTATCTAATGCTTTTTTTAATCCAAGTAGAATATGTTCGCGCTCTTCCGCTTTGCGCAAATCATAAGCGGATCTCCTGCTTACAACTTCTTTTCTATGAGAAATAAATTCGGCAAGAATTGATTTAAGTGATAGAGTTTGTGGCACACCATCCACTAGCGCTACCATGTTAAAATTAAAATTTGATTCGAGTTGAGTATTTTTGTAAATGTAATTTAAAACTTTTTCCGGATGAGCGCTTCCTTTTAAATCAATAACGATACGAATATCTTTTGTGGATTCATCCCGAAGCCCTTTGATGCCTTCAAGCTTTTTCTCTTGAACTAATTCCGCAATACTAATTATCAAATTTGATTTATTTACTCGAAAAGGAATAGAGGTGATAACGATAGAGAAATTTCCATCTTTTTGTTCTACTATTTCTGCTTCACCTCTGCAAACTACGCCACCTCGTCCTCCGGAATATGCGTGAAGCATATCTTTATAGCCATAAGCAATTCCGCCAGTCGGAAAGTCCGGCCCTTTGATAAATTGCATCAAATCTTCCGTGGTAGCTTCATCATTTTCAATTAAATAATTTGTCGCGTCCAACACTTCTGCTAAATTGTGCGAAGGTATATTCGTCGCCATCCCGACAGCAATGCCGAGTGTCCCGTTTAAAAGAAGCGCCGGCACCGCCGTCGGAAACACTATCGGTTCTTTGCGAGTCTGGTCGTAATTGGGACGAAAATCAACCGTTTCTTTTTCTAAATCACGCAAAAGTTCGCTTGAAATTTTGGACATTTTCGCTTCGGTATAACGCATCGCGGCAGCATTGTCTCCATCAATAGAACCGAAGTTTCCCTGTCCCAAAATTAAAGGATAACGATAAGAAAAATTCTGTGCCATACCAACCATTGAATCATAAACAGCTGTATCGCCATGCGGGTGATATTTTCCGAGCACATCTCCGACTATGGCGGCAGATTTTCGAAAACGCGCAGAGGCGGTGAGACCCATTTCATTCATGCCAAATAAAATCCTGCGATGCACGGGCTTGAGTCCGTCCCGAACATCCGGAAGCGCACGCGAGGTAATGACCGTCATCGCGTAGGCGATATAAGACTCTTTCATCTCCGCCACAATATCAACCGGCAGAATTGTATCTACGTGAATTTCTTTATTTGATTCTGATGAAGGTTTTTTTGTCATAAACTTGATCGCCTCTGGCGGTAATTATTGCTGAGTATCCGAATTAGGTTGTGTAATGCTATTATATCCGCCTATCATATTATCCTTTAATGCAGAAAGAGGAGCTAAATCTTGATTTACTTTTGTCTGTATTTTTGGACTTGTTAAATTTGTTCCTAATGAATAAATCCACAACAAAACCAAAATAGCTCCACAGGCGATAGTTGCAATATGCAAAATACTTCTCTTGATATGCTCAGGCTGTTTTCTTAAATGATGAATTATTTTTTTCATATACTTTATAAACTTTCTACTTTATAACTTTACACTGGTTGTAATACAACCACTTCACCTTCTTTTTCATCTAAATCTTTTCTTTTAAGAGTTAGCTTGTCTACTACTTCCGCTTTTTCTTCTCCCATTTCTTTCAAAAATACTTTTAGAGTATTTTCATCATAATCCATTGGAATTATTAATCTCGGCTCCAGCGATGAAGCAAATTTTGCAGCCATCTTTGCATCTAACATTCCTTTTCCACCAATTGGAATAAAAATAACATCCGGACTATTGATATTTTCGTGAGATTCTTTAGAAAATTCAAGATTCGATAACGCTCCCAAAAAAGCAATATTAATATTATCTATCGATAATAAATAAATTGTATTAATATATTTTTTTGTATCAATGAAAGCATCGGACAATACTCCTTTAATAAAAATTTCTTTAATCTCATAATCCCCGGGACCACTAATGACAAAGGGCTCCCTCTCTCCGTGAGAGAGCTGTTCTATACCGTTATAATCGGGGTGATTGGTGGTAACCATGGCAATATCAGTGCCAAAGTGCGCGGAAATACCGGTTTTAGAGCTTTTACTAACAGGGTTAAAAGCCAGGACCATATCCCCTTGCTGAATCTTAAAAAACTGTTTGCCAAAATATGTAATTATCATTAGTTGCATTATAGCAGATTTTTTGTTAGAGTAAAAGTATTAAAAGCCCTCCTTTGCTAAAGCTTCGGACGGGCAAGCAGGATTTGGGGTAACCCTGATGAAGCACAAGGCTGATTCAGAACCTAAACCTTATATCCGCTTTATAGCGGATTTTTTGCGCCAAGGGATGCATCCGCCCACTGGCAGAAATTTATAACATTATGGATACAGAAGAAATTATAAAAGAAAATTTAATTTTAAGTTCTATCGTCGATCGCAGCACAAATAAACCAGAAGTTGATTCTCTGGTGGAAGGTCCGGTAATTTTAGTGGAAAAATCTTCAGTCTATGTGGACTTAGCGCCTTTTGGCACCGGTATCATTTATGGCCGAGAATTTATAAATGCGAAGGATGTCATAAATAAAATAAGTCTCGGTGATATTATTAAGGCAAAAATTGTTGAAGTAGAAAATGAAAATGGTTATATCGAACTTTCTTTAAAAGAAGCAAAACAAGCACTCGCCTGGAGTGAAGCAGAAAAAGCAATCAAAACAAAAACTGCTCTTAACTTAGAAGTAAAAGATGCCAACAAAGGAGGTCTTATTTTGGAATGGCAAGGTATTGCCGGATTCTTGCCTGCTTCTCAGCTTAAAGCAGACCACTATCCTCGAGTCTTGGATTCGGATAAAGATAAAATATTAAAAGAATTGAAAAAACTTGTCGGAGAAAAAATTTCCGTCATGATTATTTCCACTCTTCCAAAAGAAGGCAAACTGATTTTCTCCGAAAAAGACAACAACCCAGAAGAGAAAAAAGAAATTCTAAGCAAATACACTGTCGGAGACAATCTAGATTGTGTCGTTGCCGGCATCGTTGATTTCGGTATTTTCTTGAAATTGGAAGACGGCTTAGAAGGACTTGCGCATATCTCCGAACTTGATTGGGGACTCGTAGAAGACCCACGCAATATGTTCAAGGTAGGAGACAAAATAAAAGCGAAAGTGATTGAAATAAAAGACGGAAAAATATCTCTTTCAATTAAAGCCTTAAAAGAAAACCCTTGGAAAGAATTTGAAGGCAAATTGAAAAAGGGCGACATTATCAAAGGAGTAGTTATCAAATACAACAAACACGGCGCATTGGTATCCATCAAAGAAGGCGTAGCCGGACTAGTACACAATTCCACCTTCCCTTCCGAAGTTAAACTTCGCGAGACCTTAGAACTCGGCAAAAATTATAATTTCCAGATTACCTTGTTTGAACCAAAAGACCAAAAGATGACTTTAATTTATTTGGAATAAA
>JAVHOH010000051.1:0-2608 GCA_036169935.1 Minisyncoccota bacterium | reverse complement strand
CCGTCGGTAATCAAAATTGTATGTTCAAAATGCGCGCTATTTTTGCCATCAGCGGTACGGATAGTATAACCATCTTCATCTATCGTCACATTTTTTGTCCCAAGATTTATCATCGGTTCTAATGCTACTATCATTCCTGACACAAGTTTTGCCCCCTTTCCTTTTTTTCCAAAATTTGGAATATAAGGATCTTCGTGGATTGCCCTCCCAACTCCGTGTCCAGAAAGAACTTCCACAATACCATATTTGTGGTCTTTTTTAGAACGAATAAAACTCTCTATGGCATAACCGATGTCTCCTATTGTATTTCCATTTTGTGCTGCATCAATACCCACCTGTAGCGCTTCCTCGGTAACTTGCATAAGTTTTAAATTTGCCGGATTAATGTTGCCTACTGCTACAGTTATAGCCATGTCGGTAAAAAGTCCCCGATGCTTAACTCCTAAATCAAGAGAAACAATATCCCCTTCTTTTAAGATTCTATTTTTATTAGGAATACCATGCACGACTTCATCGTTTACAGAAACACATAAAGAAGCAGGGTAGGGTTTATCGGCCCCATCTGGACGATAATTTAAAAAAGCGGGGATGTCTCCCATTTCACGAATAAATTGCTCTGCATAAATATCTAAATCTTTTGTAGAGACACCGGGTGCAACTTTATCCACTACTTTATACAGTACAATAGCTAAGTTTTTACACCCCTCACGGATTATATCTATTTCTTCTTTTGTTTTGATGATGATTGACATAATGTAACACCTCAGCTAATAGTCGTCCCCATAAACTTTTCTCCGTTTAAATAATTTTTTAAATTTTCCAAATTTTTTCCATTCATTATAGCAACCTCTATTCCTAAGGATTCTGCTTTTTTTGCAGCAACTGGATCAAATGGCGAATTGAGACCCGAGCTCCACTCTTTTGGCAAAAGAGCGCGAAAATCTGCCCAAGAACTTTTTTTAATTATTTTTGCATCTTCAAATTTTTTAGGATCTTTGTTATAAACATATTCAATATTTGAAAGATTAATTATTTTTTTTGCGTTTAATTGTTCTGCCATCATCACTGCATCATAGTCTGTACTCCAGCCCGGTTTCCACCCAGCCCCGACTATGATAGGCTGAGAAAAAGACGGTAAAACTGATGGATCCAATATGACTTCTCCAGAAGCATATTTTCCAAAAGACATTCTAATAAGTTCTGCATTTAGACGTGTTGAGTAAATTCCTATCCAGTCAAGATCAGTTACGGTTGCAGTTATTGTTTTATTTAGGGCGTCTTGGTAATTTCTACAAGTCTTCCCTCCTCCAACTATAACAATAAAACGTTTACCCTTTTTTACTTCTTCTAAAATAAAAGATTTGAAAGAATTTATAAATTCTGCGTCAGGTAAGTTTGGCACAACTATAGAGCCCCCCAGCGAAATGATTATTGTTTCTTTCATATTTTAATAGCCCAAAGCTTTAATAATATCTTTGTGAACATTTTCTATTGTTTGTTCACCATTGATTATAAAAATTTCATAACCTTCTTTATCTTTAAAAGAATTCATCGCAGGCACTACTTTATTTATATATTCATTAAATCTCTTTTTTAAACCAATTTCTGTATCATCATGTCTGCCTCGCAATAAATTACGTTTCATTGCTTCTATCTCGCTAAGTTCAATATAAATTATTTTTACATTTTCTCTTTTATAAAATTTCATCATTGCCTCAAAAGTTTCAGCCTGCGGAATTGTTCGAGGATAACCATCAGCAATCAAATGTTTTTCATTAGACAAAAAGGAAACCAGGATATTCACAAAAATTGCATTAGTTAAAAAATCAGGCTGAAGCTCGCCCTTTATGATAGATTCTTTTATAATCTTTGCTGTAAAATTATCAGATTCCAGCAATTTTCTAAAACCATCTCCGGTTCCTGCGTAAACTGTTTCTTTCCCATCCTTGGAACTTAAAAAATCCATCAGGAGCTTAACCTGTGTTCCCTTGCCCGAACCAACTTGTCCAAAAAATACAAAAGTTTGTGGAGCCATAATCTAACAATACAAAATTTAGGCTCAATAATCAAGTTATCTTTTTGTTCAAAAATATGTTTTAATTATTAATAATATGATAAAAAAACAAATTATAACTATCAGTGGCTTCCCGGGAAGCGGAAAATCAAGTACGGCTGACTTGGTGGCTAAAAAACTAGGATTCGAAAGATTTTCTTCTGGAGATTTTATGCGCCAAATTGCTGTTGATCAAAAAATATCTTTAAATAAACTTAGCGTATTAGCGGAAAATGATAATAAAGTAGACGAAAGCATAGATAATGCAGTTAAAGCAGCCGGAGAAAAAGAAAAAATTGTTATTGATTCTCGTTTAGCTTTCCACTGGATTCCAAATTCTTTTAAGGTTTATCTGGACCTCCCTCTTGAGATTGCAAAAGAACGAATTTCAAATAATTTAAAAACTAATAAATTTCGAATGGAGAGCGAAGGACAAATGAACGTTGATGAAATTTATGAAAAAATAGTTTCTCGCCTAGAAAGTGAAAGAAAAAGATATCAGGAGCTTTATGATGTAGACCATACTGACAAAAATAATTTTGATTTAATCATAGA
>JAVHOH010000050.1:0-2661 GCA_036169935.1 Minisyncoccota bacterium | reverse complement strand
CCACTTTCATTAGTAACTGTAAATTTAGGAGAATATATTCCTGCTTTTGAATAACTATGCGTAAATGTTGCTGATTGTAAAGTTTTTAAATACGAAACAGCTGGTGATGGATATGCAGTTCCTTCATCTCCCCAAACTACAGAATATGAGAGATTACCATTATTTGAATCCGAAGCTGTAACCTTCCAAGTACCTGTCTGATTTACATTTAATGTTTGTGGTCCAGAGACACCAGAGATAACTGGCTTGTTTAAAGTTGGATAATTTGGACAAAGCTGACCGCTGTATGTACTATAAACTGTCCCATTACATCCACAAGATTGACCTGTCGTTGAACTATATCCTGTAGAAGAAGTACATCCTGGAGGTAAACCTGTATCGATTGAAGAAGTAATGGTAAAATAATTATCAGAAGAATCTGAAATACTATCGTTAAATTTTGATACTTTAAATTTATAAGTCCCAGGATTTATAGTGGGACCAAAATTTATAGTTTCTTGACCATTATTTAAAGATCCTCCATTGCTTTCTCCAAATAAAGAATAATCATTATCTGGATTAGAAACACCAATTAATTCACCAGTGACACCTGCTGAGTAGAGATTTGAACTTTTCCACTTAAAAACTACTGATTGACCATAAGTATATGTCTCTCCACCATTTGGTGAAAGAACAGTTATGGAAGGAGTGGTTGTATCTCCCCCGCAAGTCAAAGCTTTTATTTTTGCTCTTGTAACTGGTCCGACATATCCTGTAGGACTAATATTGTTATCTTTTTGAAAACTTTTTACTGCTTTTTGTGTAAGCAATGTAAGCAATCCAAAATACCCAGTTTGTTCACTACTTAAATAATTTTTAGATTGCAAAAAATCTTGAAGAGTTGAAACTTCTCCATTTTTATTTACATCTCTGTCTTTATATCTGAGATTATTTTGTAATGCTACACATCCTGTATCTATAGGATTAGGATCAACATCTCCTACTACTTGAGCAAAAGATAGACCTGGAACTAAAAGAAAACCGACTAAAAATAATGCTAATATATTTTTTTTCATCCCATTAGAAATTATACCACTTATACATATAATTATATTATATATAAAAACAGATAATTCGTTATTTAATAATCTTACCCCGTTTTGTAAATTTCTAACGGGATAAGTATTTTTTTACACTAATTTATAATAAAAACCTTATAATTTGACCTTATAATACATAATAAATAAACACTAAATTACACAATAAAAAACATCCTAAGTATACCCCCCCTATAAAAATAGCAATATAGTTATCCACATATTCATTTTAATACTCTTTTTAAAATAACAGTCTTATTTTTGCAATCAATAATAGTTTTGTATTCAAATTTTGATAAAAAACTAATACCCAATAATGGGACACCTTTAGAAATAAGCACCTGAATATTCTTTGTAATTCCTTCCATTAAAGACAAAGCACTAGCTGTTGGAACAGCTATCACTTCTCCATTTGCGATCTTTGTATTTATTACTCCTGTGACTTCTAAACCAAGCTCATTTGCCATTCCTGGTGTAACTTGCATATCTCCAGTAAATCCAGTGTCTAAAAGAAAAAAAGTCTCTTGAGTTGCTTGTTTCCATGCCACCATGGCTTTTACTATCGGAACATTTTCTTTAATAAATTCTCCATTTATCATAAATTATTTTCCAAAAAATGTTCTCGCTATATTTTCAGCCGTTTCAAAACCTATCTTAACAACATAAAAAACTTTTTTCGGATGATTTTTCCGAGCAAGCTCTACAGCATCAGCACTTGTCTCTGCAAAATACACATCTTTAGAACCAATATCAATTGCTAAAAACTTACCATTTTCCTTTGGCTCATATTTATTCTTAATAATATTATATATTTTAGCTCCTTCATCAACTATCTTTTGAAGGTCAGCTTTTTTGATTAATTCATCAGACTTCATATTTATAGTATAACTTATAATAAGAAAACAATACAGTCAAAATTTCTAATCATTCTTTTTTATTTACCCAATATAATAGCGGCAATATCTGGGAAATGCTCTGTATAATCACCAAATATTTGCTCACCAAAAGCATCAACTTCAAATTTCTCCCAAGTTATTTTTTCTTTAAAACCAGCTCCCGAATATGAACCAAAACTCATTGGTGAAGAGTGAATTTCGATAAATCCTGCCCAGGAACGCACTATCTTTTCTTGTATTTCTTCTGTCTCTTCGGCTAAGAAATCTTTTTTAATATGAGGAACTACACAAATAGGAAAATCAGCAGCTATACCTCCACCCAATTGCAAAAATGCTAAACCTTTTTCTTTTGTATTATCCATATACCATTCTGCTAATCGGTGCATATAAGTAAACGAATGCTGAATTATATTTAGACTTATTGGTTTCTCTAATTTATATTTAGATAATATAGGATGATCACCATCATAAGATGCTTGAGTAAAAATATTTCCCATTGTTGAATCTTCCACTCCCGGAACAAAGACAGGAATTTTATTTAAATATGCTTGATAAAGCCAACATTCATCGGGATTTGCAGTCGGATCAAAAGTTATAAGTTTTCTTTCAAAAAGTTGGAAAAAATATTCATGCCACAAAAGAGGTTTATTATTTTCTTCAGCTTCACGCCATAATTTTTCTAATTCTGG
>JAVHOH010000049.1:10537-12596 GCA_036169935.1 Minisyncoccota bacterium | reverse complement strand
AGCTAATTTTTATTTTTTCTCGCTATTTTGCCCTAAATAGGTTAATCTACGTGGATGTCTAAAGAACAAAGGGAAACCCCAAAAACCCAAGAAACTATAGTTAGATTTGATAATGTCTCATTTGAATGGGGGGTCAATATGCCTATATTAGATGGAGTGAGCTTTACCATAAGAAGAGGCACAAAGCTCGCGTTAATGGGGCAAAATGGAGCTGGGAAAAGCACTATTTTTGGACTTATCTCTGATACTTGCCACCCAGAATCTGGGACGATTAATATTGTTAAAGGAGTAAGTATTGCTTCTGCTTTGCAGGTAATTCCACGTGATCAACTGGATTTAACTGTTAGAGAATTTTTTAAAAAATGTTTTAAAGATAAAATTTACGATATTGATCCCAGGATTGATGATGTGTTGGAGGTGGTAAATTTGAAAGGGCATGCAAAAGTATATGACAGAATAATTAGAACCTTTTCTGGTGGGCAACAAGCTCGATTGCTTCTTGCTTCAGCAATTATTCAAGACCCAGATTTGCTTTTACTTGATGAGCCGACAAACAACCTAGACAAAGCAGGGATAGCACATTTGACCAAATTTTTAATTAATTATAAAAAAACGGTTATAGTTATTTCTCACGATGCAGAATTTCTAAATGCTTTTACAGAGGGAGTTCTTTATTTAGATGTATATACAAAAAAGATTGAACAATATGTAGGAAATTATTTTAATGTAGTAAAAGATATTACTGCTCGTGTAGAAAAAGAAAATATGAAAAATGCTCAGTTGCAAAAAGAAATACAAGCAAAAAAAGAACAAGCGAATGTTTTTGCATATAAAGGAGGTAGGCTCCGATTGGTAGCCAAGCGAATGCGCGAAAAAGCAGAAGAACTCGAAGAAGAAATAGTAGATGTTCGCAAAGAAGATAAAGCCATCAGGCCATTTATCATCTCAAGTCAACCAGACTTAATTGGTGAGATTTTAAATATTTCTGCCTTTACGATAATGAAAAATGGGAAAATAGTAAAACGTAAATGCAGTATTTTTTTAAATAAAAAAAATCATTTACTTTTACAAGGTCCAAATGGCATCGGTAAAACTACTTTATTGGAAAGATTGGCTAGTGGCAAAGCAGATGGAGAAAAAGTAAAAGAGGGAACAAGAATTGGATATTATAGGCAAGATTTTTCTACGCTTAATTTTGAAGATACTGTTTATCAATCTCTCGCCGGTGCGATGATAGAAGGCGGAGATAGGCTCGAGGAAGAACATATGCGTTCCGTGGCAGCCGGGTTTCTGATTACCGGAGAATTTATTCGCACAAAAATAGGGGACCTTTCAGAAGGACAAAAAGGTTTAGTATCTTTTGCGAGATTGGTTTTACAAAAACCCGGACTTCTTATTTTAGACGAGCCGACAAATCATATCAATTTCAGGCATTTGCCAATAATTGCCAAAGCATTAGATGAATACAAAGGCGCCATGATTCTCGTTTCTCATGTACCAGAATTTGTGAAACAAATTAGGATTGATGAAGTACTTGATTTAGAAAAGTAGTTAATTCTTCACCTTTTATTTCTCTCAAAACTTTTGGTTTTAAGTTGCCAAGTTTTATGTTCATAATTCTTTCGCGTTTTAAATCAGCAACTTCTTGAAATAGAGCAGAGCTCATTCGGCGGATTTGGTGCTTTTTTCCTTCAGTCAAAATAACTCTGAAAGTATTTTCATTTATTATTTTTATCTTGCATGGTTTTGTTTGATATCCTTCGATATTTATTCCCACTTCCATATTTTTTTTGAAACTGGAGCGAAGTTTTTCTTTTGTTCTGACTACGTATTCTTTTTCGTGAAAATATTTTGGATTTAAAAGAGCATCAGTAATGCGTCCATCATTGGTTAGTATCAAAAGTCCGTGTGAATTTTTATCTAGCCTACCCAGAGGAAAAAGATCTGTTCGTGGAGAATTTGTTTCAATTCCAATCGGTTTATTGTAGACAAAATATTTATACTCAACTTGCTTTGCTCCCCTCACTTCTACTTTATCATTTTCATTTACCTGACTGCC
>JAVHOH010000049.1:3727-10437 GCA_036169935.1 Minisyncoccota bacterium | reverse complement strand
ACGGGCGGGGTAGTAACCAAAGATAATTCCTATTCCAGCAGAGACACCAAAAGCGAGAAGCACAGAAGATACAGAAACTGTAGTTTGTAAAATTCCAAAATATGAGACACCGAATGATATCAGCCACCCCAAAATTACTCCGACAACTCCTCCAATAAAAGTAAGCATTATTGCCTCTACTAAAAATTGTTTATTAATATCTTTTTTCTTTGCACCGATTGCTTTCCGTAAACCAATTTCACGGGTGCGTTCTGTGACAGTGGTGAGCATCATATTCATAATTCCTATTCCACCGACTATCAATGAAATTCCAGCGACTGCTGCTAAAAGAATAGTGAATGTTCCAGTCACTGAAGAAGCAGTAGCGATAATGTCAGCTTGATTTAAAGTATTAAAATCAATTTTTGTTTCATCTACAATGTTATGTCTTTGAAGTAATAATGTAGTCACATCAGTTTGTACTTGGACAGAGGCATCAGAACTTTGAGCTGATACATCAATTTCACTTAAATATTTATTGCCGGACAAATATCTTTGGGCGGTAGTGTAGGGAATGTAAATTACATCATCAGTATTACTAAAGCCAGAACCTCCCTTGGCTACCGTTATCCCAATTACAGTGTATTCCATCCCAGCTATGCGGATTTTTTGACCAACAACACCCGTTGCATCTGTTCCAAATAAATCATCTTTGGCTGTTGGACCAAGTACGGCAACTTTTGCCCCACTTAAAATATTTTGAGCTGAAATAAATTCTCCGTTTTCTACGGAAACATTGCGAATGGTCGTGTAAGAAGGTTCAGTACCGATGATGCTTGTATTTGTGTTTGTTCCTAGGGCGACAACTTGTTTACGGGAAGTGATGGAGCGTACCACTCCAGCTACATTTGATACTTGAGTTTCAATTGCTGTTGCATCTTCTACTGTTAAAGATTGTGCTCCCCCTCTACCACCAGAAGGTCCGCCAAAAGAACGTTGAGCTCCTGGCATAACCATAATCAAGTTTGATCCTATTGATTGGATACTGGCTGAGATAGAACTTTGGGCGCCTTGTCCTATGGCTGTCATTGCTATAACTGAAGCAATACCAATAATAATGCCGAGCATGGTAAGTCCAGACCTAGCTTTGTTGGCCGAAAGTGCGGAATATGTTTCATGTAATAAATCAGAATTTTGCATATCATTAATTATGTTTATTATTTAAATTAACAATTTTCTTAACATGAGGGGTTCTTTCTTCCAGAAGCCCATCTCTAATAAAAAGTATTCTATCTGCGTGTTCGGCTATTTCTTGTTCATGGGTAATGAGGATTATTGTGCGTCCCAATTCTTTATTTAATTTTTGGAAAGTGCCTAAAACTACTTCACTTGTTTTTGAATCTAGATTTCCAGTTGGTTCATCAGCTAAGATTAAAGATGGATTATTTACAAGAGCGCGAGCGATAGCGACACGTTGAATTTGTCCACCGGAAAGTTGATTTGATAAATTATAAAAATGTCCTTCATCTAATCCTGCTAACAACAAAGATTCTCTAGCTTTTTGTTCTCTTTCTTTTAAATCAATGCCGTCATAGACGAGTGGGAGGATTACATTGCGTAAAACAGTGGTTCGAGGAAGCAAATTGAAAGATTGAAAAACGAATCCAATTTTATCCTTGCGAATATCCGCTAGTTCATCATCTGAGAGAGTAGAAACATCTTTCCCGTCTAAAAAATAAGTTCCACTTGTCGGATTATCTAAAGCTCCTAAAATATGCATCAGGGTTGATTTTCCAGATCCCGATGGACCCATAATAGCAACGAATTCACCATCTTTAATTGTAAAACTGACACCGCCTAAGGCTTCGAATTCTACATCACCAGTTTTATATATTTTTTTTATATCTTTTACTTCTATCATAATTTTTATGGTATTCTTGCTTTGCCTCTTCCTCCACTGGCTGCATTCAAGATGCTAGGAGCAGTAGTTTTAGTGGTTGTGCCTGTAATTGTTTTGGTTACAATTTTGTCTCCTTCTTTTAATCCAGAAATAATTTCTGTAGAAGTATCATTGGAAATTCCAACTGTTACATCTTGTTGGATTGGTAAAGTAGTTGAAGGAGATCCTTGAACTCCAGCAACGGGATCAGGTAATGGAGTTGTAAATATTTCTACGTAAGAAGCCCCGTTAGAACTTTTTATGGCGCTATTTGGCACCATTAAAACATCTTGGACTATATTTGTGATAATGGCTGCATTGGCTGTCATTCCGGGTTTTATTCTTGGGTCATTTGTATCAAAAGTTATTTTTACATTATAATTTACAACTCCTTGAGACACAGTTCCGATAGAATCTATTTGAGATACTTTTCCAGTGATTGTAAGATTTAGGACAGCATCAAAAGTTAAAGTTACTTTTTGTCCGAGTTGAACTTGAGAAATTTCAACTTCGTTTAATGGGATGGTGGCAATTTGTTGGGTGGAAATAATTGTGGCTACTATGGTTCCTGAGTTTACAGTATCTCCTTTTAATAAAGGCATACTAGCAATCACTCCATCGAAAGGCGCGCGGATATAATAATCAGAAAGAGTTTTCTTTGCATCTGCTAAAGTATTTTCTTTTTGAGTTACAGAAATTTGAGCACTTTGCAAATCAATACTGTTGTTTGGAATAGAGTCTTTATAACTTTTTATGCTTGTTTGAGCAGAGAATAGGGAAGTAATATGTCCGCTTGTGGTATTTGTGTATCCAGATAAAGTTGTTTGATATGAAGTAAAATCAGATGGACGTCCGGTATCTTGAGCTAGATAATTTACAAAATCATTTAAGCTTTTTATCGCTTCGGCTAAAAGTTTAGTGGTGTTATAAGTTTCACTAATTAAAGTATCAAGATTATTTGGTTTTGAGCTGTAGTTTGATGTATTAAAAGTAATTTTATTTTTATTGTAAGCATCTTGAACAGCATAAAATGCATTTTCTGCTGTGTTTCTGTAATCTTGAGCAGAATTGCCACTATTTCTAGCTGCATTTTCCGATAGGTTTTGTTGATTTAACAGATTTTCTAACCCAGTGATAGTGGAAGGTAAATCAAGGAAAGTAGAAGAGACGGTGTTAAAACCATCGGAATAAGCTTTTGTTAAAGTAGCGTCTACATTTTCATTTGAGTTTTGAATTTGGAGTTTTTGTAAAGATAAATTAGCAGTTTGTAGACCTATTTCTGCGTCACGAACAGTTTTTTGGGCATCTGTATTATCAATAGACAATAATAATTTTCCAGCCATAACTGCATCTCCGGGATTTATATTTAGATAAGTAATTGTTCCGGAAACTTTTGGTTTTATATCAATTTGGCTTGAAGCAGAAACCTGTCCGCTCCCGGTGACAGAAGAAATTATGCTTCCTTTTGTGACAGCTGATAATATGTAACGAGTTTCTCCGGTTGTGCTGGTAATTTTTCCATAAATTAAATTGCCAACAAAAATAATTATTATCAAAATAATAATACTGATTATTTTATGCGCAATAATATATGTTTTAATTTTAGTTAAAAGATTTTTCATCATATTTTTTATTATTGTGCTTGTTCAAATGGAGGTGGAACAGGCATACCTATTGGCATTATTCTTATAAATTTTGCTTCTATCTGGCCTTGTGTATTTGGAGAGCCGATAACTATTGCAAAATCATCGATAGAAAGATCTGTTGCCTTAATGTTTGCCATCATTTTTTGTATTTTTGTGTCATCTTTTATTAAAACTACTTTTTCCGTGTTATTTTTGTCTTGTATTATTATTGTTGGTAAAGTTATTTTAATGATTTTGCCAATTGCTCCGTTTGCATTAGGGAAATTATCGTTGCCAAACATCGGGCGATTTGGTCTCATCCCAAAATTGCGTTCATAGTTGTCTCCCCAAGCGCGCCCAAAAGATGCTTTGTGAAAGCCAACGCTAACTCCAGCAGAGAATATTAATAAAACAACCACTCCAATTCCGATTCCGCTTAAAATTCTAAAAGAAACTTTTGATTCAAAAACTTTTTTTATATCTTCAAATATTTTTTTCATAAATTTATTTCTTATTAATTTTTTTAATATTTTAACTTGCAAAACTTAATTGATTTTTGCCGACCTGTTTCATCAAATATCTTAAAGATAAAAAAACAATAAATAAAAGGGAAAAAGCATAAACGACGCTCATTATTGGTAAAGATTCCGCAAGAGAAAGAATTAATTCTTTCCAATATAAAAATATTGTTCCACTATCAGAGAATATTAGAGAAAAGTATTCATAAAAACCTGATTGAGCTAAATCAGTTAGTAATATTTTTACGACTGGGATTAGGCCTATAAAAGAGGCGAGTCCCATAGAAGCAAAAGTCCAGAATTTAATTCTAATATTGCGTTTATTGCGAATAATTATAGTGTTCCAAACTTTTTTATTTAGATCTGTCGCAGTTTCGTATTTGGCACTTTTAAATATTTTAGTCAGTTTATCTTGCATATCTATATATACGCAAGAGGGAGCTATTTTGGTGCAAGTATTTTTCTCAGCTCCAAAATCGCTCTACGGTGAGAACTTTTTACAGTATTAAGAGGTTTACTTAAGATTTTTCCTATTTCTTCAAAAGTCATTTCTTCTTGATAATGCAAGATTAAAATTTCTTGATAGTTTTTGGAAAGTTTTTCTAATGTTTTATTTAAAATCTCACTATCTTCTAATTTTTCTAGAACTTTGTCGGGCAACAAATTCTCGTCTGGTATATTTTCAGAAAAAGATTCTTCTTTTGTATCAAGATCAGAAAAATTTATAGATTTTTTTCCGCCAGAGGCGGAGCCAGACTTTCTTAAAAAATCAGTTACAGTATTTCTGGCAATAGTAAAAATCCAAGTTTTAAAACTAGCCTTGTTGGGATTAAAACGCCCGATATTTTTCCATGCTTTGATAAAAATTTCTTGCACTAAATCCGGGGCGTCATTTTTGTTTGTTAAACGAGCAATAAAGTTGTAAATACTAGGAGTGTATTTATCTATTAAATCCTTGAAAGCATTTAGATTGCCGTTTTTATAAGAAGTAATTATTTCTTCATCAGACATTACATAAATATAACATAAAAAAATCCCCTAAGACTTAGAGGATTTTTTTAACTTTTTAGTGTTCTATTTTAGTAGTTGTCGTGGTCTTTTTGGTAAATGGTTGGTTGGGGCTAAATAGATATCTTGCCAAGAATACTAAGATGAGTATAAGGATAAGTAACAAGAGCCATCCGAATAAGTTTGTTGGTAGAAAACCAGCTCCGAAGACATTTGCTCCAAGGTTTACTTTTTCATTATTTATTACAATTGGCTCACTGTAAACTTGCGCAGAAACATTAGCGCTTACAGATTGAGGATAACCTGAAGGATCAATATAAGAGAGAGTTGCGGGGAAATTAAGATTTGTTCCAGCGGGAATATTGTCTCGCACTCGCACTCTGACTGTCACTGTTCCTTGGCCATTTGCCTTGAGCGTTCCCAAATTGAAGATCAAAGTATTTCCAGAACGAGTAGGGTTATTTGGATTTGAAAACATATAATCTACTTCATAAGGAAGATCCATTCTGAGAGTAAGGCTAGTGATTGCTCCAGTGCCGATGTTTTGATAGCTGACAGTGTAATTAATTTCATCTCCCGGACGCGGTCTAGTGTTATCAATCGTAGGTACGATCGGCTGATTGCGATCTACAGAAGAGGTGATAAGGACAAGAGAGGTGGGAGCAGGTCTAGGGCCGGGGATTATTTGTCCGCGAACAGAAATTGTTACAGAATCATTAGCAGATCCATAATCATTACTGCAAGTAATGTAATAAGTTTTACTTCCGGTTAATGATCCTGTGTAGAAAGATCCTGGACCAATGCTTTTTGTTCCAGCCCAGCCGATAGACCCGCCGGAGGCATTGCAATAAGTTGCATTTGTAGTAAGCCAGCGAACAGTCGCAGTTTCGTTATAAGATACGCTTGCTTTATCTGCGTAGAGTACGACAGTAGGTTGATTGTTTACAGGTGGCGTATAGTATCGACAAGGCAATGTTCCACTATAATTTATTGCACTTACGTCTTGGCATGTTTGAGTGTAATAAGTACAAGGTAATGTTCCTCCGTAATTGTTAGCAGAAGTATCTTGGCAAGTTTGAGTATATTGGTTTACATAAACAGTCACTGAGTCGTTAACTTGCTGATCATTTGTGCCATAACAAGTGATTGTGTAAGTTGTGGTGTAGGTAGGATAAACAGTTTGGGAGCTGTTGAGTGACACACTTCCAATCTGTGAAATAGAACAAGAATTTGCATTTTGCGAATTCCAATCTAAGTAAGAACTTTGACCAGATTGAATACTTGTTGGGCTGGCGTAAATATTTACTGTAGGAGTATTTTGTATTTGATTAACATAAACTGTAGCGGAAGTAGTCGCTGGCGTAGTGCCGTTAGCGCCATAACAAGTAATACTGTAAGTTGTTGTAGATGTTAAAGCTCCGGTATTCCATGTTCCTGAATTTCCAACATTTCCATACCAATAACTAGAAGTACTACTTGCTGTACAAGAAGTCGCATTTTGTGAATTCCAATTTAATGTTGAGCTTTGTCCGGATTGAATACTATTTGGATTTGCTGTGAGGGTGACAGTAGGGTTTGTAATTTGATATCTACAAGGTAATGCTCCACCATAGTTTGTAGCGCTTGGGTCTTGGCAAGTTT
>JAVHOH010000049.1:0-3627 GCA_036169935.1 Minisyncoccota bacterium | reverse complement strand
TATCTACAAGGTAATGCTCCACCATAGTTTGTAGCGCTTGGGTCTTGGCAAGTTTGAACTGGGTATCTACAAGGTAATGCTCCACCATAGTTTGTAGCACTTGAGTCTTGGCAAGTTATGACCTGATTGGTTGCGCAAATTGAGCCGTTCCAAGTAGTACCTGAAACACAAGTAGCTGTAGCTATTTCAGTGTCTAAAATTGTTGCACCATTTTTTAAATCAAAAATTGTTTGTGGATAAGCCACCCAGACAGTCATCTTTTGAAAAGCAAGAGCTGCAATTCCTTGTGAGAGAATGTTTCCAGTATTTCTGTCTATTACTTTTGGCTCTCCAAATGAATTTACATTGTTTGTCGTCCAAGTTGCGCCGGTAACAGAACAAGTACTTTGATTAGCGCTGATTATACAACTTGATGGTGAGATAGTTAAATTTCCAGTAGGATTTATGCTCTGATATCTGCAAGGAAGTGTTCCGCCATAATTAGTAGCACCTCGATCTTGGCAAGTTGTATTTTGGGGTACAGTAACAGCAACTGTGTAATTAGCATTAATACTTCCACCAGTGCCAGTACATTGTATGGAAAAAGTAGTTGTTCCATCTAAAGCAGCTGCGGGAGCGTTTCCGTTAGTCCGACCGCCTGTAACAAATCCTGCACCGGCTAATTTGTGACATTCGGTAGCATGAGTAGAATTCCAATACATTTCAACTATTGTTCCTCTTAGAACTTGGGTAACTATTTGCCCATTAACTTTAGCTGAAAGATTAGCAGTCGGACGTGGTTCGACTGGGGGAGGATTGTTACAAGTTAAAGTTGTAAAAGACATTATATTTCCATCCCAATAACCTCTGGAAGAATTATGAAATCTCCCTCGATAAAAGTAAGTTGTGTTTTGTGAAAGACCTGTAGCGTTTGTGCTGAAGGTCTCATAAGTGGTGTAGGTTTGAGGAGTTGAAGTATATGTTAATCCAGAAAGTGTTTGAGAAGTGCCCCATTGCATCCAAGCAGTAGTAGGGGATCCTTGCGGATCTACCCAAGCACTTAAGACAGCACTGTTGCAAGTGACTTCAGAGGCTGCAGAAGCCGTATTGGCAACGGCAAAAAGTCCAAAAAGGCTTATAATACTTAGTAATATTGCGACTGATAACTTTGTTTTTGTATTCATAATTTTGTTCATATTTTTATAATCTATATTAAGTTTTAATTATACACTATTGGGGTAAAAATGTCAACATCTTCATTTCATCTTCACTCTCTAAGGATATGAATATGACATTAGCATAATTTCATAATTTTCATAGCTTTAGAGAATGCGGGAGGCGAGAGTGGGTATAATCCTCTCTCTCGTCTCCCGACTGATGATGAATCTATCTGAAACGGAACTGCATGCCAACCAGCATAGGTGTCGGCTGGCGGAATTGCACGGACATGGACTGGGCGTGGCCCAAGGTGTCGCCATCGCCTCGCGTCCCCTTGTCATCACCTTTGTCGAGTGCCTTGGCGATGACGACACCGAGTATGGTGACACCAGCAACGATGCCGACAACACACCAATTCTTACACTTCGAGTCACTGTGGTTGTCGGTGGGCTCCTTGAATTTCTTGCCCAAATCCAGCGAGAATTCGGGCGAGAAGGTGTTGTTGATCACGATCGGTTGTGGGGGTGGGGTTGAAGCGACAACTGTCGTAGCCGGAGTGGGTATGGGGTACGCGATTTCGTCGACCGCGTTCCCGCAATCGTTCCTCGAGTAGATGACCATCAAGCCATCCTTGTTTGGCTGTGCCCGGAAAGCCACCATTGGTTCCTGGGCGACCCACTGTACCACACCCTGGCCCGTGGCCATGTGGGCGCAGACGGGGTGAGGGAACGACATCAGCACTTGGCTGGTGCCGTTGACCGGCATCCTTCCGGTGCCGTGGAGGTCTTGGGGTCTGTAGAACTTCACCCCGGGGTCCGCGAGTGCCGACAAACACTCGTCCTTGTTGTTGCCGTAAGTCTGTGCGCAAACTGGCGCGCACAGTGCGGCAATGGCCGCAACAACGATGGCGACAATGGCGATCTTCTTCATATTCAGCCCCTCCTTGGGGCTTTTTTGTCCTGATGTTCTGTTGTATAGAACTTCAAACGGGAAAACTGAATGGATTCCCGTGTGGGCTTCGCTTAGGATTGTATCACGACCACGTAGAAATGTCAATTATTGACAGGTTGGGTTCAATATGAAGATGCAAGTTTGTGCGCGAGGCGCTAACTTTATAAAGTTTCTAAATTTTGCATAACTTTATAAAGTTTGGTAATATAGTTTATTGCCAATAAGGTTGTTAATTTATTTATTATATGAATATTCAACAAAAACTTAAAATCATCCAAAAAATGCTTGGACTTACTCAGACCAAACTGGCTGAAAAATTCGGTGTGTCTTTTGCCGCCTTCAATAGTTGGTGGACTGGCAAATCCGAGCCCAGATCAAAAATGCAAACAGCCATAAATGAGCTTTTTTTAGAAGTGACTGGACAAAAAATAATTCCTATTGAAGAGCTTACAGCTAAGAAACAAATTTTGCGGAAAAAATCACGGGAACATAACAATATCGTGGCTGAAATTTTAAAAAACCCCGATATACGCGACCAATTTATTTTAAAACTTACTTATCACAGCAACAGCATAGAGGGCAGTACGCTTACCGAACCGGATACAGCGGCGATTTTATTTGATAACGCGGCGTTGCCCGATAAAAGCTTGACAGAGCAGTTGGAAGCAAAAAATCACCAAACTGCCTTAAATTATCTATTTGATTATATTGCTCAAAAAGGGAAGATAGATAAAAATTTTGTGCTCAAACTTCATGCCATCCTTATGAATGGCGTTCGTCCTGATGCGGGCGCTTATCGCAATCACGCTGTCAGAATCACCGGGGTCAATTTGCCAACGGCTAATCATATGAGTATTTATAAGTTAATTCCGGAAGTAATGATTCAAGCTGCTCAAAAATCTAAAGACATTATTGAGCTTTCTGCTAATATTCATAGTAAATTTGAACAAATTCATCCTTTTTCCGATGGTAATGGCCGGGTTGGCCGCTTGCTCGTTAATGCGATGCTTTTAAGAGCTAATTTCGCTCCCGCGATAATTCGGCAAGAGCAAAAACGGCTTTACTATACTTTTCTTTACAAGGCTCAAATTAAGGAAGATCGCAGTCAATTGGAGGATTTTTTTTGTGAAGCCGTTATGGATGGATTTAAAATTTTAGAGCGAGCAGACAAAAACTGAGCAAATGAGCAAAAATAGTCCTTGCAATTCATTTTTCTTTTGTGCCCTCAGTAGGAATCGAACCTACATCGCAAACTCCGCAAGCTCGCATTCTATCCATTAAACTATGAGGGCAGATATTTATTTTTTAAAACTATTTTTAGATTAGCAGTTTTTTACCTCTACGTAAAGAAAAAATTTAAAATCCTAAAATTTCCATAATTTTTTCTGAAGGATGTTCTTTCATTTCTATTTCCGCAATATTTTGTGAAGTCATTATCGAATGTATATCTTCTGCAATACTTTCATCTATTGGAATTGAAAGGATTGGCATGAAGGCTCTTTCTGAATGGATAAAAAGCAGCGGTTTAAAATTTTCTCC
>JAVHOH010000048.1:0-2729 GCA_036169935.1 Minisyncoccota bacterium | reverse complement strand
ACGCTTCAAAACCAGCCTTTTCTAAAGTCTCTGTTACATGTGAAACCTCCTTAGGTATTTTTTTTATTAAATTTTTTAAAATATCATTCATTAGTATTTTTTTGTGCCCCTGGAGGGAATCGAACCCCCATCACTCGTTCCGAAGACGAGTACTTTATCCTTTAAGCTACAAGGGCATTTTACTTTTAAACCACTTAAAATCCTTTGCTGTCTTTCGTCTATGACAATTAGCACACCTGACATCACATTTATTAATCTCTTCTTTTATCTTCCAAATTGGATAACCATTACTTATAATAGAAGAAACAGCCTTAAATTTAGGAATTTTACCATTATGATCAAATTCAAGAACCGCAATATCAGATTCTCCACAATCCACACAAGGATTTTCTAATAAATATTGTTTAACATAATTAAACACCTCGAGTTTTATTAAGGCATTACGACTATGTGTCTTTTTCAAATAATATTCCTTATTTCTATTATAATGATTTTTTACAAATAACCTAGTGCATTCTTTACATTGCTTATGACGTAAATTTATAGCCTTTATTTTAAAGTTAAATTCAATATCAGTTTTATTTTTATTGCATTTTGTACATTTTATCATTAATTATATTCTATCACAATAAAATTCGAAACACAACTTAAATTCGAATTTAATATTGCATTAATTTTAATAAAATACTATAATAAAACAGTATTTTTATATTTATTTAAAATAGCAATTAGCGGTCATATTTAGTGGTTTTTATACATAAATAATTAGCGGTCATATTTAGTGGTTTTTATACATAAATAATTAGCGGTCATGGTTTAATGGTAGAACAGGTCCTTGCCAAGGATCAGATTCGGGTCCGATTCCCGGTGGCCGCACAAAATTGTTATGTCCGTTAGTAATACTCGATAAAATATAAGATTTTACCAAAACTGTGGATAACTATGTTAGTAATGTTTATAAAGGACATATCCCGAAGCTGTCTTTGGAACTCATTTTTGATGAAAATATGTTGAAAAATAAGGATATTTTAATAAAAGACATCAAAATTTAGCTATATGTTTCACGTGAAACCTTTTTATGCTGGTTACACATGAAACTACATCAAAATGCCTAAAGTATTCACATCAGACAAACAAAAGATAGGAGAAATTGGTGAAAACATAGCCGTAAAGTTTCTCGTGAAACATGATTTTTTAATTTTAGATCGAAATTATACCAAAAAATGGGGTGAAATAGATATAATTGCTGAAAAAGCCAATAAATTATACTTTATAGAAGTAAAAAGCGTTTCACGAGAAACATTAAATACCTTTATTCCGAAGTCTTTTAATGATTCAGACGAAAGATATCAGCACAGACCCGAAGATAACATGCATCCATGGAAACTAAAAAGATTGTCGCGAACAATTCAAACTTACCTTTTGTCCGAGAGAATACCTGATGACAAAGAATGGCAAGTTGATTTAATTGTTGTTTATCTATGTCAAAAAGAAAAGAAAGCAAGAGTAAAAGTAGTCAGTGATATTATTTTATGATATACTCAAAAAGCTTAAAAGCCTAAGCGGGCCTGCCCGACGAAGCTTTAGCGAAGGCGGGCTGTAGTATATCGGTTGTACAAGTGCTTTGGGAGCATTTAGGCTGGGTTCGACTCCCAGCAGCCCGACATTGCGGGATTAGTTTAATGGTAAAACGTCAGTTTTCCAAACTGAGGTTGGGAGTTCGATTCTCCCATCCCGCACAAAAATTTGACTAAAATCTAAATAGTTGTAGTATCAGAAATGAAAAAGGGAGGACGCCATGTTAGAGGCATACGTCGAAAAAAACAAACGGGGGCGTATCACGGCGACGGGAGTCGTCGCCATCGTCGTGGCCGTGGTGCTCGTGGCTGTGGCCATTATGTTCCTCATACCATTTCTGCACTAGTATAAGGAACACATCGGGGTGAGGTCGCAATGTCGCGACCTCACCCTTTTTAATTATTCATAAAAATTTTTTTACTGTATAATAAACGCATGATCATCTGGATAAGCATCGTGACTTTAATTTCTACTTTCTTAGGGGGAATGTTTGCTTTGCGATTTAAAGATAAACTGCATTTAATTTTAGGATTTTCGGCTGGAGCCATTATCGGTGTAGCATTTTTTGATTTATTACCAGAAGCAATAAATCTCGGTAGTAAAAATTATGAAGTTTCATTTATAACTTCAATTATAGCTTTAGGTTTTGTTGTTTATATAATTTTAGATAGATTTATTTTTTTTCATTCGCACAATTCAGAAGAAAATCAAGCAAATAAAAGGGGGATATTGGGAGCTGGAAGTCTTTCTGTGCATAGTTTTCTTGATGGAATAGCAATCGGTTTAGCATTTCAAGTATCATCAATAGTCGGCTTAATAGTCGCTACTGCAGTACTAGTACATGATTTTTCTGATGGAATAAATACAGTAAATATGATTTTAAAAAATGGAGGTAATCAAAAACAAGCATTCAAATGGCTTTTGGTTGACGCCATCGCGCCTGTCCTCGGTTTAGTTTCAACTTTATTTTTTTCGGTGCCAGAATCAACTTTGGGAATTATTCTCGCCGTTTTCACTGGATTTTTCTTGTATATAGGAGCTTCTGATTTATTGCCAGAAAGCCATCATAACCATCCGACAGCTTGGACTACTTTTGCCACAGTTTTAGGCTTCGCTGTTTTGTATGGAGCAATACGTCTGGCAGGGATATA
>JAVHOH010000047.1:0-12898 GCA_036169935.1 Minisyncoccota bacterium | reverse complement strand
TATTCATCTTTGCCTTCGTCTTAGCCCCAACTAGTCCATCAGCCACAAGGCCATTGTCTTTCTGCCATTGTTTGATTACAGCGATAGTCTTCGGACCTAGTTTACCATCTACTACTAGACCAAGATTTAATTTAGCATTCAAGAATCTCTGAAGTTCTTTGACTGCTTCTCCTCTGCTTCCATTTTTAAGTGTAGCCGAGCCAAAATCGTAAGTAGTTTGAGCTGAAGCATTTAATGAAGCTTGTTTAGTTGTGTCTGCAGAAGCAATACCACCACTACTCCCATCATCCCAAGTCGTCGTCGTAACCGCACCAGAACTATCCACACATAATTTCCCGACAGAGGTTGTATAGGATTTTCCTCCCGGGCAACTTGAATCTATCTCTGGAGGGAGCGAAGGAAGAATTGGTTTTGTCACAGCTGTTCCACAAGAGAGACCTGCAATAGTTGTGCTAAATCCTGAAGTTCTATCCCCACATCCTGGAATTTTTTCTGCATTAACAATGGATTCAGCCCCAGCCAAAGAAACTTTAACCACTTCTATGTGGAATGGAGATGCTGCATAAACTACAGCATTTTTAGAATCTATAGTTGAAATAACTGCCATTGTAAATCCACAAAAATTTCCAATTTTAGAAAAATCACAAATTTCTTCACGAAATTCTCCTTCCTTTATTGTAAGAGATACTGTTCCCCTTAATACTCTTGATACTCTGTTTGTTATATTCTTATTTTCTATTAAATTAAAGAATTTATCAAATTCTGCCGATGTATCAGAAAAACCAAACCCAGAAGAAGACATAACCCCAGTCATTCCATTTGCTGAAAAAACAAAACCATTATTAGCAGACAATAAGGACCTTGGAGCATTACTAAAATCTTCTTTCGAAAATCCAGTTATACGTCCGCAAGTAATTACCGCCCCTTGTCTTTCGCCTATATGTTCACATAAAACCTGTTTAGTCCCAGAATTTATACTTAAATCTGCTAAATTTGCCTCTAAGATATAAGAGCGCATTCTTAATTTACTTAAACCTTCTGGAACTGTTCCCACCCTATCTGTATAAGGAGACGGACATTGACCAGTATAATCAGGCTCCTCATATTCATATGAATGAACTAGGGTTCCTTTTATCCTATCAATTAAAGTTTTTTCATTTGAATTTACCAATGTCTGACCAAGACCATAAGGACCTGTACCATCCCAACATGCCCCAATCCAAATTGATTCCACTGGAGCCAAATCTTTCGCATATGAAAATATATCAGAAAATAATTGAGTGCCACTAAGACCCTTTGTTATTGGTTTTATATTATTTATATCTGTCACATCTAAAAGCGTCATTAAATCAACAAAACTGTGATAATGATGAATTTCTGCAGGTTCTATAAAACCAACATAATCCTTCCCGAGGCTAGAAATAGAAAACATATCATACGGCAAATTAATAAAAGTTATATGAGCTAGAGATGCTTGATTAAAAGATCCTGGAAATTTCCACCCTCCAACACAAGCTGATGCTGGTAGTCCTCCATCCATTCCATTTGTCACATCAAAGAAATAAACATATCTAGGATATATTAAAGAATCATTTTTGTTTTGAATTAATGCCTGGCAATTTTCATCTTGGTCAAAGCCACCAATCCTTGCTACATACACCTTATTTCCACTTTTAAACATACCAACCACACTAACCACACCAATCACATTTTGAGACGCATCATGCTTATCCCCCTCACTTATAACTTTTGTTATTGTCCCAGAAACATCAAATTTAAAAACCGACGTACTCGCACGAATATATCTATTATCCTTACTATTATCCTTACTAGTATTATCATTAGTGCCGACAATAAAATATGGATAATTATCTATTAATTTTATGTGTTTAGTGGGAATGGGAGAAAATGTCGTTTTTAAAAAAACATTGTCTTTTTTAAACAAAGGATTTAGCGGATCTTTTAAATCCCAAACAGATATAATTCCTTTTCCATCTTGATTTTGAAGAACAATCAAATACTTATTTCCACCATAAGAATATTCTTGTAAATCAAGAATTGGCCTAGACATATCGCTTTGATATTCTTTTGAATTATCTAATATGACTTTCTTAAACTCTGCTTTAACAAGAGCTGAATTTGCCACAGGCAAAACTGCCGGCTCGCCATACGCTGAGTTCATTGTTTTAATCCATTCCTGAGAATCGGTATAGTATCGAACGACACAAGTAACTGTTTTTCCATCTTTTATCTCAAAATTTTCAGTCCCTACATTAAAAAGAACATTACGAAAATTTGCTCCATCCCAAGTACAAGAAATATGTAAACTTTTCCACTCTTTGGGAATAGATGAATTCTGAGTTATCGCTAAACCATATCCATTAGTGTTAACTGGAACAGAAATGCTTCCAACTGAAAGATTATCTTTAATGATCTTTGGTGCTAATCCACCTCTTTCATATACTCTAAATTTAAGTCCGCCTGCCTCAGTTGAGCTAAGCGCTCTTGTGCTTACAAGTGTTCCATAAACTGTATTTCCCCTTAAAGTTCCTACTTCCACTTTTATAATCAAATTCCCAGATAAGACCGAAAGATGCGGGGACACTTCTGCCTCCACTTTTTTCTGACCAAAAATAAAGAACGCTCCTACAAATAATAAAACAACTCCACCTAAACTAAATAATATTTTATTTTTCATACAAAAAAATTAAGCTAATAAATCAACCTTTTAATTATAACACACACGAAGAATTAAAAAGATAAGTGTGGATAACTTTTACCCCACCAAGGCTTTTATCCTCTCCTCTACTGGCGGATGGGTAGCAAAAAGACCTCTGATTTTTTTACCCAGTTTTGAGCCCTTGGGATCAGCTATATAAAGATGCGCGATGGCATTTGATTGATGCACCATCGGCTGGCTAGATTGAGAAATTTTAGCAAGTGCATGGGCTAAGCCTTCCGGATAACGAGTAAGCAAAGCTCCGGAAGCGTCCGCTAAAAATTCTCGTTTTCTAGAAATAGCTAACTGAATTAAAACTCCAACTAATGGAGCCAAAATTGATAAAACAATTCCAATAATCATAAAGATACCACCTTTATCGTTATCATCTCTGCCTCTGCTGAAAAATAAATTTCTCCTAAAAACATCTGCTAAAATAGAAATAAAACCAACGAGCACTACCACGACAGTAGAGAGTAACATATCTTTATTTCCAATATGCGAAAGCTCATGCGCTATCACTCCTTCTAATTCTGTTTTATTAAGAATAGCGAGTAAGCCTGTCGTCGCGCAAACTACAGCATGTTCTTTGTCTCGACCGGTAGCAAAAGCATTCGGTGCTGGATCAAGCACCACATACACTTTCGGCATCGGCAGTCCTGCAGTGATGGCAAGATTTTCTACACTAGTATATAAATCAAAATACTCTTCCCTCTTGGCTTCTTTGGCTCCAGCCAGCGTCAAGACAATTTTATCTGAAAACCAATAGGAAAAAAAATTCATCAAGATACTAAAAATAACAAAGAAATATAGAATACTTGAATTGTTATAATAGAAACTAAAAAAATAACCGAAACCAATAACCACCACAAAAAACACAGTCATGAGCAGCCAAGTTTTCGTAACATTTTTTGATTGTTCAGTATACAGCGTTACCATTTAGAATTTAACTTCTACTGGATTTTGCGCAGCGTCATTGTCAGCGAGATCAAAGAATTCCATCTTGGTAAAATTAAACGCACCAGCAATAACGTTACCAGGAAAACTTTCAATTGCAGTATTTAAGTCGCGAACATTGGCATTGTAAAATCTGCGAGCTGCTTGAATTTTATTTTCTGTATCGGAAAGTTCATTTTGCAAAGCCAAGAAATTCTGATTAGCCTTTAAATCTGGATACGCTTCCGCTATCGCAAAGACGGATTTCAAGGCGCCCGTCAACATATTTTCAGCTCCAGCTTTATCAGCTAAATTACCTCCAGCACCCATAGCAGCCGAACGAGCCTTGGTAACATTTTCAAAAGCCGAGCTCTCGTGCGTGGCATAACCTTTAACAGTATTTACTAAATTTGGAATCAAATCATAACGACGCTTGAGTTGAACTTCAATATCCGCCCAAGCTTCCTTGACACGATTGCGACGAGTAACAAAACTATTAAAATCAAAAATTACTAATAAAATTAAAACACCCAAAATTATTAAAAAATACATCATAGGTATATTATAGCACAAGAATAATAAAATCAAAAAGCTTTTTATTTATTGTTTTTTCTGTTCTGCCATTCTTCCGAGAGAACCAATAAGGGTGAAGCCAAAAATATTGAAGAATATGTTCCAAAAAACATTCCAGCAGTAAGCATAAGAGCAAAATATTTAGTAGGTGCCGGTCCAAAGAAAACCAAAGCTAAAAGCACCAAAATAACAGTCGCAGATGTCGCGATAGACCTCACAAAAGATTGATCTAAGCTATGGCCAACAATTGTTTTGAAATCAATATTTTTATTATTACTTTCGTTCTTTGAATTTTCGCGAATTCTGTCAAAAATAACAATAGTATCAGAAACAGAAAGACCTAAAATAGTAAGAACAGCCACCACAAATAGAGCATCCATTTCTGCGCCAAAAAAATGAGATAACAAAACAAATATACCAGAAGGAATGATGACATCATGAATAAGAGCAATGACTGCAATGATTCCATATTTCCAAGAAGAAACAGGTTTTGAAACTTTTCTAAAAGCAAAAGCAATAAAAAAAATAATTGCCAAAGAAACTAATACAACAGCAATGATGGCTTTTCTGGTAAGCTCTGCTCCGACAGACGGACCGATAGAGTTAAAATTAACTTCTTTTAGAATATTTTTACCGTCCTCTGAAAGAGTTTGCAATAATAAAACGTGTTCATTTTCATTCAAACTTCGCGATTTTATAATATATCCTTTATCTCCAGTAGGTTGGAGTAAAACAGAACCAAAGTTTAAAGCCTCAAGACTTGGATTTAAATCTTTTGGTGTTGGACGAAAATTATTATAAACTATTTCTGTCAAAGCTCCGCCTTTAAAATCAATACCGATTCTAAAACCAAAATAAAACATTGATATAATAGAAAGAATTACAAGAACTGCTGAGATTGAGATAAATATTTTTTTGTATTTTATGATAAACATATAAATTATTTTACTCTACCGCTTGATAAACCGCTAGAAAATAAGAATCTGGTGACTTTATTTTCACGTACGAATGATAATAATGACAAAAAGATCTTACTGATAGTAATAGCAGAAAACATCGACACCAAGACTCCGATACCGAGAGTCAAAGCAAAACCTTTTATCAAAGATGTTCCAAACCAGAAAAGAATAATGGCAGTAATGATCGTTGAAGAATTTGAATCCCGAATAGAAGACCAAGCGCGAGTAAATCCTGCAGAAACTGAATTTGAAATATTTTTACCGGCGTGAAGTTCTTCTTTGATGCGTTCAAAAATCAACACGTTGGCATCCACTGCTATCCCCATAGAAATAATAAACCCAGCGATGCCAGCAGTAGTCAAAGTGACAGGAATTAATTTAAACAAAGCGAGAACTATTACTGTAAATATAGATAAAGACAAAACAGCTACTAACCCAGGCAATCTGTACCACAAAATCAAAAAAAGCGCTATCAATAAAAAGCCAATAATCCCGGATTTTACTCCAGCAGATGTCGCGCTATCTCCCAAGGTGGCACCGATGGTTTGAGTGGAAAGAAGAATGATAGGAACAGGTAAAGCGCCAGAATTGAGTCTTCCAACGAGAGTCTTCGCTTCGGTCGGAGTAAAACTACCAGAAATTACTGCCTGACCATTCGGAATCTCTTCTCGAACAACCGGGGTAGAAATAGGCGCACCATCTAAATAAATTGCCACCATTTTCCCGACATTGTCTTTTGTAATTTGAGCAAAAAGTTTTGTCCCCACATCGTTAAACTGCAGACTTACTTTTGGTTCACGAGTATTAGTATCAAATTCCAAAGTCGCTTTTTGTAAATACCGTCCAGTAAGTTCAGTAGAAATAAATTGCTGAGACAAATCTACGCTGCCTAAATCTAATTTTCCATCTTTGCCTACTGTAACATTCTTAACAGCATCTTTTGGTGCTTCAATTTTGAATTCTAAAAGCGGGGTCTGTCCTATCATATCGATTGCTTTTTTGACATCAGTCACACCTGGGAGATCTACAATCAGTTGCTCTTCTCCTCCAGAAACAAACCCACCATGTTGAATTTGGACAACTGGCTCAGAAACTCCAAAAATATTTATCCGTCGCTCAATCACATCGCGAAGCGCGTTCATTGAATCCCCCACTTGAGCGACAGGCACAGCAGATACATCAGCTTTATATACCAAATGACTGCCTCCTGATAAATCAAGCCCTAAACGGAAAGCATGACTTTTTAAAAATGAGTTTGCAGTAGCAAAATTCTTGTTTAATTTAGGCTCTGATTTAAAGACAAAAAAGGCTACTCCTGCACCTAAAATTAATATTATTAAAGCTAAAACAATTTTCTTAATCATGTTTTTTCCACACCTGTCCGCCTCTGGCGGATAAAGATACAGCCATTCTATACATTTTTTGTAAAAAATGCAAATTATTCAACATTTTTCTCTTTTTCGTATAATCTTCTAATTTCCATTAAAATTGTTCCTAAAAAATTTCTTCCTTTGCCATTAGAAACCCCCCAAAGAGTATCATTCCATGTATTTCCTTCAATGAGTTCTTTCTCACCTGTATCTTCTAATTTAAGTAATATCTCTGGTATTTTAAATTTTTGCAAAAGAAGATCTATCATAATTTTTACACGTTTATCTTCCCATCCCTCATCAACACAACCATATTTACGTAATATTTCTGCAATAATTTTAGCATCTCCTGCTGTAATTTTTTCATAAATAAATAAATCACTATTATAAATAATCTGACTTTCATTCCCCCTATTTTTTAAAACTTCATTTATCTCATCTTTAACTTCTTGTTGCAAAGTATTCCAATCAAAAGAAAAAAATTTTGCTGCTTGATATGCGTGCTCCACTGTTCTATACAACTTACCATTTAGTTTAACAGATACCGGATAAAAATTTGATAAAAATGTATCTTGAAAATCCAAAATTGCATTTTCTTCTGTAAAACTAGAATAATCAACACCAGATTCATTTACACGAGCCATAACCCTAGCATATATTTTATCGACTATATTAACTGCTCTTTCTTGCATAGTTCTATAATAACTTATTATTTTTTTCTTTTCAAGAATTTGAACAAAAAATTACTTTTGTTCATAAGTCAGTGAAAGCATTAAATCAGAATATGATTCTCTAACTGTTTTTAAATCATTTAAACCTAAAAATTTAAGGATAAAATAATGTTCCTTTTTTAACTTTTTTTCTTTTATATTTTTTTTAAAAAGAGTTTCCACTTCTATAAACTCACCTAATTTTTCTACTTCATCTAAATGAATTCTAGTATTTTTATATATAAATAAATCTCTTTTTTTATTAATCACAACTTTAACACCAAAAATCAAAGCTAGTAGCTTCTTCACAATACTAAAAAAATATATAGATATATTTATAATATAATATTTTGAAAATTTACTATACAAAGTATTTGGTCTTCTATAAAAAACAAGCTGATTCTTGTCTTTTTCTTCTCTTAATTTTAGACGGCTATTTCCAACAATAAAATACGTATCTATTTGATGTAAAATACCCATTGGCTTAGCTTTAATTTTTAAAACCTTTTTTTTTATTTCCTCAATATCTAAAATATGAACTTTAATTTCTAGATTTATCATATTTTTTTATATTTCTAATATATTCTACACCGTCAGCCGCTCCTTCAAAAAATTGTTTTTCTGATTTTTTAACTAAAGAAATCAAATACTCCATTTGCCCTTCTCTCTTAATTTCTTGATATGTATTACCATCCAACATCCAATGGGGTTGGTTTTCTTTGCCAATTTCGAAACCAGGAAGCAATACTTTAATTTTGTCTTGTTTCAAATAAAGTGGACCTGAATAATACCCAACAACAAAATCTTTTGTTAAGTCTACAATCTTTTCTAATTCACTATTTTCAATATCTGGCAATAGAGGCCTTACAGCAACCATCGTTTGAATGCCTGCACAAAAAGCAATTTTTAATGTTTCTATCCTTCTTTTTGGACTAGGCACCCTAGGTTCATATTTTGTAAGAGATCTTTCTGAAAAACACGGAATTGATACTGAAAAAGAAAAAACATTTCCATTCTTTTCTATTTCTTGCGCTATTAAACTAATCTCTCTTATATATGGCTCTAATAAAGGGAGTTTTGTTATAACTGAAATATCCCTTCCTAGACCTTTCAACCTGTTTAAAACATTAATAGCATCTTTTTTATCTTGAAAAAATTCAGTATCACAACCGAGCATTATCAATTTTATATGTTCTGGTAAATTCTGAAGCAGACGGAATTGCTCTAATGACAGATAAGATATTCCTTTCTCTTGTTCTTGTGTCATTTCATCAACAAAACAATAAGTACAATTTAACGGACAAATCAGTTTTGAATATACTAAAACGCGCTCTTTATCAATTTTTAATCCATGCTTTTCAAACTCAAAATTTTCCATATTTTAAACTATAGCATTTTTGTAAAAAATGCAAATAAATAAGAAACTGCACCACCGAGGATAAAACCACCTAAAATATCAATCGGAAAATGAACTCCAGCCGTGATACGAGCTATGCCTATCAAAAATGCGAAAAACATAAATACGAAACCTGCCTTTTTGTGTAAAAAGAAAATAGAGAAAGCAAGTGCCGAGAAAAACATTGTGTGGCCAGAAGGAAAAGAAAAACTAGACTCATTAAACAAAGCTTGAACATTACTAAAAACTGTAAAAGGCCTAGGTGTATGTATTACAAGTTTTAATATTACTGAAATAATATAAGCTAAAAAACTAGAAAAAAACACAAAAAGAATTTCTTTTTTCTTTTCTAAAAAAACCCGAAAAAGATTTTTTACTTGCAAGATTTCATGATAAAAAAGAAGAAACAATCCTGCTAAAATAACCACGATAAATGGAAAATAAACAGCAAAAAAAACAATTATATTATCTAACGAAATAGACTGATGAGCGAGATTATAAAAAAAGAAAAAGATTTGGTTATTCATATTTATGTTTTGCCACTGTTAATACATTATTCAAAAGCATCGCGACTGTTACTGGGCCGACGCCTCCGGGCACTGGTGAAACATAGCTAGCGATATTTTTTACCGACTCTAAATCAACATCGCCTACGATGCCACTTTCGATTTCCGACGTGCCCGCATCTATTAATACCGCTCCCTCTTTTATCATCTCACCCGTAATGTATTTTCCCTTCCCCATTCCAGAAATAACAATATCCGCTTGTTTGATTATCTCTTCTTTGTGTTCAGTTTGACTAGTTATAATTATTGGGAATAAATTTCTAAACTTAAGCAGTGCACCCACGGGCCTTCCCACCAACATCCCCTGCCCCAGTACGACAATTTTTTTATCGGCCAGTTCCAGATTTAAAGAATCAAGCACCACCATACAAGCTAGGGCGGTCGGGAAACTCAAATCGTTTTCGCTGTCGTAATTATTATAAAATTTTTCGCTCCCAATCTTGCCCAGGCAATCCACATCCAGGCTGGGATCAATACTATTTAATACCCTTTCTCTGTCTAGATGTTTAGGTATCGGGAGTTGGATAATTATTCCGCACATATCTTTCATATTATTGAGAACGTTTATTTCTCTTATCAAATCATCCGTAGTTATAGATTCAGGAAAATTGACTTGATAAAAAGAAATTCCAACCGCTTCCGCCGTACGCTCTTTCATTTGCACATATTGGAGAGAGATCAGGTCTTCCCCCACCAACACATCGCAAAAAACCGGTTTGAAGGGAAGCATCGCCACTTCCCTTTTTATTCTAAACAAAATTTCATCTCTAATTTTTCTCCCATCTATAATTTGCATATTGGTCCCTAGGTGTTACCTAGGTCTTTGCCTAGGCAACGCCTAGGGACTATTATTTATACTCCTAAAAATTCGTTTTTCATTTCATCTCTATGCGCAATTCTTCCATATCTACGCATACTCATCAAAATTCCCAGCCCGGCAAACTCTGTTAATAAATGAGAACCACCGTAACTCATAAAAGGAAGAGGAATCCCTGTCACTGGGGTAAGTCCAAGATTCATGCCAATATTTACGAGTATATGACCCATGAAAAAAATAGCAATACCCATACCAAAAAGTATTTCAAAATTAGACGCACCCAAAGACGCCGTACGAAGAATTCGCCAAATTACAAGACTGTAAAGCAAAAGAATTAAAAATGAACCGACAAAACCCCATTCTTCCGCATAAGCGGCAAAGACAAAATCAGACTGAGGCACTGGTAAAAATTTCAATCTGGACTGTGTCCCAAAACCTAAACCTTTCCCTGCAAACTGCCCCGAACCCACGGCAATAGTTGATTGAAATACATTATAGCCAGTCTTGTGAATATCGGCTAAAGGATTTATAAAATTATAAACACGAGCTTTTTGATAAGGGGCAAAAGCAAAAAACCAAAGTGAAGCAAAAACTAACACCCCGGAAGCAAAAACTAAAAATAAATGAAGCTTGGAAATTCCGGAGACAAGCACCATGCCAAGCCAAATAAAAAGAATAATCATCGCCGAACCAAAATCTGGTTGAAGTAAAACTAAAACTAATGGAACAAGGGCATAAAAACCAGAAATAAAAATATGTTTGATATCCCTAATCTCCACGTGCCGGCGAGAAAAATATTTTGCTAAAACTAAGACCAAGACTAATTTCATTATATCAACCGGCTGAAAAGAAAAAAATCCAAAATTAAACCAACTTTTATTATCATTTAAAATATGCCCTAAAATAATAAGTATCAATAAGATAAAGGATACAAATAAAAACAAAAATACCAACACATTTGTCTGTTTTAAAAAACGAAAATCAATAAAAGAAAAAATAAAAAAGACGGCAAAAGATATAATAACCCAAATAACTTGCTTGCCAAAAAAATCCCCCACGGATTCAAGCGGAGTAAAAGACTTCATCGTGACGAGCCCCGCAGCCACTATCGGAAGTATAAAAAAAACGAGCATCCAATCTATTCTTTTGAGAACTTTTTCTGCCATCTGTTTTTATTGCAACTTAACGGAAAAAATATCATACATTGGGATTATCTCCTTTTGTGTCACAGTATCAGAAAGGGGTTCTGGCCAAGTGAAATTAATGTCGGCAGTTTGAAGCGGAGCAAGCTCTGTCAGATATGTCCGGCTGGTGGAAATAGCATTTCCTCCCGCATCATAGAGAATCGCCACTACCCCCATATTTGGAATAGTAAACAAAGAATTATTTTTTATAGTAGCCGAGAGCCGTGGATTTGTCGTTTCATTCATAAGCTGAATATTTGAAACTAAAACTTTTAATTGATTAATTTTCTCTGGCGAAACCTGAAGCCACAAAGGCGTTTCGGTAAATTCAAAATCCACGTAAACGGGAATAGAATTTCCGATATCTATCCCCGGCTCAAAAACCGCGAAATTGCCTCCCGGAGGAACAAAAGTGCTACCTTCGCGTTTGCCGATATAAATATTATTCGCATCCGCAAAACGGAATTTATAATTTATTTTTTTAACCGCAGTATTTTTGTTGTGATTTACAATATAAGCGACAGCATTGTAACGCCCGGGTATTACTCGAAAGATGCGAGTCCAAAGAACTGAAATAGCATCCGCTTTTGCAGGGTCTGCATTCAAGCATGAACCTCCGCTGTCTATACCTGTCTCATCTCCATTTTGTTTATTATCATTACAAGTCGGTGCCTTAGTAAGACTTGGATAAATTATTAAAAACCCAAATATTAAAAAAAATAAAACAAGAATAATTATATAAAAAATTTGCCGTCGTAAAGCCCAATTTAAAAATGCCATAAACATATAATAACACTAAAAAATTGAAAAATAAACGCCCTAAAATACGAAAAGCTCGGTTCGTCCTCCTCCTAGGGGACAAACCGAGCTACGATCTCTGGCATTTTCAGTCGAACGCCAGAGCCATCAGGGTGAAAAATATCCACCCGATGGCTAGAACAACAACAGCCCCTAGAAACGGCTTTAACTCCCGCTCCCAGATGGCCTTGAATAACAGATCTCTTCTGGTCTGGGGGACAAACTCCCCCCGAAGAACCCTACTGATTGCCATATTGTGGCCTCCTCTACTAGATATTATATCACACATAATATTAAAAAGTCAAGCACGCTAAAAAGCCATATAAAATATGGCTTTTTAGCTAAATCAAGTACTCGGTGTTGGCGATAGCCTACTTTCCCCATGAAGAGTATCATCGGCTCAACAAGGCTTAACTTCTCTGTTCGGAATGGGAAGAGGTGTAGCCCTTGCGACAAATCACCAACACTGAAAACTTGATTAACAGATAATCACAAATTAAAATTTTATGAGTCGCGTGGGAACCCTTTAGGGAGGAGCGCGAATAAAACTTTAATTTGTGATTATCTTTTTATGTGATTTCCAAATTTCTTAACAGGAATCGAAACATTAGTACTTCTCAGCTTAACGCATTACTGCGCTTCCACTTAAAGCCTATCAACGTGATAATCTCTCACGGTTCTTAACGATTCCTAATCTTGAAGCTGGCTTCCCCCTTAGATGCTTTCAGGGGTTATCCATTCCCGACATAGCTACCGAGCATTCCACTTGGCAGTAGAGCTCGTACACCAGAGGTCAGTTCATTTCGGTCCTCTCGTACTAGAAACAAATCTTCTCAAGAATCAACGAGTGCAGTAGATAGGAGACCAACC